>CAYGTH010000565.1:0-4969 GCA_964352745.1 uncultured Bacteroidia bacterium
CAATGGATTTTCGTGGTGAGTCAAGGTCTGGAATTCGGTTGGAGGTGCTTCGCTTCCCCAGGTCCAGTTACGCTCCGGGTGTTCGATATCGCGGTGGGCCTGGTAGAGAGTCGCGGGGATTTTGTCGCCGAGGACCTGCCCGAGTAGCATCAGCAGGGGCATGGGTCCTATGGCGAAGATATGCAGGTGTTCGATGGTTTCGGTTGCGAGGCCTTGCTGCAGGTGCTGGCGCAGTTGGAAGGCGAGGTCTTCCCAATGTGCTGCCGGGGCTTCTCGTGGGAAGTGCTGGATGTCGATGTTGATGCGTTGGAGCTGTTTCGGATTTATGTCGGGGTTTGAGTTGTTGAGGGCGTGGTGAATTTGTTCGTCGCTGATGTGGACGGGCTGGTGGGCGATGTTGGTGGTGAAGGTGAGGAGATGGGACATGATCGGTCGTTTCTATTTGGGAATATGGGTGTTTTTTAAAGCTTATTCCACTTTTTCTCAAAAAGTGGAGCTGCACCCTCCAAACTGACTCACCCCAAATGAAAAGTAGACCTACAAAGTGCCGACTGAATTCTTACTGTCTGCACTACTCAATCCATACGTCCGGAAATGCTGGTTCGGCAACTTTCTGAGGTGGGATTTACGGCGGACTTGATTGAGTCTATTTCCTGACATCAATTGCCTATAGGGTGGATGAGGGACGTATCCTTAACAAAAGAATAAGGGGGCAGTGGGTCACAGAGTAGAGAGCACCTTGACATCTGGAATATCTTCTGAAACGATATCTACAAATCAAATAAGTAACACTAGCCCAATCGCAGGCCAGTGCTACTTATATAATCAAAAAGAAAAACCGGGAAAGCGTCTTCAAATATTTATCCAGACCCTCTATCAGAGTACCCAGAATTCACTCTTTAGGCCCAATTCTTTCGCATGCTCCATAATTTCCTCCGCATAAGTTGGATTATTAATTAGCAATACATCCGGCGCCAATTCGATTAGCGATTCGGGAGCGGCAACCTGATGTCTAGTGCCCGGCATGTATTTTCCATGCCTACGTGGATTGATATCGACCACCTGGTTCACTTCTCCATTCATCTGGAACATATTGAGAAAGGTTACGCCGCGAGCTCCAGCGCCCCACATAGCTAACTTTTGTTGTTTGCTGCTAATTTCTTCAAGGCGGTGACGGTGAGCCTGCTGAATCCCATTTGTTTTATGTCTAAAGTTCTCGATTGACCGAATAAAATTCTGAAGGGCGTCTTCATTTCTTCTTCCAGGTTTGGGCCAGGGATAGGTTGGAGTCGCCTCAATTGCAAGAAATTCTTCCTGCCAGCAAGTCTCGATATTGAGCACCTTAAATCCGCACAATTCAAAGAGATAGCGCAAGGACTCAGGGGTAAACCACGACCGGTGCTCATACGCCATGTTCCATAATACCGCATCGGAGAAGTTTTTCACTGCATTAGGAACCTCCATGTACAGGACCGCATCTGGGCAATGGTCGAGGTTTCTTCGCAGCATCTTTAAAAATTGAACGGGATCTGGTAGCAGATCAATGACCAGTCGACACATGACAAAGTCGGGGCGCAGGAAGGCAAAATGGGGCGAATAATAATCGCGAATCAGGTACAGTCGCTGGCCAAAAGATGGCAGGTGCTGACTAAAATCAAAGCCCGGATCAATGCCAAACGCTATATTGTCGCCCTTCTCCTTCAGCCGACTTAACACATGCCCATCACCACACCCAATTTCGAGAAGGGTCTTTCCAGATAATTGGTAGGTTTCACATAGTCGGTCTGTAAGTTGTTCTACGTATTCCCTGAAAGTGGGCGAATGATTGAGTGAAAAATCATAGGTATCAAAAGTGATCTTGTTAGGATCGTATCCCTCGTTGGCTACATAACCACAATCAGTACAAAGGCTCAACTGAATGGTGCCGATGGGAAATGAGAGACTGTCCTCGTAACTATCTGCTAAAAGACCATCCTGCGTTGGCATATTGGGAAGGTGAAAAAAGGCTTCCACATGAGTTGAATTACAGAGTGCGCAGGTCTTTCTTTCGTCTTGTGTGTCTTTCATAGGAAAATGGATTGAATAAAGGCAATAGAATCCCATTTCGATTATTACATCGATTTCATATATTGCCCATGATTTTAGTATGGAAGTTATTGGAATTAACTCCCTAATCAGGCTAGATACAGGCCTGTTATGAGTTAGATTGTATGTGTGATTTTTTAGTTATTTAATATTTAATACTTTTTCTTCTTACCCCAGTGCCGCCAGAAGCCGGCTTGTATTCCCCAGAATTGATATCTCCGCTGTTCTACCCCGTGGCCAGCTAAATCAAGCCGATACATCAGCGCAAGCTGTCCTTTCCATTTTTTTGAGAATTGGTATTCGCCCCCAATCGCGAGTTCGCCGATTCCCCAGGATCGGCTGGGCATGCCCATTTCTGTAAAGACCACATCCTCTCCTGTTGTATTTTCAAATTCGTATAAAAAGTCCTGCTTCAGAAAAAACCGCCCTACAGCGCCTGCACTTATCCAGGGTTTAATTTCAGCACGATCAGACAGTATATATTTGATCTTGATCGGTACTTCTATCAGTTTTGCATGCATATCAATTTCATGTAACCTTTCCAGAATTCCATATTGCTCCAGGTCAGGATAATGGGTATATTTTTCTGCAATGTCGGGTGCATGGACATGATCATCAGTTTTATAAGCTAATCCACCGTACTCGATCCCGGAACTCAACCTTAAGCGGTCACCAGGGGCAAGATATTCCACTCCCAATCCGAAAGTCGTACCTGTACCTTGATCTGGTATCCCAAAATCAATATTCGTACGCGGGAGAAATACATTGAGGCCCGTCTGCCAGGTCCCGCCCGTCAGCCGGGTTCGCAATGGTTTCCTACGACGACGCTTTACCTTTTTCAGGTCTTGCTGTGCGATTTCTGACTGGATAGATTCCGTAATTGTATCAAGTGGAGAAGTCGATTTTAGATTTTCTGATAGAGCTGTTTCCCTTATTGTATCTATTTCCATCATACCTTGATCTCGCTCGACAAAGATAGAATCAGGTAATTCTCTTGGGGAACTTACGGTGTCTGGAATAGGCTTCACATAGGGATCTACAAGTACAGCGTTTGACAATATTCTTTGTGTGGCCTGATTCGGGGTTGGAGGTGCTGCAACGGCAAAATCCCTTTGTTGTCCAGGTGCATCTGTGTGAATATTATTTCCATCTGTCTGGGATAACACTACCTCATCCAGTTTACTTTCTTGTAGAGAAACCTCAGGCTTCTCTTGCTCCACCTGGCGATTTAGGGTTTGTAAGGCTTTTATTTGCCTGATGTGATCGGAAATATTATCAAGGCTTTTTTGCTGCTGAAGGACAACACCGATCAATACCAGGTTGCTGATTAGCAACAACAAACCACCTGCGACTATTACTTTGCTTCGCCAATTCGTCCACCAACTGTCAGTGGAGGGCGAGAGTTGGCTCGCAACATGATCCCAGCCGGAAACCGCATGGCGTTCTCCTTCTGTTTCAAGCAGTTTAGCTTGAATAAGTCGGTCTAATTGTCGTTCATCCATAATGCTCAAATCTATCAAGGTCCCAGACCTTGAGCATATCTTTTAGTTTTTGACGGGCTTTATACAAATTGGACTTGGATGTCCCCACGTTGATATTAAGCCTTTCGGCAATTTCTTCATGTGAAAATCCTTCCAACACAAACAGGTTAAATACCAACCGGTATTTGGGGGGTAATTGCTGGACCATTTCCAATATTTCCTCAGCAGCAATTTGACTAAGTACCTCCGGCTCCAGCAATACTTCATGACCGGAATTCAGGTTGATTGTCGGCGCATATTTGCTACGCCGCCTAAATCCATCAATTGCTGTATTAACTACTACTCTCCGAAGCCAGCTTTTGAATGGAAATCTGTTGTCATATTGATTTAGTTGATGAAATATCTTGACAAATGCGTCATTGGCAACCTCATCTGCTTCCTCTCGGTTTGACGAATAATACAGGCAAATTGAAAGCACATAACTATAAAAATGGTAATAAAGCGCCTTCTGGCAACTTCGATCTTGTCGAAGGCAGCCTTTAAGCCATTTTTCAAGTTGTGCATGATTCCCTTTACGCATTTTTCGGATTATCCCTTACCTAGTTACCCAAAAACGATATCAAATATTGCTAGAAGTAATTTCTATCAAATAAAACAGGTGACAAAGTGGACCTAAAGAACAAGGAAACCAATCTGATTTAAACTGAAAACTATCAGCCTTTTTGAATGACGCAACCCAGTACGCAGGCTTTGGCGCTTGGGTTGCCTGAGAGAGTAAAATAAATGGAACCGCAGAAAGCCGATACTCCACCTGTTGCCTCTCCGACGTGCCAGCTTGTAAGCTTTCGGCTGTTTGCATTAGTGCAATTTTGCTTGTCAAAATTGGGGATACACAAGATGCAAACCTTAGGGTTTGAGGTTGGAAGGATTAAATGAATCCGGTAGCTGCATAAAGTCCATTACTTCCGGCCAGCGATAATAGATGCGGTTGCCAATCCGGTAATGGGGCAGGCCGCGATGGCGGTAGCGAGTGAGGGTACTTCGGGAACAACGGAGGCGTTCGCAGATTTCTTCGGGGAAAAGCAGCATTTTGTGATCCTGCCAAAGTCGTGCATCCCAGAGTTCTTCGCGGATAATCTGGCGGATTTCGTCGAGGAGTTGTACGGGAGGTATGTGGGAAGATTCGTGCACCGTTTGCAACAAGGTTTCCCCAAAAAAGTGGATTTGGCGCCGGTACAGGATTGATAGCCTTAAGGGCTTAAGCTTTTTTTCAGGCCCGATACAGGTTCCTGGACTCATGTATAGGCAGTTCAAGGGAATGCATATCAGATTTCCAGATAGCAATAGCACGCTTCATGCCGGTTGTTAGCAACGAGGTATCGCCCAAAAACTATTCATAAGGC
>CAYGTH010000566.1:0-4959 GCA_964352745.1 uncultured Bacteroidia bacterium
ACTTCGGTCAATTTCCCATTTTTCGCATCAATCCTGCACAAGGAAGTTCGGGCAGGGTGCCAGTCTTTCCCGCCATATAACCGGACAGCTGCGAGGAGGCTGCCGTCAGACAGTAAGATCATATGTGGGCCTCCAATTCGAACGCCTAACTCTTTCCATTCCCAGTTTTGATACGGAGGAAGCGAAATGCCCAGCAGTCCATGATTGGATTCGCCATCCTTCCTCAGCAGGCAAAAGGCGGTATCCCCTTTGAACACGAGGGAAGTTTCATTGGGATATCCTTCAATCCCAAGGTCAGCAACCAGTGGGGAGTATGTCTGTCCGTCGTGGCTTTTGTATAAACGCAACTGTTTGTTTTCACCCGTTGCATATCCAAATCCATACGCTGTATCTTTATGCCAGGTGACGCGCCAGAGCCAAAAGTCCGGATCGGCTACAGGGCTGCTTTTCCCCCAGGTGAATCCGTCATTTGAAAACCAGGCCAGAGACTGGTGGGTGTTCACGGAACGGTCTTTCAAAGCACCCGCACCGTTGAGCATGAACTGGCCTGAAGGAGTTGTCGTTATTTTAGCATCCCGCAAATCAGCCTCTTCAGCAGCAATGAGGGCTGCCGACTCCCACGACTCCCCATCGGTGGAGCTAATGACCCGGATAGCACCGTCATCGCTCACATGTTTTGTCCCTTCCCGAAACACGCAAAACCATCGGTCTTTAGCATAGATCAAATCGGTAAATGCATTGTGGGGGGCTTCGTCCCATATTTTTTGTACCTGAAGCAATTTTAGCTTCGGAGGCCCTTCCAGACCAAATCGGAATGCATATAAATCAGCATCTTTTAATACAAACCGAAGCCTGACCCGTTTGCCGGCAAGTTGTTCCAGGGCCCTCGCATTATTCCAGGCCACCTCTTTTTCAAGTTCATTGCCGATAATTTCAACTGAATTTTCCAATTCAAAGCCTTCAATGGGATGATTGTCTTCATCCAGTATTTCCACTTTTATAGACCCGGCTGCTGAAGTCGAGAAATTCAGAAACAACTTTTCCCCGGAAAACGTCAAGAGTTTTGTGATCAATTCTCCTCCTTCAAAAGAAGCAGATGCCGAGGCAAACCCATCCAGGCGCAAAGAATAGCGACGAAGGTGTGCCGTAGGCTGGGCATAATCCTGATTCACATAAATGGACATTTCTGTCGGACTGGTTTGATGGACATTAAGTGCCGGATAATTTGTCCGTGAAACCCAGTTTTCCAATCCGATTCCCGGACGGATAAAGCTTTCCATGAAGGTTCTGTCATAAGCATCTCCTCCCCTGGAGGTCATAAAAACCGCATCGGAACAATCTTTATAATAGCTAGGATTTACGCCCAGCTTTTTTGCGCTCTCCTCATTCAGAACTTGCCGATTGGGCATAAACCGCGCAGCAATGGCCACATAAATCTGCGGTGCCCGAAAATAAGGGTGAGTCTGATTGGTATATAAATGCTGCATAGGCGTATCTCCAAAGGTCATGGGAGTTGTTTTGCTCCAATGAATGAAATCATCAGAAGTAGCTCTCCCAATGGAGCGATAGCCTGAGTATCCCTGCTTTGTCCATATTCTGAAATACGCAACGTATTTTTTTTCTGTTTCCGACCAGAATGAAACATTCTGAGAATCAAATTTACCGTCGGTAATGACCGGCGCATCCTGCATCTTTGCCCAGTTTATGCCATCTGCAGATGCATAGGCGATTAAGCCACTTTTCGAAGTGCCACCCAGTGCTTTGTACCGTTCTGCCAGAGGGATTCCCTCCCGGGTATCTAAAAATGGACAAAAGTTATGGGTAACCGGCGCGGCATGAGATAGGATGACATTGTTATCGGTTGTCCCCGCAATTTCATATATGCCCAGGGAGGGTTTTCTCCAGGTAATGCCATCATCGGATTCGGCGTAACAGCTTACTTCATCTGTGTTGCCATCTTGCCCTACTGTCGGGATTCCTCTGTAGTAGGCTCGAAACAAACCCCCTTCTTTTATCAGGGTACAATACCCACTGAATTGCCCCTCCCAGGGTTTGTCAAAATACAGAACGGGTCCCTCATCACGGGGTTCGTGAAGTTGTAATTCAACCTTATCCAAACGCTCAATCAGGTAATGATCAACAAATAATTGACGCCGGGAACCAATATCAATATGTTCCTCTTGTTGAGAGAGTCCATCACTCTGAGCAGAGAGTCGGGAAAAAGATCCCAATAAGAGGCCCAACAGCATGAGGGATAATAGGGTACTTTTCAAATGCATGATTATGAGTTATGGGTATAGCTGCTAAGACTGTGTAAAAATAATCCCTCCCTAAGATACACATCACGAGCGTAGCATCATCCTTAGCCTGAAAGCATATTCACTGCCTGGCAACTCCCTTCTGGCTCCGCTAATCTCTGCATTTGCAAGCCTGCTCTTTCTCAAAAACCTTCCGTGATTTCTCATTTTACAAAAAATGAGCATAAATGGCCAGAATTTCCTAACACGCTTATCCGTCCAAATTCACAGCTAGTACAAATATTACCACGGATGTACATTCCAGCTTACAAAATCGAAATCCGGCCCCCTATTTGGACGTACAGTCCTGATTGCTAGCTAACTACAATCCTCTTGCGGATTGATTTTTTTACGCTAACCATAAACAATCTTACCATGAATTTTTTAACAAGAATTATTATAGCATTAGCCTTGACCCTCAATGTGCTGTACGCACAAAACAATTCCATCTTCATCGGCACAACCGGAGGCGTCAATTTTTCAAAACTCAAGCATACGGTGGATCTTGCTGAGTTGTACTCGGGTTCCAGTTCCCTGACCGGCCTGAACGGCGGCGTCATAGCGGGTTTACAAATCCAGAATTTCACCCTATCAACAGGTCTGCAATACATACAAAAAGGCGGGCACTATGAAACGGACAACTTCCAGGATGATCTGGGTACCGGCTTCTATTCAGCAGATGAAAAATTACATTATCTGGCCGTCCCCCTCTTAGTGGGATATCGCTATCCCGTCAGTCGTCGATTTGGTCTTTCCATCGCTATGGGCCCGACTTTCAACATGGGCTTAGGCGGAAAAATAGATGAATACACAGAGTACTACGGAACAGAAAATGTTTCAACCGAACACTATACCGTCAAATATGGCAGTGGCCTGAATGATGATTACAAAAAAATGCAGATGAGTTTTCAGCTCTCACCAGGGCTCTACTATGCCTTCAATGACAACAGCAAGCTGACCTTCAATGTCACCTGGGATAGCGGATTGAGCGATTCATTCAATGGCAGATACAAGCAGGCCAACGACTTTTTTGATACCTACAAAGGCAATCAATTCAACCAGTCCACGATCCTGACAGTTGGCTACGAGTTTCATTTTTCCTTCGAAGACAAATACTAATTCCATGCTAATCTGCAATAATTGTTTCAGTGAGAATGCTGATCACACCGTCAGGTGTACCCAGTGCAACATGGCTGACAACTTCAGCTATCAACTCCCGGAAGGCAGTATGCACACCTTACTGATCGGGGATAAGAATCCCCTTCAATGCAACAACTGTGGAAGCCAGGCACCGGGCGAAGGCCACACCTGCATCCACTGTCATTTCCCAATCCCTGAAGACCGGAAACAAAATGGGCAATCCCTGTTTCCACACACATATAAGCAGTCGAAAACAGGCTAAACCTTTCAACTATCTTCTCATGTCACGGAGAAAAAATCAAATATTTAACCTGTCTTTTCTGGACCTGGTTACCGGCGCACTCGGAGCAGTTATCTTCCTGTTCATCATCACGCCCAAAGGCGGACAGTCTGCCTCGACAGTCAGTCAGGCGGTGATGTACCTGGATACGACCGAGATGAAAATTTTCGGCAATCTGCACGATAGCCTCCGGTCCAAGCAAGTGGGAGACACCCTCTTCACGGTACTGGTGGATTACAAAACGTATCCGAAACCCGCTCAGAAAAAGACAGCCCAAAAAGCGGTCGAAGTCAATCGGCCCCGCCCCGTTCCGGTTTCCAAACCGGAGCCCCCTCAACCGAAACCGAAGGCCCAACCCAGCCCGGAGCCCAAAAAGGCACCTGTCGCGGATAATGGAGGCCCGAAACAGACAACTGTATTCAAAGGCGATGCGCCTTCTGTCCCCTGTAAGGTCTCTTTTGAGGTCAACTGGATGAATCAGGACGATAATGTGGACTTCTTTGTTCGCAAAGGCAATGACTGGGTATATGGCGGTCGAAAAAAGGACCGATCCATCGGACAGTGGGACAGCGGAAAATCACGCAACCGGCTGTTTGGCAATGACCTGAGAACCAATCAGGAAGCCGTACGCCAATTTGATGACATCATACCGGGAAAATACCTGTTGTATGCGCAATTCAAAGAAAGTAGCCGCAACAGTAAAAGTGTCCAGCTCAAAGGCTTGATCTACACAAAAGGAAAAGCCAGCCAACAAAGAGGCGAGACCTTTTCTAAAACCCTCCCAATTGGCAAGTCCAAAATCCTGCTGGGTACCGTAATCCTAAGGGCCGATGGCAGCTATCAATTCATTAAGCAATAACAACCTACTCATATGTTTAAGACAAAATTATTCCAACTGATTTTCAGTATCGTAGCCGCGATATCGCTATGGCTCCTGCTGACATTCCTGGGTTCTCTCTTCGAATCCGTGTCCGGTATCCACCGCTTCTTTGAAGCCCTGGGCGGATCTGGCAAAGGCTATATACAAGCCATGATCTACGCCGTATTTTTCTACAGCATTTTTGAGTTGTATGAAAAAAAGATGATTATAAAATCCGAATTCCGAGGGTTTGACCAGCACTTATTACCCGAGCGCGATCAACTGGTCTTATCTCCGGAAGAAGTAACCGACATCAAACTCGCTGTCATCAAGCTGGAAAATGAAGGCAACAAGTTCCTGGTTCATAATTTCATCAAAAAGGC
>CAYGTH010000567.1:0-4939 GCA_964352745.1 uncultured Bacteroidia bacterium
ACCCTCTACCGGATTTATGAATCAGATACCCGACTTGCCATGAGTCGTTTGTTGAACCAACAGGGCACATGGCCCCTCGTGGATGGCTGGTATCGCTCCCTCAAAACGCTGAGAAAAACCTATGCCGATTTACAAAAAACCGGTACAAACCGGGAATTTGAGCAGAACCAACAAACCAGCACTGCACTCAATCTGAGTCTCCGCCTATTCAGAACGCACGAATCAACCGAAATAGCAGGGATCCTGGACCAGTTGAATAAGCTACATACCCAACACCCTCACTTTGGACCTGCATCTGCTGCTTTCCAGGCCAGCCAGGCTCAATTTACCCGCCTCATAGAGAGCCCGGGAAGTGGTGCCACTTATATCCCCTGGATTTTTTGGCAGGGCACCAACAATCAATACCATCACTGGATCAGCGGCGTTCTCCGGTTGGATTTTGGCAAATCTTTTCAATCCTCCAACGAGCCGGTGAGTGGTCGAATACTGGATCGCTTTTTCTGGTCTTTCTTGTTGACCCTGATTTCCGTTGTATTGGCCTATATCATTGCGATTCCCCTTGGGATACTGGCAGCGCGGTATCGAAATCAGGCCTTTGATCGATTTTCGGGAATTGCAGTCCTCGCCTTAGATGCCCTGCCTTCCTTTTTTGTCGCAACTCTGCTTATGGTCGGATTTGTAGAACTCCTTGATTGGCCGTATGTCACCTTTGGCGTAAATCCGGAGCCGGGGCAATCGCAGTGGAGCCTCTTTACTGAACATTTTGGTCGGTTGCTCATCCCGCTGATCGCTTATACCTATGGCGCACTGGCATTTTTAAATCGGACGATGCGGAGTAGCATGCTCGAAATTTTGCAGCAAGACTATATCCGTACTGCCCGCGCAAAAGGGTTAGCAGAATGGCAGGTACTGGGCAAGCACGGTCTGAAAAATGCCCTGCTGCCGATCATCACTTTATTTGTAGCCGTTTTTCCGGCCCTGATTGGCGGATCGGTTATCCTGGAAGAGATATTTGCGATTCCGGGTATGGGAAGAGAAACCCTTCGAGCCATTCAGAACCAGGATACCCCCATAATCGTCGCGATATTTACCCTGACCGGGTTTTTGACCGTGATCGGGTATCTGATTGCTGATGTACTCTATGTATTAGTTGATCCAAGAATCAGGTTAGATAAGTAGGAAGATGAATAGAATAAAGATAAAAGACAGAAGGAATTAAAGCAGACAGACAGAATCAATATGCACACCTCTCAATCCCTCCGTCGCCAGTTTTGGCAAGCGTATCGCCGCAGTAAGCTGGCGGTATGGGCGCTGGCGTTTATTGGGGGATTGGTATTGCTGGCTGTGTTAGCACCGCTTTTGGCAACCCATCTGCCGCTGTATTGCCGGTACAACGGAGCCGTGCACTTTCCTGCCTTCTCCCCCACTCAGATGGATACCCTGATGGATGTTCGGAAAAACCAACCGGTATTCCTTCAATATCAGCAGGTCCCAGACTGGCGGGACATCAAGTTGGAATCGGTCATATGGGCACCAGTGCCTTATAGTCCCCAGACAAAAGATCGGACAGCAGGCCGCTTTCTCAGTCCTTTTGAACCGCAATATTACCAGGATATCCATGAGAAACGGGTTTCCCTTCCCCTTCGATTTCGACATTGGCTGGGCACGATGCCGGGCGGCAAGGACGTATTATCTCACCTCATTCACGGCACCCGCGTTTCCTTACTCGTCGGACTGATAGCCGTCGGGCTGGCCACCTTAATTGGGGTAATCCTCGGTACACTTGCCGGATTTTTTGGAAATCAGGGATTGAGATTGCGGCGAGGGATTGCAATTGCTCTCCTCCTGTCTCTTTTACCCGCCTGGTTTTACGGCGGATATATCAGACGATTTGTCCTGACCGATGCCGCCCAGGCAGGCGTAGGGCCATTGGCAGGGCACCTGCTCCTCAGTCTTTTCATCGCAGCGGGTATATTGGCACTCGGATATGGATTAGGAAAAGGGCTATCTAAAACCGGCCTCCTGGCTCATCGGGTATCTGTCCCGCTGGATAGCCTCATTTCCCGCTTGATTGAAGTCCTGAATTCACTCCCCGTTCTGCTACTTTTGATTTCCGTTTCCTATCTGTTTGAAAAACGGAGCCTGGTCCTGGTAATGGTCATCATCGGCCTGACAGGATGGACCGGAATTGCCAGACTGGTACGCGCCGAAATGATGCGGATCACCCAGCTCGAATACCTGGAGTCAGCGCGTGCCTTAGGCTTATCAAAGAGTCGGATTATTTGGCGGCATGCGCTCCCAAATGGAATTGCTCCTGTCCTCGTGGTAGTAGCTTTTGGAATGGGATCAGCCATTATCGCCGAGGCTGCGCTTTCCTTCCTGAATATTGGGGTGCCCAATGATGTCCCGACCTGGGGACGAATTCTCAGCCTCATTCGGGCTAATTTCACGCAAGCATGGTGGTTGGCAGTCGCGCCATCTGTAGCGATTTTCCTTACCGTACTCTCCTTTAACCTCATCGGCGAACGCCTCCGGGATGTACTGGACCCCAAGACCTCTGCCACAGGGGATCAATGATTGCATGTATGGTTCTTAAACCCTCGAACTTTCAAACTCTCAAACGGTCAAACAAAACAAAATCCCGAATGCCATTCGACAAACGATTTTGCTAGAAAAAGTTTGAGCGTTTGATTAAGTAATGGTCAAAAAACAAACCCGTCATCCGGAAATATTTCATTGCGTCCCGACAAGTCGGGATGAAATGTTATCCGGAATCCCCCAGCCCCAAACAGGGTTTTGAGCAAAGCATAGAAGATTCCGGATTGTCCTCGGAAGCTGCGCAACCTCGGACCTCCGGAATGACGCAAGTGCGTGGAGAGTAAATAAGGTGTATTTATTTTTTAGTCATTACTAAGAGGTTGACCATTTCCCCAACGCTCCTACTCCCGACTTCCCGATCTCCCCTTCTCTCAAACTCCCACTCCCAAATGACACGTTTATACATGAAAATCAGCGTTTTACCCGAGATCCCTTGCAAAATCCTTCAAATTTGTAAACCTTGGACCTAATTAGATGATTCAACGTGTGTATGAATCTTCAATGGTTAATCACCTCAATTTTGTATTCGATTGGATTTTGCTTTCCCCCAATATTGGATATGGGCCCTCGCCATCCCGGTGAGTCTCGGTGTTATCTTCCTGGTTTACAGGCGGGTAGATCAGATTATTCATGCTTGGTTTGGGGAAGAAGAGTTTAAGAGAAGCTACCCCTTTTTCAAGTTTATTCTACGTGCAATAGCCTTTGTCTTATTGTTCGTTGCGCTGGCTGGCCCTTTTTGGCGCGAAAGTGAGCGAAAAGTAAGCATCATGGGGCGCGAAATCTATATCCTCCTGGATGTTTCGGCCAGTATGAATGCCGAGGATATTCTGCCTTCTCGTTTGAAAAAAGCTCAGCAAGAACTCAAACAACTCGTATATGCATTGCGCGGTGATAAAATAGGCGTAATTATATTTTCGGAAAATGCCTACGTCCAGTGCCCACTCACCCGGGACTACCGCGCTGTTTCGCTGTTTTTAGACATGGCCAAAACCGATCAATTTGCCCAAACCGGTACTCAATTCCGAAGTGCAATGGCCGTAGCGTTGGAACGGTTCCTGAGTGTGGAAGGGCGTGCTAACAATGTGAATCGGGCCATTATTCTGGTTTCAGATGGAGAAGATTACGGAGATACCTACGCCTCCATTATTGATCGCCTGAAGCAATCCAATATTAAAGTATTCCCGGTAGGAATCGGCACCGCTGAAGGAGCACCTGTACCGCAATTTGCCAATGAAGAACAGCGAGGCTTCAAAACCTATCCGGATGGAAGTACCGCAATTTCCCGTTTGCTGGACGAACAGTTGATTGAGATTGCGCGAGAATTCAATACTGAATATGTTTCCATTGATGCTCCCTACAAACGAATGGACGGATTGATCGAGCAGTTATTATTGCTGACTTCCTCTCCCCTTGAATCTAAAATTGAATTGGTCGAGAGCAATCGGTATCAACTATTTTTGTTTGTCTCTCTATTCGCCCTTTTGATGAGTATGTTTTTAATGCCCGTGCGAAGACAATGAAGCAGTTATGGCTTGTCATATATCTCCTGGCTATCCCCGGATGGAACAATGGCCCGCTCAAGCAGGCACATGAGCATTTTGTATCGGGAAAATATGAAGCCAGTATCTCCGCTTATCGCAAGGCTATGGCGACTTATCCGCTTCGCAGCCGCGAAATCAGATACAACATTGCGCAGTGTTATGAGCAAATTGACTCCCTGGACAGAGCACTCGAATTCTACCATCAGTCCGTCAATGTCCGAAACCCGGAACTGGCTTCCAAAGCTTCCAATCAAATCGGAATTTTATTACTCAAACAAGAGAAATCCCGGCAGGCACTCTCGGCCTGGAAGCAAGCATTGAAATACGATCCCCAAAACGAAACTGCACGGTACAATTATGAATTGCTGCTCAAGCGGATGAAACCTGAAATGGATCCGCAGGCAGAAGCCCCCGCTAATCAATCTCCTGATCCGGAAGAAGCCGAAGAGGATGCAGACAATAATCCCCTTCCGAATGTGGACAGTGAAGAAAGGCGCAGAAAGATCGCTCAATGGCTCCGCCAATATCAACGCCCGCCTTCTGGAAATGATCAGGCAAAACCCAATCAAAATGACACCCTGTCCCTCGAAGATGCGCGCCTTATTTTGGATGCCATGCGGGAAAATGAAACAAAATTCCTCCAGCAGCTGCGCAAAACAGCCGTAAATAAAACCCGGCCTAAAGAAAGGCCTGACTGGTAAAAACGAATAAAAAAAAACCCAGGAGATGATCCTCCATTATTCTATCCTCACTCCCACTTTCTTCTCTCCGCTCGCCAGCAGGGCTTCCACCAATGCCTC
>CAYGTH010000568.1:0-4554 GCA_964352745.1 uncultured Bacteroidia bacterium
GTATTCAGGTCAACTGAGAAATCTTTGAGGTTCCGGTTATTGACGCCAACCAAATCGATATCGTCTGTGAGGCTGCGCTCGAGTTCTTCCTGGTTATGCACTTCCATCAGGACCTCTAGCCCCAGCGATTTTGCAAAAGCAGCTAATTGTTGAATTTCTGATGGCTCCAATACGGCGGCAATCAGCAAGATGGCATCTGCCCCAATGGATCGGGCCTCTACAATCTGATATTCATCAATTGTAAAATCTTTTCGCAAAATGGGACAATAGTTCATTTGGCGGGCGAGCGTCAGGTCTTCATTTTTGCCGCCAAAAAACTTCTTGTCTGTCAAAATGGACAATGCCGAAGCCCCGGCTTGCATATACCCGATTGAAGTCCGCTCGACGGATACATAAGGATTAATGGCTCCTTTTGAGGGAGATTTTCGTTTGATTTCGGCGATGATTCCCGATTTGTCCGGGCGGGTGAGATACTGTTGCAGCGAAACGCAGGGCGTCTCAAAATAGGGCGATTTTTCCAGCAGTTTTGCGGGATATAAACTCGCTTGTTCAGCAACTTCTTTGCGTTTATGGGCAACTATTTCTTCTAATATGTTCATGCGAGAACTTGTTAATTATCCGATGAATTGGGTGAATGTTTTGAGTGCGGCACCCGATTCGAGGGATTCGCGCGCAGCGGCTACGGCATCTTCTGTAGAGGTTCCGGGCCTTGCACATTGAATGGCCATGCCTGCATTGGCAAGGACAACTTCAGTTTGGGGAAGCGTCCCTTCATTGCTCAGTACGTTTTTAAATATCCGGGCAGCTTCTTTCACGGTTTTGCCTCCAAACAGATCAGATTGCTGATGTTGACTGAATCCCAGTGTTTCAGGAAAGGTGATTCGCTCTCCTTCTCTGGAAATCTGTTTGCACGCACCGGTCAGGCTTATTTCATCATAGCCATCGAGGGAGTGGAGGATGACAAAATCCTTGTCCGTTTGCTGATACAAATATCCATACAGGCGCGCGAGTTCCAGACTAAAAACCCCCACCAATTGTTTTTTCGGGAAGGAAGGATTGACCATCGGCCCGAGCATATTGAAGAAGGTTTTAACCCCCAATGCTCTTCGGATAGGCCCGACGTTCTTCATGGCCGGGTGAAACAAGGGCGCATGGAGAAAACAGATATTCGTCTCTTCAATTTTTGCTCTGAGATGATCGGAATCATTGGTGAATTGATAGCCAAAGTGCTCGATCATATTGGAGGAGCCAGATACGGAAGAAACCCCATAATTGCCGTGCTTGGCAACATTTACCCCAGCTCCAGCTGTGATAAAGGAGGCGATAGTGGAGACATTAAAGGTGTCTTTTCCGTCTCCGCCGGTGCCACATAAGTCGATCGGATCGAAATCTGAAAGATCAATCGAAATGCACAGCTCCAACATGGCCTCCCGGAAACCGGAGAGTTCTTCTACCGTAATGCTACGCATCATGAAAACCGTCAGAAATGCAGCGACCTGAGCGTCATTATAGTGTCCGCCTTGCGCGATTTTCCCAAGGACTTCTTTTGCCTCAATCCGCGATAGGGTGTTATGTTCAAATAGGTAATTAAGTATTTCTTTCATGGTAGGTTAGTCAATAATAGCGCGTCTGAAAAAAAAATGCATATCAAGTAGGTCCAATTCAGTGAGGAGTGTCGTAAACCCAAAATCGTAAATCGTAACTCCCAAATCGTAAATCCCCTATAGGTTTAGCCAGTTTTGAATGATTTGAATGCCGTGATCAGTAATAATGGATTCTGGGTGAAACTGCAGGCCATAGACATCGTATTCTCGGTGCCGAATAGCCATCACAACGCCATTTTCATCTTCTGCAAGGATTTCAAGGGAGCCATTTATAGATTCCCGATTGACAACCCAACTGTGGTAGCGTGCTACTTGAAAGGCTTTTGGCACCCCTGCGAATAGGGGATCCTCTGGTATAAGGTTGCTGACAGGGGTAGCAATCCCGTGCAATACCTCTTCCAGGTTATGTAAATTAGCACCAAAGGATTCGCCTATTCCCTGATGACCGAGACATACGCCGAGTATATGCTTGGTCGGCGCATACATTTTTATGAGTTCTGGCATGATTCCAGCCTCGCTGGGAAGACCCGGCCCAGGCGATAGTAAGATTTTATCGTAGTTGGCTACTGCTTCCAGTTCGATTTTATCATTCCTGAAAACATCCATTTGTTCTCCATACCCCAGCTCCCGGATGATATGAACCAGATTGTAAGTAAAAGAATCGTAATTATCGAGTACAAGGATTTTCATAAAGCGTTAGTTTCGGTTGTAGCGGGTCGGATAGCTTGAGGTTGGGGAGCGTGTATTTCGGCTGCGAGGTCGAGCGCGCGGCGGAGTGCCATGAGTTTATTGGTAACTTCTTGTAATTCATTTTCAGGAACGGATTTGAAAACAATTCCTGCTCCGGCCTGGAAATATAAGGTATTCCCTTTGCTGAGAAAAGATCGGATGATGATCGCCTGATTGAACGTGCCATCAAACCCCAGATACCCGATACTACCGCCATAGAATCCCCGGTTTTGGTTTTCATAATGGTTAATCAGTTGCATTGCCCGGTGTTTGGGGGCGCCTGATAAAGTGCCTGCCGGGAAGGTGTCAGCAACCAATTGAATGGAGGAAACATCTGTATCAATCTGCCCGGTTACGGTAGAGACGAGATGAATGACGTGGGAGTAGTATTGAATTTCTTTAAAGACATTCACTTTTACCTCCGAACAATTTCTGCTCAGGTCATTTCTTGCCAGATCCACAAGCATCACATGTTCCGCGTTTTCCTTCGGATCATCAAATAGCTCGCGGGCAAGGCGGGTGTCTTCCTCATCATGACCGGTTCTCCGAAAGGTACCGGCAATCGGGTGGATCGTTGCCTCTCCCTCCTGGATCAGCAATTGCGCTTCGGGACTGGATCCCATCAGTTTAAAGCTTCCAAAATCTCCATAAAACAAATAGGGAGAAGGATTGACAGAGCGAAGGGTTCGATATACATTGAATTCGTCCCCGGTAAATTCCTGGCTGAATTGGCGGGAAAGGACAATTTGGAACACGTCCCCTAGCTTGCAATGCTCAATTCCTTTCCGAACCATGTGGAGATATTCGTCATCCGTCAGGTTGGAGGCTTCGCTGCCAAGGGTTTGAAATCCGTATTGTGGCAGGCTGTGATTATTGAGCAGAGACTCGATATGAGTTAATTGGCTGGGAACTTCCCCATAGGTATGTTCAAATAAATAAAGCTCATTATTGAAGTGATTGACCACAATTACGAACCGGTACAGGTGGTAGAGCAGGTCTGGAATCTCTCTTTCTTCAGATGAATATGTCTGTATGTCAACATCTTCAAAATGGCGAACACTGTCATAAGCCTGGTAGCCAAAAAGACCATTGTAAGCAAATTTGAAGTCGAGGGTATCGGTTTGGAAACGATCTGAAAATTGCTGTAAGGCTTGAGGAACATCTTTGCTGGTACTGACAGTCTGGGATTCTGTAGATCCATCTGGAAAACTAGCCTGAACAGTACCTGCCTTCAATTCAAATGAGGCAATTGGATCAAAACAAATGAAGGAAAAAGTATTTGTGTTTCCGTGGTAGTCAGAACTTTCCAGCAACAATGAGTTGGCAAACTGATCCCGCAGCCGGAGGTAAATACTGACTGGTGTTACAGTATCTGCGAGGCGCTTTCGATATCGGGTATTGAGCGTGAATGTTTTCATATAAGCAGAGAGAGGGTTTGTAAAATGAAAAAGGGCTTGCGGTTGTGTAACCAGCAAGCCCTTGTATATGTTGAGTGATTTTTTTGCAAAGGTGACTTACTACTTACGAAGGAATCGAAGTAGGCCACCACCAGTTTTTAGTACTTTGCAAAAATAGATTCATTTCTCTATTGATTATGAGGGCAAAGATAGGAGCAGAAATCATATTTGCAAAAATATTTTTGTAAAGCCTGTTTTTCTCTTCCCTCTTCCCTCTCTCCTCTTCCCACTCTCCTGACTCCCGACCCCTCTTATCTAATCAAGGTAATCGATCCTCCTCGGTCCAGTATGGCACCGTTATTCATAGTGGCCTTGATCACATAGACATAAACCCCTTCCTGCACATCAGCGCCATTTGCATGGGTTCCATCCCAGGTTTCGGAGGGATCAAATAATCGCTTGAGCTCTACGCCCCATCGATCAAAGATAATCATTTCCATGCTCACGACCCCTTCTCCCGAGATGAAAAACTCATCATTATGCCCATCTCCATTGGGAGAGAATGCATTTGGGAAAAACAGCACCCCATCTGGAATAATGGTGAATGTCAGACTTGTGGTATCCGGACAGGTATTATTCGGATCAATGGCTGTCAATAGAATGGTATAGGTGCCGGGTTCCGTGTAGGTATAGGCAGGGTTTTCCAAATCCGTAAAAGGGCTGCCATCCCCAAAGTCCCAAAGGTAAGCAACGGCCCCGGTTGAGGTGTTGCTGAATTCGAGAGCTGCCTTGGAAAGCGCTACCTCTTGTCCGAGTTCTGGGTT
>CAYGTH010000568.1:4564-4939 GCA_964352745.1 uncultured Bacteroidia bacterium
AGTCTGGAAAGAAGCAATAGGCGGTACCAGATTCTCCAGTGGAATCGCCAACTCATTTTGACATCCATTGGCATCTGTTACGGTTACCACATGGGGCCCACCAAAAGTTCCACCAAACAAATCAGTAGCAAAAGGCCCTTCTTGTGCTGGACTGGTATTCCAGCTGTATTGATATGCCGGTATTCCTCCTGTCGCATCTACGAGCAAGGTTCCATTCGCAAGATTACAGTAGGCAATGCTCTCATCCACCAGGCTGATCAGAATGGAATCAGGCTGCCCTACGAGCACTTCCGCACTTGCCTGACATCCGTTTTCATCTGTTACTTCAATTGAATAGGAGCCTGCAATCAAGGCATTGGCAGTAGGAGAAACGTC
>CAYGTH010000569.1:0-4937 GCA_964352745.1 uncultured Bacteroidia bacterium
AGCGAATGTCCAGCCGTCCCAGACTGGCAAAATTCATTTCAAAAATTTTCGGATATACCAATGTGGGGAATTTTGCGCGATCCCTTGTTTTTCGGAAAATCATAAATCGAATCCCACTGGAAGAACTAACAGAAGTTCTGGATCTGGGATGTGGATTTGGAGAATATGCGGTAATGATGTCCAAAGTTCTTCCTCATGCAAAAGTAACGGGCCTGGAACTCCAGAACCGTAAAACTGAACTCTTAGACAAAATCAAAACTCAGGAAGGGCTTACCAACCTATCGTCTCATCTGGGACTAATCGAGACATTGCCCGAAGGCAAACAGTTTGATTTGATTTATTCTGTAGACGTGTTTGAACACATTCTAGAGCCTGAAATGCCTTTTGCCCAGACATTTGCACGGCTTACTCCGGGGGGGCGCTTACTCGTCAAAATGCCGAGCAAAGAACAGCGGATTATTGCCCCCGAAAGCTGGTTTGGCGATTACAAAGTTTGGTTGGATGAAGAGCACATCGGGCAGGTATATGAACTGGAAGATCTTAAAGATCGCTTCAAAAAAGAAGGCTTTGAGATTGAATATGCCGCATATAGCGATGGATGGTTGTCTCGCCTGGCTTGGGAACTGAGTTATTTTGGGAAAAGAATGGGGCCGGTCATACAGCTTGCGGTGCTTCCATGGTCTAAGTTGTTTGTCCGAATCGACAACCTGAAATCCAGGAGAAATCGCGGAAATGCGATCCAGGTAATCGGTCGTAAACCTATGGGGGAATAAGCTGTCAGGTACTGTCTTCATTTTTCGATACTGAATTTCCCAATTTCTTGCACAGGGAATCGGGTCATTGTTGATCAGACCTTACCAAACCTGCGACAGCAATCATGCAGAGGAGTAATAAACGTAGTCCTGTAAACAACATACATAAAGCTTGGGCTCCTCAAATACCGAAGCAAGGATGGTAAGAAACCACATAAATAAGTAGTTTCGCATAGAGGCCGATAATGCTTCCGGATATTATGCTCGGAATTCCTTACCGTATCGATCAGATCGCTCAACTGGCACATGCTGCGGATTTATTCCAGGGGCAGGCAGCGCCTCAGTTACTCCGGTACGTGGCCTTTGATACCCGGGTGATCAGCCATGGCCCTGAAACGTTGTTTGTAGCCATCAAAACGAATAACCGAGACGGGCATGATTTCATTCAGAAAGCCTGGGAAAAAGGCGTGCGGAATTTTATAGTGGATCGACCCATTTCGTTTAAAGAAGTCAATTACATCCTGGCAACTGATCCGCTCGAAAGCTTGCAATTATGGGCGATGCATCACCGGTGCAGATTCTCGTATCCTGTATTGGGGATTACCGGTAGCAATGGGAAAACGATCGTCAAGGAATGGCTAACGACTTTGTTAGAACAGCAATTCCAGGTCGTCAAAAGTCCGATGAGTTACAATAGCCAACTCGGAGTTGCCTTGTCATTATTGCAAATGCATCCCGATGCAGATTTGGCCATCATCGAAGCAGGAATTTCTCAACCCGATGAAATGGCTGTGTTGCACCAAATGATTCAACCAACCATCGGGATGCTTACGCACATGGGAAATGCGCATGCTGAAGGATTTTTGTCTGCTGAACAAAAACTGGCTGAAAAGTGCCTGTTATTTACTGATGTCGAGCAGCTACTTACTACTTCCTTACAAGGAGAAGTACTGGCTGAATTGCGGAATAATAAATATCCGCTTATGACGATCGGGGGGGAGATAAATGATCAGATTCAGGTGGCGTATAAGCGATCTGTAAGCGGATGGCAGATAAACTGGCGGGAAGGGGAGCGGGTAGGGAAGTATGAATTGCCGTTGACGGGCGAGAGTGATGTGGAGAATGCATTGCTGGCGATTGTCGGGGCCCGGCATTTTGGCGTATCCCCAACGGAAATAGCCGAACGCCTTGCCTTACTGTATCCGATCGATATGCGGACGGAATTGATTACCGATAATCCGCATATTACCCTGATCAATGACAGCTACAATTCAGATATCGATTCAGTCCGAAATGCCTTCCGAATGCTGCACAATACCGCAGCTCATCCAAACCGCCACATTATCCTGACCGACATTCCCCATCAGGGGGACACTCAGATTGAGATTCATAGGGTATTGCTGAAAGAAGCGATCGAATTAGCAGGCTCCGATCGGGTTCGTACCATTGGCCCGATCTTTCAGGCACTGGGGCATGCGCTGAGTTATTTAAATACGCAGGACCTGATCGCTGATTTTAGGTACGAAGATTTTGTAGATAGCGTGGTGCTACTTAAAGGCGCACGTCAATTTGAATTGGAACAACTGATTCCGCTTTTCAATCAGCAACTCAATGCCACCTGGCTCAAGGTCGACCTCAATGCGCTGTCTCATAATTTTAGGTTGCTGAAATCACTCGTGCCTCCCGGGACCAAAACGATGTGTATGGTCAAGGCTTTTTCATACGGAAGTGGTACTTGGGAAATTGCGAGAGAATTAGAGAAAGAAGGGGCAACCTATCTGACCGTAGCTTACGCTTCCGAGGGAGTTGAATTAAGGAATGCAGGAATTGAATTACCGGTTATGGTGATGAATGCAGGTGTCGCGAGTATTCCAGCCTTGATCCGATTTGATATTGAGCCAGAAGTTCATAGTCTTGATTTTCTGGAACGCTATGTACGAGCTTGTCGAATGGCTGATTTGACCGAGTATCGCATTCATCTCAAACTAGAAACGGGGATGGGGCGGTTGGGATTTAATGAATCCGAGTTAGGTGAGCTAATCGCATGCATCGGTCGCTATCCGGATTTGAATGTCATTTCGGTTATGTCTCATTTGGCCGCAGCGGACGATCCGTCAGCAGATGAGTTTTCGCTGTCACAAATTGAGCAGTTTGACCGAATGTATGCCAAACTCCAGCAAGCCCTGGGTTTACAGGCTTTTCGGCATATCCTGAATACTGCGGGCATCATTCGCTTTTCGCAATATGCGATGGACATGGTTCGGCTGGGAATAGGGTTGTATGGAATTGATCCTACACAAGATTTTCAGACAGAAAACAGGAACTTCGATTTTCAAGAGATGGGGAGCTTGTTTTCCCGCATTTCGCGAATACAGGATTATCCGGCCGGTGTGAGCATTGGCTACGGAAGATCGCAATTTGCAAAACGAGAAACCCGCATTGCCGTCATTCCAATCGGATATGCAGATGGAATCCCCCGAAACCTGAGCAATGGAAAAATGGCATTTTTAGTGCGGGAAAAGCGCGCGCCCATCTTTGGAAGGGTCTGTATGGACATGTTAATGCTGGATATTACAGATATTCCAGAGGCAATTCCAGGGGACGAAGTCGTGATTTTTGGCCGGCAGGGAAGTGCTCACATCTCAATAGGAGAATTGGCAGAAGCCGCGGGGACCATCCCGTATGAAATTCTGGTTCGCATAAGCCCGCGTGTAAGACGGGTGTATGTGAGGGAATAATGATCCTGAAAACAGCACATCGGAATTCGTTTATGATTTCAAATGAAATAAAAAATTTGTTCCCTACGACACGTGTCGTATATTTACTTACGACATCTGTCGTAAGTAAATATAATTTATATGCCTAATCTTGAATATACGCCTCCAAGTGATGCCGAGCTTTCCATTCTTCAGGCCTTGTGGGATCGGGAACCGCTGACCGTCCGGGAAATTCACGAAAGAATCGTGGAGCACAAAGCGGTTACCTATACGACCACGCTCAAGCAAGTACAGCGAATGATCCCCAAGCGGTTATTAGCGCGAGTAGAGACGGGTGATAGCCATTATTACCGGGCTTTGGTCACGGAGAAAGACATTCAGCAAAACCTGATGAATAAACTCTTACATACCGCTTTTCGGGGGGCGGCATCTGAATTGGCATTGTCAGCTTTAGGTCAGGTCGAAACCTCTGAAGAAGAATTAGATGCTTTGGAAGAATGGCTCAATCAACAAAGAAAAAATAAGTCATGATTACTTCATCCTACATTTCCGCATTTGTTCAGGCCATGGGCTGGGTATTGCTGCATTCGCTGTGGCAAATAACGCTTGTTTTAATAGCAGAGTGTACTATTCATCGCTTTTCAACCCCGTATTATAAAAAACTCCGAGCTTGTAGCGTTAACACATCCCTCGTCAGATTCCATCTCCATGCAAATGAAATACCCCGGTATTTATGAAGCCATCAATTCCGGCAACGATCCCGTCTTTATCTATTTGTTTACCGAAAAAGCGGGAGAAGCAGAATGGAGGTTGCTGGAGCAGGATATGGCAGACATCGGGTTGAAATTGCAGATCGAACGAGTAGAAACTTCCATTAGGTTTTCTGTTTCAGCAGCGAGTGAAGAGGGGATGACTGGCTATGGTCAGTTTGGCGCTAATGGAATGGGTGCATTCTTTTATTATCCGAAGAAAAACCTGGGAGAAAGAATCACCTTTATTGCAATGGACAGCAATAAGAACCTACATAATGGTGTATTTGCTAATATGACACAAGGGATGTGGCTCAAAGAATGCATCAGGCGGTATGATCTGGCCGAAGTCGATCCTGAGCCGGTCAGGGAAAATAAATTAAAGGAGTATCGCCCCAATACGTTTGAACAACGGATGAAGGAAGCCATGGGCAAGGACTCTATTCTATTTGTCATAAATGGAGAACAATTTTTAGGGACAGACGCACATTGTGTTCAGCAAGCCCTGGCAATTCCCACTGAAAAAATAGGCAGTAGAAACTATATAGGCTTAGCCCCCAATCGCGTGGCAACCGATTATTATCGGAATGATGCCCATACGGTTTTTGAGATCGAAAGAAAGAGTCCTGCAAGGATTGGTAGAGCGTGCTGAATAGACGCCGCGGGTCTCTCCATCATCGAGAAAATGCCTGCGAGGAGCCTGTACATGAGTTGAATCT
>CAYGTH010000570.1:0-4910 GCA_964352745.1 uncultured Bacteroidia bacterium
ACTCTGGGGCAATACGTAACGGCCGGGATGATCCCGCTGGAGTTGCTGATTCAAAATGAGGGAAGTGATTCTATTCATGCGATCTCCCTGGACTACCAGTTGGACGGCGGCGCCATTCAATCCGATTTATTGACAGGACTTTCCATTGCTCCGGATTCTGCCGGGTTGTTGCTTCATGGCGTACCCTTGGATGTGCCTCAGTCTGGCACCTATGCGCTACGGGTTTGGATCAATAGGGTAAATGGACAGCCGGATCAGGCGCCGGAGAATGACACACTTGATGTCAGCCTGACGGCATTGAGTAGCGTGCCGGAAAAATGGGTGATCCTTCAGGATCATACCGGTGCCTGGTGCCAGTTTTGTCCACAAGCCTCAGCCCTTACGGAGCAAATCGCCGCGACAAACCCCCGGGTAATTCCAGTTATTGTCCATATAAATGATTCGATGGCTTTCCCCGCAGGAACGGCTTTGTCTCAGGCATTTGTAGATGCATATCCTTCTGCTGTCGTCGATCAGGTTGATTTCCCCCAATTTGAGGGGATCGCGACCCTCCGGCAGATCGAGTGGGAGGAACGGGTAGCAAGTCGATTGGAGACTGCGGTTCCGGTATCGGTCCAGTTGGTAGACCCAACATTTACCCCCAGTACTCGCCGGCTGCAAGTGGGGGTTGAAGCTGCTTTTTTGGGGCCGGTAATGGGGGATTTGCGCATTAACCTATGGGTGACAGAAGATAGTGTTACCGGTGCAGGTTCGGGATATGACCAGGCAAATATTTTTCATACACAGCCGGGCCATCCTTTTGAAGGAGCGGGAAATCCCATTTTGGGGTATGTGCATCGCTATACCCTCCGTGAAATGAGAGGAGGCACCTGGGGCCTGCCGGGAATTATTCCCAATTCGGTGGGAAATGGAGATTCTTTTATGCAGGTATTTAATTGGCGAATCAAAGATGAGCAGGAAGTGTCCCGTCTCAGATTGATTGGCTTGGTGCAGCGGTATGATCCGACAGACCTTTCAAAACGGGAACTCCTGAATGCGATTTCTGTACCCCTTCCTGAGGTAGCGCTTACTTCCATTTCTCCTAACAGTCCGAATGGGGGGCTTATTCAGGTTGCCCCTAACCCCTTTCGTGATCAGGTAGAATTTGCCTTTTCCCTGGCACAACCGACTGCTGTAACACTTGAGGTGATGGATATGTCAGGCCGTCTGATCTGGAGCGAAGTCAGGGAAAAAGATTCTGTCAAAAATATCCGTATGCAGTGGGATGGACGCAATCGAGATGGGAGGAAAATGCCAGCGGGAGTATACTGGGTTTCGCTCCAGGGAGGCATTATATATGAATATATAAAGGTACAGTTGATTAGATAATATGCCTGCTAGGCTATTTTGGTGATGGGAAGTATTGATTCCGGTTGCTTAGATATGAGCTTTCAGCTTGTTCCAAATAACGAATAGAATTTTGAGTAGAATCTTAGCATAACAATTCTGAATATACTATTTTGCAAAATCAATTTTTTCTTTAACACAACTATCATTTAACTATCATGCACACATCTCTACGCATTTTTTTTGTTTGTTTATTGATGAGCATGGCTGGCGCCACCTTTGCTCAAACCGATCTGCTGATCGAGGATTTTGAAGGCGGTGCTTTGCCTGCTGACTGGTCCCGTTCACAGCAACCTAATTCTGTGGGATGGCTTTTTGGAACTACTGCTCAAATGAGTAGTTCTTTCTTCAGTATCTCGAATACCAATACTACCCGAGTCGCTGCTTCCAATGATGACAAGTATGACAACAGCTCTGCTACTGCCAACAACGCCAGTGTTGACTACCTGATCACACCTTCCTTTGACCTTACTTCCAATGCGGCTGTTTTTGTTGAATTTCAATCTTTTCAAACCGGAGATTATGGATCTGAAGGTTCGCTTGAAATCTCAACAGATAGTGGCGCGACCTGGATCTCAGTGTATACTGTTCCTGAATCTGAAAACTGGGAGGACAATCTCGTAAACATCTCTATTTTTAATACTTCCACCAACGTCATGGTAGGGTTTCGCCACAATGACAATGGCGTATGGGCAGATGGATTTGCCATTGACAATGTGCGAATTTTTGAACCAGCTGCGAATGATGCCAATATGTTAGGACTGAATGTAGAAGGTTACTATCCGGTTGGGTCGGTTGATATTGCCGGTTCTTTTCAAAACCTCGGTGCCTTGCCAATTACTTCAGTTGACATTTCTTATTCTGTAAATGGGGGCGCTGCAGTAACGGAAACGGTTTCTGGCCTGAATATTATGTCTGGCGCAGCATACAACTTCACCCACGGCACTCCTTTTAGCCTGGTGGATCCGATTGAGCATGAGGTGGTTGTATGGGTGAGTAATCTGAATGGAGGAGTTGACGGAAACCTTTCTAATGATACGCTGGGTTCTTCTGTATTTGGCGTTTCGAGTGTGCCTGTCAAAAATGTATTGATCGAAGATCATACGGGTGCCTGGTGTCAGTTTTGCCCAGACGGAACAGTAACGATCAATAATATCGTTGCAACCAATCCTAACGCGATTGCGGTTTCTGTTCACAACGGGGATGCAATGGTGATTCCAGCAGGAACGGAAATTCAGAATACCTTCTCAGGCGGATACCCTAAAGCAGTAGTGGATCACTATGAGTTTCCTAATTTTCCGGGTATCGCTACGAGTTCGCGTTCACAATGGGCTGCACGGGTAAACCAGCGGGCTACCGCCATTGTTCCTATTTCTGTAGGAATTGAGCGCGCAGGCTGGGATTCCACTACCCGTACAATCAGTGCTGTCCTCAATGCTGCTTTCCTGGGAGAGGTAACGGCTGAAATGCGTGTTAATCTCTGGATTTTGGAAGATAGTGTTGTGGGCGTTGGTTCTGGATACAACCAGGTGAATTTCTACAATACGAGTGCTGGACACCCTTTCCAGGGAGCAGGGAATCCTATAATTGGATTTGTCCACGATTATACCTTGCGCCAGACATTGGGTGGAGCCTGGGGAATCGAAAACTCACTACCTCCTAGTGGCCTCGCTGATGGACAAAGCTATAGCTTGCGTTTTGACCATGTATTGCCTGCCTCATTTGATGAAAAGCACATCCGGTTGGTAGCGATGGTTCAACAGTTTGACCTGTTTAACCCGGCTAATCGCCCGATCATTAATTCCGCAGAAGTACTGCTGCCGCTTGCTACCCTGCCTCCACCTACCAGCATCGAGGACGAGTTGGCTCCCCGGGTATTGAATGTATATCCGAATCCATTCTCTGACCGATTGGCAATCGAGTATGACCTGCCGAAAACCGGCGACGTGGAGATTGTTGTAATGGACCTGTACGGGCGTAAAATTGCGACACTCGCAAATGGTACAATGGCAAAAGGAATGAATACGACCTACTGGAATGGATATACGCAAACAGGAGGTTCCGTACCGAATGGTGTGTACCTCATTCGCATTGAGTCGCAAGGGGTTTCAACTCATCATAAAGTAACCCTCGCTAAATAATTGCGTCATAACACTAAACAACAGCCGGGTGAACTCCTCATCTGGCTGTTGAAAACCTGATAATACGAATGAATAAATACCTGATTCTCTCTCTCATGTTGGTCGCATTGCTGACCAATGGATTTGCACAAGAAGGCTCCGGCACAAGCGAATTGCCTTCTGTCAATGTAGAAGGCCTGGAAGGCGGCATTTTCAATACTGCTGATTTTGACAATGATGGGAAACCCATGGTCATCAGTTTTTGGGCGACATGGTGCAAGCCTTGTATAAAAGAACTGGACAATATCAGCGATGTATATGAAGACTGGCAGGAAGAAACCGGCGTAAAAGTGATCGCCATTTCGATTGACGATGCACGTAATGCAGCGCTGGTTACTCCATTTGTCAATGCAAAAGGCTGGGAATATGACATGTACCTCGACAAAAACAGTGACCTCAAGCGCGCGATGAATGTGATAAACGTACCGCATACTTTTTTACTGAATGGGGATAAGGAAGTCATTTACCAACACACATCTTATGCAGAGGGAGATGAAGATGAATTATATGAGCATATCTTAACCGAAGGTTCAGATTCAGATGAATAAGTCTGTTTAGGGGTTGATGAAATATTAATCTATCCATTTCAAAAGTGAATAGTGGTCAGTCGATTTGGATTCGCCTGGCCACTATTTGTTGAAAAAGGGGAGTTAATAAAGTAGAATTAGGAGGCTTTTTTGCCGGGGCAAAATAAAAAAATCAACAGGTCGCTAAGGTGGAGAAAAGAGAAAAGACAGAAGGAAGAAGGAAGAAGACAGAAGAGAAGGCTGGGTACAGCAGGACTTGATGTTGGGATATGTTGAGTGGATATGCTTAATTCAACTTCTCAATTTCTAATCAGGAATTTAATGGAACGCGAGTTAGACGAATATTACTACAGACAGGAGGAGCCCAACAAAAGTTGCCTGATGGCATTGCGGAAGATCATTCTGGCGCATGAATTAGGTCTGACGGAAGCCTGGAAATATAGGATGCCTTTTTTCTGCTTAGGAAAAAAAATGTTTTGCTACCTCTGGATAGACAAACAATCGAAGATGCCCTATGTCGGCATCGTGGAAGGAGGGAAATTGGATCATCCGGCTTTGGTAGCAGGAAATCGTGCTCGAATGAAAGTGTTATATATAGACCCTGAGGCTGATATTCCACTAGCGATGTTGAGTGATATCCTGAATCAGGCAGGGGGATTTTATCGCTAATGCAATTCGGTCGTTAAGTTGTGTTTGAGAAAGGTTGAGGATTTTCTGCCCAAAATGGGGGAGGCCTGATTTTTCAAATATTCAGCCGCTACGCGGCTGTGCCTTCGGCCACCTGAGAAAAGGCGGAGTTTCCTGTCGCAGCATTTGA
>CAYGTH010000571.1:0-4902 GCA_964352745.1 uncultured Bacteroidia bacterium
AGTGTCCTAAGTGCCTGAGTGGTTTCTCTTTGTGGATTTTTGGCCTACACCCCCTCATTCCTGCACCCTCTCTGTTCAAAAAAAGCCAGCCGGATTAATTCCCGACTGACTTTCATTACTATCTTCCCTACATTTTTTACAATATGCAGGTATTTGTCCCTTGTGCCCATACCCAGGTGGTCAATCCCCCTTTTGATCGGGTAATGGGCGGTTTTCAGCGGGTAATTGGTGAAAAGGGAATCTCATGAAATCACAGAAGAAGGTGAACAAAACCCTGATCCCATCACAATGAATTTGCGAAACCTTGTAAAGCAAATGAAGACCGGGATCGGATTCTTCGCAACTTTAGCTAAGGCGATACAGGCAATAGCAACCCCTTCCGAATAAGCAATTACGACTTAATTACTAGCTTCTCTCCATCAAGGATATTCCCATATTTTTATTGATATTGGAAAAAGGCAGCTACCGCTAAGCTGTTCGGTCAGGATACACGTTAACAAAAACCCATGCAAAGTAATCCCTTTTCAGTAGTGATGCTAGGCGCTACGGGCGCTGTGGGAGGAGAGACACTCAAAGCCCTGATGACGATTCCTGCTGTGAGCCGAATCAGTTTACTCGGTCGGCGGCCTGTCCCTGATCTCAATCATGACACAGTCCGCCAGCATACGATTGACATTTTTACCCCCGCTACCTACGCGGAGATTCTTCCCGGACACCAGGTTGCAATCTGTACCTTAGGTGTGGGAGAGCCTTCCAAAATGAGTAAGGCAGATTTTGTAAAAATCGATAAAGACGCAGTACTTGATTTTGCCATAGCTTGCAAAGCGGTGGGGATTAGCCATTTTCAATTATTAGGCTCGGTAGGCTCAAACGCCCGGTCGGCCTCCTTTTACCTGCGCACCAAGGGCGAATTGGTAGAAGAACTGGAAGCACTCCATTTTGAACGCCTCAGTATTTTTGAGCCGTCTATGATTTTGACGCCCACCAATCGATATGGTTTTTTACAGGGATTAACGCTGGCCTTCTGGCCTTTGCTCAGTCCCATTTTAGTGGGAAGTTTACGCAAATACCGGGGAATCCGGGTCAACCAATTGGGGCGTGCGATTGCATTCAATCCCCTTCAGCCTGCTAATGGAGTAGAAAAACTCCAATGGGCTGACTTCCAGGCACTCCACAACCTAAATTGAGGAAAGAAATCCCTCGTTGGTTGTCTAAGCCAACGAGGATTATTCATTACACTACCCGCCATAGACTATCACTAAAGTAAGTTCGCGAATCACAAAAATGCTGATCTACCCCAAAGCCACTGGCTGCTGCCAAATGCTCAATATCTGCGAAAGAATACTTCTTGGAAAGTTCCGTGTAGATCCATTCTCCTTCGGCAAATGCATAGCGAGTTTCGCTTGCTGCGATATGCACCTCCTGATCAGTGAGACTAATCATGAATGACCTCACATCCCCTTCAATGGGATTATAGTAGCTGTAAAATTCAAACTGCTCCCGCACAAAATTACCGCCGAGTTCCCGATTGATCCGATCGAGGAGATTGAGGTTAAAAGCCCGGGTAATGCCCCCTTTGTCATTGTAGGCCGCAGCGATGGTAAGGGGATTCTTTTTCAGGTCAAATCCGATCAGTAAACGGTCCTGCGAATGCATATAACTATGGAGGAGGCTCAGCAGTTTCACCGCGCCTTCAGGCAGGAAGTTGCCAATATTCGCCCCCAGAAACAGAAACAGCTTCGGCTCCTCCTGATCCACAATCCCTTCCAGCACTTCAAAATAGTCGCCTACATGCGCCTCTATTTTCAAGCTGGGGTGTTTTAGTTTTAAGTTACTTTTCAGCAATTTGATGGCCTCAGCCGAAATGTCAATCGGCTCATAGGTAAAGTCGACCCCTTGTTCCAATAAGTAGCTCAGCAACTCCTGGGTTTTGGTGCCATCTCCTGCACCGAGTTCTACGATTTTGAAGGGCCGATCAAATTCGGTAGCTGCATGAATAGCGCCTGCCTGCGTGGAGAGAATTTCAAACTCACAATTGGTCAGGTAGTACTCCGGCATCTCCATGATCTGCTGAAAAATCCGGCTGCCCAGGTCATCATAAAAGTACTTGGACGAAAGGTATTTGGGGGATGCGGACAAGCCTGCATTTACTTCTGTTAAAAAAGGGCTCATGTATGTTGTTTCGGTCTTTTGCATTATATTTTTTGTTAAAATCGGGGTCAGGAGTCAAGAGAGAGGGAAGAGGGAAGAAAAAAGAAAGAAGACAAGCTCCATTGGCCACAGACACTTTGCATCTTTCTGTCTTTGCGTTCAATCTTCTCTGTGCCACTCCGTCTGCGTTCAATTCTACTTCAAAATAAGCGCAGCCTCTGTATCTCCGTGCCTCAGTGTTCAATTCTCTCAGGAACGCCACAGACTATACAGATTTCGCCAGTCGAATTCCCGTGTACTGCCAGCGCAGATGTGTATGGAAAAAATTACGGTAGGTCTTACGGCTATGTCCCGGTGAAGTCGCCACAGAAGCACCACGCAGCACCGTTTGGTTGATCATAAATTTCCCATTGTACTCCCCTACTGCGCCTTCGGCAGTGATAAAATTGGGATAAGGACGGTAGGAACTATGGGTCCATTCCCATCGGCTGCCCCAATCAAACTGATCTGCTGCTACTTCCCATTCAAACTCTGTGGGCAGGCGCATGCCTTTCCATTCGGCAAAAGCGGCTGCTTCAAACAGATTGATATGGCAGAGAATGTCGTCGGGATTTACTCGTTGGAGCCCGCCCAGTGTGTAATTGTGCCATTCTCCCTCATGCATGTGCCAGTAAAAAGGCGCTTGCACCTGGTGCTCATTTACCCAAGACCAGCCTTCATCGAGCCACAGCTCAAATCGTTCGTAGCCTTTGTCGGCGATAAATTCCATGTATTCTCCATTGGTAACCAGGGCACGGCTGATCGAATAGGGATGCAGATAGACTTTGTGCCGCCCGAGTTCATTGTCATAGCAAAATCCATCGCCCGAGAATCCGATTTCATACACTCCCTCTTCCATCGATACCCATCCCTCAGAATTGGAGCTGTTTTGTCCGGCAGCAAGCGCAGTTTTGTACACGGGAAACATTGGATTGTGCCCGAGAATGTATTTTAAATCGGTAATCAACAACTCCTGATGCTGTTGTTCATGATTGAGGCCCAATACCAGTAATTCTGCTAATACAGCATCCACTTTGCCGGAGTCGAGCAATTGTAATACATGCGTATCCACATAGGCACGGTAGGCATAGACCTGCTCTACATAGGGGCGCGTCAGGTTGCCGCGCGATGCACGGAGGATCCGGGTGCCCAGCGAATTGTAGTAGCTATTGAATATGAAGGCAAAATCTTCATCAAATACCTGATAGCCCGGCAAATTGGGCTTGAGAATCAATTCCTCAAAAAACCAGGTGGTGTGCCCGAGGTGCCATTTGGGAGGACTGATGAAGTCCACCGGCTGCGGGATATAATCTTCCGGCTGAAGCGGCGCACAAAGGTCGCAGGTATATTGCCGGACTTCTGTGAACTTCTGGGCAATATCTGCGGTATCGGAAAGGGTGTTTGTTTCAGGATGGTGAATCATGATGCGGTATCTTTTGAAATTCTGATTGGCGTGTTGTGGTCTAGGGCTGGGGCAATAACGTGGAAGATAGATGATCAGCGTATTACGGCATGTATGTTACAGGATCGAGGCCCAATAGCTCAATTGAAGCCCGAATTCCTTCGTTCATAAAGACTGAAAACCGGTCAATTTGTTCTGCTGGCCCTTTGTGTTCCACCAGATCGGACAAGCGAAGCATCGCGCCGGTAAAGTCTTTTTCATTCCAAAATCCGCAACCCGGCAGTTCGGCCAGGGATTCATAAGAAATCCCACCCGCTTTGGACCAATGTGTGATATAGAAATAATATTCGTCCACATACTGATCAGGAATGGCGAGGCCGAGGGTAATGGATTTTTCGGGAGCGCCTTCCCTATCCAGTACAAGCGGGATATAGGTGCCAATGTCAAAATGATGGGGCCAGGTTCGGATGGTACTGGCATGTTCAAAGGAAGCAGCCCAGGCTGTCATCGCCACATGCCCCAACGTCCTGACTTTTGAGAAAGATTCATAGTCGCCGGTTGTGAGTTCGCGAAAGGCTGCGCCCCGGTCAAGCTCATGTTTGGGAATGTCATAATGCAAATCTATAGCATAGTCGTGAGCTGGTATTTCTGCTGCTGCGAGTGCTTTTTTGATCCAGGCGACTCCGGCTTTTCGGGTCTGTCCAATGAGTGGAAATGTAGCAATAACGGAGGGCCCTAGCAGCAAGCTCAGCTGCATATTCGTTGTTTCCAGCATCAGTTGATGCCCATCAGGTAAGGGGTGGCTCAATAGTGCTTCGCGACTAATGTCCCAGCCCATATTGGTGTGGCTGTCATCAGGCAGATTTTTCAATAGGAATTTGCCTGCCATAGCAAGATACTGGGCAGCGCGGTGAACCTGTTCTGTAGCGATTGCTAATCCGGGCAATTCAGCGGACCTGATAATCGGCCAGCGGGAAGTGGAAATCCTCATGAGAAAGCGTTTTTGTAAAATGATACAAAGACGCAGCAGTGAAATGTTGAATAAGCCCTACTGCGAATATAAGCACAAAAAAACGCTTCCTCCAATTTGAAAGATGTCTTATTCCCGGCACTTTGTTGAAACAAGTGTGTTTTCTCGCTCTTATTCACTCATAATGAGCGATTTAAATTCCGGACTGGTCTTTAATTTGTTGAAAATAGTTGTCCCAGGAAATATGTGGCCTCCCCGCAGCGGCTTCAAAATCGGAAGGGAGATCAAAATCTCCGCGACCTATACTTTCATAGATCGAAGCGATGACTCCCCCAAAAAA
>CAYGTH010000572.1:0-498 GCA_964352745.1 uncultured Bacteroidia bacterium
CTGATGGAGATCCTCGGTAGGGTTGAACAATTGAATTGGCGAAAGTCGAACTAAGCAATGCGATTTTTTACAAAAAAACGAGAATTCGAAAAAAAATTCGTTTATTTGTAATTAGGTAGTGACCTCTCGAGGTTTGCTACTTCCAAAAGCTGAGCAAGAGATTTTATCTTGTTCAGACTTAGGGCGTTTTCATGGCTGTTGGCCGCAAACGAAAGTTTGCGGCCACGTTTTTTTACGCCCCTGCTTCCCGCTGTTAATATCCCTCCTCAGAAGGCCTGACACCCGATTCAGGAAAAAATATGGAAGGAGAGGAAACCAAATAGCTTCTTTACCTGTTATACACAAAAGACTCGACAAGTATCAAACTTGCATAGATTTAGGGCGTTTTCATGGCTGTTGGCCGCAAGCGAAAGTTTGCGGCCACGTTTTTTATCCCACTGCTCAGCCAACCTGAAGAAAAAACCAACGCCATGTGACTTCTGCCAACAATACCCATCT
>CAYGTH010000572.1:598-4896 GCA_964352745.1 uncultured Bacteroidia bacterium
CAATATTGAATGGGAGATTTTACCCCATTCAGTCTTAGGGCGTTTTCATGGCTGTTGGTCGCGAACTTCTGTTTGCGACCAATTTTTTTGCCTGCTCAGCCAACCTGAAGAAAAAATCAACCACATGTGACTTCAGCCCATAATTCCCATCTCAATATTGAATGGGAGATTTTACCCCATTCAGTCTTAGGGCGTTTTCATGGCTGTAGGTCGCGGACGAAAGTCTGCGACCTCGTTTTTTGTGCCCGACCTCATATATGGTACGCGTCTTACAAATGCGATCTCCTTCTTAGGATCAACCAATTTGAATCCCCCCCTGCATTCTTAAATCCTTATTCGTATCCTCTCCAGGCCTATTTGTTAGCTTTTGGCCAGAAATGCAGAAAAAATGCTGTAGGAAATGTCGATTATTGACAGGATTTCCCGAAAAGGACATCTAACCTAATCTACCAAACGAGGGACACCATGTACTAAGGATTCGTTTCCTAATTTTGTTCCCTAACCGAAATTCCTAACACAACAAAAGCCCCGACCTTACGGTCAGGGCTTTATTTTTTTCAAATTCTTAATCTGAGTGAATCAAACCTCCTTGCCGGAAACAACAATAGCCAATTCGGCTTTTACTTCTCGGTGAAGGTGAACAGTAGCGGTATATTCTCCTACTGACCGAATATCCTCTAATGTGATAGACTTACGGTCAATTTCAAATCCTTTTTCTTTGAGTTGATTGGAGATTTGCAGGGCTGTAACAGAACCAAACAATTTACCATCTGCTCCTGCGAGCGTTTCGATAGAGATGGTAATCCCTTCGAGCTGCTGAGCGAGTTCGCTTGCTTGTTGTTTTACAAATTCCTGCTTGTGGGAGGCCTGACGTTTCTTTTCAGCCAGTGCCTTCTTATTGGATTCAGTCGCCATGACAGCCAATCCTTGTGGAATAAGGAAATTACGGCCATAGCCATTTTTCACCTTTACCACATCATCGGCATCGCCCAGGTTTCTGACCGGTTGTTTAAGGATCACTTCCATTTCTCTACTTTCTTTTGAGTCCGTCGGTAACAAATGGTAACAGGGCCAGGTGGCGCGAACGCTTGATAGCGGTTGACAACCTACGCTGGAACTTGAGGCTTGTACCAGTGAGACGTCTAGGCAATATTTTACCTTGCTCATTTACAAACTTCAACAAGAAATCTGGGTCTTTGTAATCAATGTACTTAATCCCACTGCGCTTAAATCGGCAGTATTTCTTTTGAAGGGTTTGGGTCCGGATCTTATTGACCGCCGTGGGCCCAATCACGTTTTCTTTCTTTGCCATGAAATTCTGGAATTACTGATTAATTGCTTTTCGCAGCATCTTTACGTAATCCGAAACCTTGCTCGCGACGCTTTTTGTTAAAAGCAAGCGCGTGCTTGTCCAGTTTTACAGTGAGATAGCGAATTACCTGTTCGTCGTAACGGTACGCCTTTTCAAGTATGGGAAGCAGGTCGCCGAAGCTTCCAAATTCCACATAAGCGTAATACCCGTTTGTCTTTCTCTCAATGGGATAGGCCAGCCTACGCATGCCCCAGTGCTCAATGTTGTGCACTTCCCCATCATTGTCTTTAATCAGTTTGACAAATTTGTCAACTGTCACTTTGTGTTCACCCTCTGACAGTTCGGGAGTGAGGATGAACGTAGTTTCGTACTCGTGTTTGAATTTTTTTGGTTGAATATCCATCACGTTTTTCTAAATGGACTACAAAAGTAGCACTTTTTACCCAAAAATCAATTTTATTTACCTTTGCTCTCATAAATAACCGGATAACAGGAAGCAGAAAGTCGATACCACGTGATGATTTGGCTATCAACCCCTTCCACACACGACATCTATAGCCCTAACCTGCCCAAGTACTACTTCATGAATATTGTAATTTTAGATGGTCATGCGGCCAATCCCGGAGACCTGAGTTGGGAAGCAATCTCTCAACTCGGCAATCTAACCGTATATGAGCGCACTGCTCCCGGACAAATGCGTTCCCGCTGTGCGGGCATGCAGGCCATTTTGACAAATAAGGCCCGGTTAGATGCACAACTGATCGAATCTCTTCCTGACCTCCAGTATATCGGCGTCATTGCGACCGGATATAATTCGGTGGATATTCCTGCAGCAACCGCACGGGGGATTACCGTGTGTAATGCGCCCGGCTATGGCAGGGATTCGGTTGCTCAGCATGTATTTGCGCTTTTGCTCGAACTCAGTAATCGGGTAGGCCTACACGCTGAAAGCACAGCAAAGGGAGAGTGGAGTAGTTGCGAAGACTGGACCTACCAAAAAGCTCCGATGATGGAACTTGCAGGCAAGACGATGGGGATTATCGGCCTGGGAGCAATCGGCACACAAGTTGCTCGAATCGCACAGGCTTTTGGCATGAAAGTAATTGCGAATAATCGAAGTAATCGAAATATTGAGGGTGTAAGTATGGTGGGGATTGAGGACTTATTTTCCAGAAGCGACGTTGTTTCTTTGAATTGTCCGCTTACCGAATCCAATCGTCGATTCGTATCGACCTCCTTGCTCAATCAAATGAAACCAACTGCCTTCCTCATTAATACTGCACGTGGTCCCCTGATAGATGAGTCTGCACTGGTTCATGCCCTGAATACGGGTATCATCGCCGGAGCAGGGCTCGATGTACTCTCGGAAGAACCCCCTGCCTCCACTCACCCGCTCCTCCACACCCGGAACTGCCTGATTACGCCCCACAATGCCTGGGGTACACAGGAGGCAAGGGCTCGGCTGATTCACATTGTAGCGGAGAATCTCCGTGGCTTTTGGGAAGGCAGTCCCCAAAATGTGGTTAACGCTCATTCATGAATTCCTCTGCAACACCCACTTTATCTATCCAGAAAAGACAATTTTCCTGGTATCTCGCAGGACTCAGCACCTGGTGGATCAGTGTGGGGCTGCAAATGGTACTCGTTCCTTTTCTGGTTGCCAATGTGTTGCAAGCAAGCCCCGAACAATTGGGCATCGCACAAATGGTCATGGTGAGTCCCGCTCTTTTTTTCATGCTCCTTGCTGGTGCCCTCGCAGATAAAATTGATCCGCGGAAGGTCTTATTACGCATTCACGTATTAGCCATTATTCCTTCTATGGGAATGGCTCTCCTGGTTATGACAGGCGGGGTTACTTTTTATGCAGTCTTGATTTATGCCTTTATGATGGGCTCATTGGGCTCCTTTCATCTGCCCAGCCGGGAGGCGCAACTCAATACAGTGGTCAACCGCAGTAAACTCCAACGGGCCGTTTCGATTACCACCGCTACCCAATTCCTGAGTCAGGTGTTCGGTTTTGTTTTGTCTGGCACTGCCAGCATTATTGGAATAGCTCCTCTTTTCGCTTTTCAGGGCTTTGTCATGATTCTCGGCACTTATGCTTCCTGGAAAGTACAGCCTACCCATAAAGATATTGCCACTGACATCAGCCCTGTCTGGGTCCGGCTTAAGGAAGGCTTTGACGTTGTCCTTCGGTATCCCGCCATGCGAACTGCCTGCTTGTTGAGTTTGATGACAGGGTTTCTCTTCATGTCCACTTTATTGGTTACGGTTCCCCTCATCAACCGCGATATCTACCAGGGTGGCTCCACCAGCCTCGCTCAATTAATGGTAGGATTCTTTGGAGGCCTTGTTTTTGCCTCGATTGCTTTGGGATGGATCAAAGAGATCGCTTATATAGGTCGTCCGCTGGTGATTTTCCTGGCGCTGGGTAGCGTCATGCTGATGTTGGGCACTTTCCCGATTCCTTTTTGGCTATTTTTCCTCCTGATATTTTGCTGGGGCTCCTGTACCGGTATCTTTTTCACCCTGGGCCGAGCCATTGTCCAACAAAGCGGGCCCGAGAGTCATCGGGCGCGGGCCATTTCGATCTTTCAATTGGGCTTGATGGGCGGAGGGCCTCCTGCAGGCTCGCTGTTAATGGGATATTTGGCAGGTATTATAGGGCCAGTTTCGATTTTATGGGTAGCAGGAATTGGAATGTTAACTGTGGTTGCCGTTGCCCTTATGTTGGGAATCTGGCAGTTGGAAATGGGGGGAGAATAGAAAAAGGCATGCCATTTACTTGAACAAACAATTGAGGATTGTTGCCAAAACAAGGTAACCTTCTGACTGGGTGCCTTAGGCTGGTTTTCTTCCATATCTTCTTCCTACTTTTTCAGAAAAAGTAGGGCAAAAATCGCAGAAGCCAATCCGCCTGGGTGGGAATCCTTGGATTAAATTGTTGTTGGCAGACCCCGATCTGCCAAATGCTTCAATCGAAGAT
>CAYGTH010000573.1:0-4848 GCA_964352745.1 uncultured Bacteroidia bacterium
GATTTGACCCGCTGAGTGAACCTGGATTTCAACATCAGACAAGGGTTGATTGCTTAAGGCATCCACAACTTGACCACGAACGATCTGTGCCTGTTTTTGGGCTGAAAGAGTTGATAGAAAAAAAAGAAAAAGAACAGAAAGAATAAGCCTGAGATGAATACGGGTTCCCATATAGATTGTTAGTTTTGATGCAAGTTACAGATATTCATTATTGAATCAAGAGGTCAATTTTACTTTCACTAACATAATTATTTTGTCATATTTTCAGCGGGTTTGGAATTCGGGGTTCAACCCTGATCAGGAATCGGAATTCAATTGAGAGTCATTCCTTGTAAGGTAGTTTGACTGGAAATCGTGAACAGAGGGAACCCATCCTGAATTAATTCCTGAAAGCCTTTTCAATACGGGGCTTGAAAGAAATGGGTGAGGTTGTAGAGGTAAGCAAACGGTTTCGCAAGTCATAAGGCGTATGAGAAAAGGGAATTCCCTATATTGCTATTAGCTCGGCAAAATCAGGATTCAAGCAAGAAAATATGAAAAAGGATGTACTCAAATGGTTAATGGCAGGCCTCATATTGATTTCTGTCACTGCGCTTGTTGCCTTTTTTTCTATTGGTTCCTCTAAACAGGGCATTAGTTTCAATGAAGAAGTTCGCCCCATCCTGAATGAGAGTTGTGTATCCTGTCATGGCGGTGTGAAGAAAAGTGGAAGCTTGAGCTTATTGGAGCAGGAATCAGCCTTTGCCAAAGGAGAAGAATCGGGAGTGCCTGCTATCATAGCCGGAAATCCTGAAGAAAGCGAATTGATGCGCAGGGTCATGCATCATGATCCAGAGGAACGAATGCCTATGGATGGAGAGCCTTTGCAGGAAAAAGAGATCAATATTTTACGCCAATGGATACGGGAAGGCGCTAAGTGGGATCGACACTGGGCCTGGATAGCGCCAGATCGAAAACTACCGGATCCTGCTATTTCACGATCATGGGGAAATAATGGAATAGATGCCTTTGTGCGTAAACGACTCAAGGCAGAAGGCCTGAAACCCGCGCCGGAAGCAGATCGGGAGACCCTGATCCGTCGGGCAAGTCTGGATTTGATCGGCTTGCCAGCTACTCCGGAGCAGGTACAGGCTTTTGTGGAGGATCAGGATCCCAATGCTTTTGAAAAAGTAGTAGATCGTTTGTTAGAATCTCCACATTTTGGAGAACGATGGGCTTCGATGTGGATGGATCTGGCTCGATATGGAGACTCGCAAGGGTATCAAAAAGATCCCATTCGATTGATCTGGACCTATCGGGATTGGCTGATCAGTGCATTCAACGAAGATATGCCCTTCGATCAGTTTACCATAGAGCAATTAGCAGGAGATTTGCTGGAAAATCCGGAAGATGCCCAACTCATCGCCACAGCGTTCCACCGAAATACCATGAGTAATGATGAAGGTGGTACGGATGACGAAGAGTTTCGGGTAGCGGCTGTGATCGATCGGATCAATACTACGTTTGAAATCTGGCAAGGGATAACGATGGGTTGTGTGCAATGCCACAGCCACCCCTACGATCCGTTTCCCCATAAGTCCTACTACGAACTGATGGCATTTTTTAACAATACAAAAGATGCGGATCGGACGGATGAGTTTCCCACCTTTACGACCTTTTCTCCATTGGAAGCAGATGAAGTAAAGTCAATTACGGCCTGGATTGGGGAACATGATCCCAAGGTGGAGTATGCTGAAAAAAGCTCGCTCAGAGAGATGCGAACACTTGCTATGGCTCCCCTGATTCCTGTGAAGACAGCAAGCAGTCGCCACAAACTGGAAATCAGCAAACTACGTGGGGTGGATGTGGCCACCAAAGTGGAAGATGGGTCCTACCTTGCTTTTCGCAACCTCAATTTTTCGGAGATTGGATATCTGAGTTTTGCCTATGTCTCAGGAGGAAGAGGGGGAACGCTGGAGGTACGGTTAGATAGACCGGATGGAAAACTTATTGCCGAGTTGCCGATTACCCCTACGGGGAAATCGGCGAGAAGAGCTAAGGAGGGCGACTGGAAAATGCTTGCCACAGAGCAACTGGATGTCGAAGGACGCCATACGCTGTATGTTGTTTTTCGCGGGAAAAAAGAGTCCGGAATTTGTGAGGTGAAAGGATTTTCCACCCATCCCCGAGTCTTGAATAATTCAGTGGACCTAGCTGCCGAATTAGCAGAGAAAAGACTTCGATTGCATGACCTAAAGCTCACAAAGACGCCTGTTATGCAGGACTTGCCGCCTGATAGCAGTCGGAAAACCTACTTGTTTGAGCGTGGAAATTGGATGGTGCATGGAGAAGAGGTCTTGCCTCAACCCCCGGCTACATTAGCCCCCTTTCCCGACAATTATCCCCGAAACAGACTTGGACTTGCTCAGTGGTTGGTCAGTGCTGAAAATCCCCTGACGGCCCGGGTGACGGTCAACCGGTTTTGGGAGCAGTTATTTGGAATTGGACTCATAGAGACCCTGGAGGATTTTGGCTCACAGGGCGAGAAGCCTTCTCATCCGGAATTGTTGGACTGGCTGGCGATTCAGTTTCAAGACAAGCATCAGTGGAGCATGAAGGCGCTGTTGAAAGATATCGTGATGTCTGCTACCTATCGCCAAACTGCGGAAGTGGACCCCGGCTTATATCAGCGCGATCCCAAAAATCGCTTGTTGGCGCGAGGCCCTCGTTTTCGCATGACAGCTGAACAAATACGGGACCAGGCCCTGGCGGTTAGTGGCCTCCTAAGTGATAAGATGTATGGTCCGAGTGTCATGCCGGCACAACCGGAAGGCACCTGGCAGGTGATTCGTGGAGTACTGAGTTGGACCCCCAGCGGAGGAGAAGATCGGTACCGGCGAGCACTGTACACCTTCTGGCGCAAGTCGAGCCCCTTTCCGTCGATGATGACCTTTGATACACCTAGCCGCGAGTTTTGCGTTTCCCGGCGCATCCGAACCAACACCCCTTTGCAAGCACTGGTTGGACTGAATGACACCGTATTTGTGGAGGCTGCTATGGCCTTTGCGCTACGCATTACGACCGAAGGCGGCGATTCCATAGAAGAACAATTGAAATATGGGTATCGCCTGGCGATGGGCAAAGAAATAGCACCAGAGAATGAAGCCCGATTGAAGGCTTTTTATGAGCGCACGCTGGATTGGTATGCGCAACGGCCCGAGGAAACCTGCGAAGTTGTCGGCAGATATCCGGAATCTCCCACTATGGCGGCCTGGATCAATACAGCAAATGTGATGATGAACCTGGATGAGTTTTTTACCAAGGAGTAACCCGCGCTTCTATCCCCTAACGAACAAACATGAGTATTTTTGACGATTTTCATGCCTCCCATCAGTCTTATCTGACACGCCGTCATTTTTTGCGGCAATGCGGTCTGGGGCTTGGAGGAATGGCACTGGGTTCCTTAATCGGATGTGGAGAAGATGGAGGACTTTTGAGTTCTGAAAATCCCCTCATTCCCAAGCCCTCTATGTATGCTCCTAAAGCCAAACAGGTCATTTACCTGCACATGGCGGGTGCCCCTTCCCAACTGGAATTGTTTGATTACAAACCCGAGTTGATGAAGTATGACGGGAAAGATTGTCCACAGGAATTATTGGAAGGAAAGCGGTTTGCATTCATTCAGGGAGTTCCGCAGCTACTCGGACCCCAATCAAAGTTTGCGCAGCATGGGCAATCCGGAGCCTGGGTGTCTGATCTCTTTCCGCATTTTCAACATGCAGTAGATGACGTAGCCTTTCTGAAGGCTGTTCATACAGATGAATTCAATCATGCGCCTGCCCAGTTGTTTATGCATACAGGCAGTCCGCGTCTGGGGCGACCTTGTATCGGTTCCTGGGTAACCTATGGCTTGGGTTCTGAAAATCAAAACCTGCCGGGGTTTGTCGTACTGGTTTCAGGTCAATCTGCTCCAAGTGGTGGAAAAAGCCTGTGGGGTAGCGGGTTTTTACCTTCGGTTTATCAAGGGGTTCAACTTCGATCACAGGGAGACCCGGTGCTCTATGTTTCGGACCCAAAAGGAATCGGAAGGGATGTGCGGAAAGATGCAATTGATGCCATCGCAGAAATCAATCATCGGGAATATGACGAAGTGGGCGATCCTGAGATTTTAGCGCGTATTTCACAATATGAAATGGCATTTCGCATGCAGATGACGGTTCCCGAAGCGATGGATATCTCGCTGGAGCCTGACTATATCCATGAAATGTACGGAACTGAGCCTGGGAAAACTTCCTTTGCCAATAACTGCCTGCTTGCCCGCAGGTTGGCAGAAAGAGGAGTCCGGTATATTCAACTCTTTCATCGCGGATGGGATTCACATGGAAGTAGTGAGTTTGAAGCATTGGAAGGCGGATTTCTGGAACGCTGTAAAGAGGTTGATAAGGCGATGACCGGCCTGGTGATGGACCTGAAGCAAAGAGGAATGCTGGAGGAAACCCTGGTAGTATGGGGAGGTGAATTTGGTCGTACCCCTATGCGGGAAAACCGGGGAGGCAAAGTGGCCCCTTATAACGGGAGGGATCATCATGGAGAAGCCTTTACTATGTGGATGGCTGGTGGAGGGGTCAAGCCGGGAATGGTCTATGGAGAAACCGATGAAATTGGATATTATGGGGTAAAGGATCGGGTGCATATTCATGACCTTCAGGCTACCATTCTCCATCAGATGGGAATAGATCACGAAAAACTCACCTATCAGTTCCAGGGCCGGAATTTCCGCCTGACGGATGTGCATGGAAAAGTGGTGAAAGATATTCTTGCATAACAAAACAGGACCCCGAAGGGCCCTGTCGTTGGGATAATCACAAA
>CAYGTH010000574.1:0-4844 GCA_964352745.1 uncultured Bacteroidia bacterium
ATTGACTACGAATGTGATACTCGAAGGGAAATGGATTTCTCCCTGGGATTATAAGAATATTGTATCCCTTGGCTTAAAAATGGATAAATTTGACTGGACACATACTTTTATTGAGTCCTACAAGCTCCGGCTGAAAGTCAGTTTTCGGGCGAATGCATATCGCTACAATCTTGCTGCTTTATTCTATGCCCAACAGGGATATGGCAAGGCTTTAGGTCTTTTGCGAGATGTCGAATTTGAGGATGTGTTTTATCAAATCGGCAGTAAGGTCATTCTCCTGAAAACCTATTACGAGACAGAAGATTTTGAGGCCTTGTTTTATCTGGCAGATGCTTCGGAAGCCTATTTTCGCCGAAGTCGGGAGATTCCGACCTATCAAAAAGAGATTTACCTCAATTATATACGCTTTCTCCGAAAACTAACTCATCTTCATATTCGATTGCGATCGACCTATCGTCTCGTAGAAAAAAGACAAATAGAAAGCTTACGCAAACGGATTGAAACCAAGCAAAAGGTAGCGCAAATGGACTGGCTGTTACGGAAGGTGGATCGGTTGATTTGAAAACACAATTGCAAAATCAATTTCAATTTCAAAAATGAATCATTATCGAATGTAGTCCCCAAACGTGCACATTGGCCTCATGCACCTCCCTTCGCCTGCTGATTTTTCATATCCAGCGCGACATCTACAATCATATCTTCCTGCCCGCCGACCATTTTTCGATTTCCCAGTTCGGTTAAGATTGCCCGAGTGTCTATGCCGTATTGTGTAGATGCTTTTTCCGCATGCAATAGGAAACTGGAGTAAACGCCTGCATATCCCAGAGAAAGGGTTTCTCTATCTACTCTAACAGGCCGTGTTTGGATAGGCCGCACCCGATCATCCGCAGCATCCATGAGTTGGAATAAATCTGAATTGTGAGGAACGCCCATTTTATTAAGGACTGCGATCAGTACTTCAAGCCGGCAGTTTCCAGCACCTGCACCCATACCCGCCAATGATGCGTCGAGGCGAGTGGCTCCATGTTGCATCGCTACAATGGTATTAGCTACACCCAATGAGAGGTTATCATGACAATGAATACCGATCTCCGTTGTGTCCTTCAATACTGCTTTGAAAGCCTTGATCCGATCCGCAACGCCCTCCATCAATAAGGCACCGGCAGAGTCCGTAACATACACACAGTCAGCGCCATAGGACTCCATCAGTTGTGCCTGTTTTGCCAGTTCTTTGGGGTCATTCATGTGCGCCATCATGAGAAAACCGCCTACGTCCATGCCTAATTTCTTAGCGGCTTCGATGTGCTGTGCCGATATATCTGCCTCTGTACAGTGAGTCGCAATCCGAACCGATCTTACGCCCAGCTTGTATGCGGTCTCCAGGTCTTCTATTGTCCCAATACCGGGCAGCAGGAGCGTTGTCAATACTGCATGATCCAGGGCTTCTGCCAATCCTTCCAACCATTCCCAGTCCGTATGTGCCCCAAATCCATAATTGAAACTGGAACCCGCCAATCCATCCCCATGCGAAACTTCAATGGCATCCACCCCAGCCTTATCCAGTGCGATGGCGATTTCCTGAATTTGGCCTGTGGAATACTGATGCCGAATGGCGTGCATGCCGTCGCGTAGGGTTACATCCTGTATATATAGATTTTTCATTTGGAAAAAATAGCTTGCGAGTATGACACAGAGTGAAACAAAGGATACACAGAGGTTCACAAAGTGGATTCAATTGATGATTCTTTTGATACCGTTTTTTAGCAGAGTTGTATGAAAATTAATGAGCAAACCGAGCTTGTAGCCTCCTAAATTCAGATAAGTTAAGACTTGAGCGATATGAACATCCGTAAAACATTCTACTGTTTTGAGTTCGAGTACCAATTTATTCTCAACTAATAAATCTATTCTATATCCATGGTCAAGCTTGATGTCTTTATATACAATAGGCATTGGCTTTTCTTTTTCAATACTCAACCCCTGGTTGCATAACTCATAATACAGACATTCCTGATAGGCAGATTCTAATAAGCCTGGACCTAACTGCTTATGAACCTCAATTGCACAGCCTATCACGATTTTTGACAACTCATTTTCAATCATACCCTATAATATAAATGCATTCCTCTCTAACTCCTCTTTCCCTTTGTGTAGCTTTGTGCTTTCTCTGTGTTTCATTGTGAAATAACTCAGTCTGTCAATTGCGCCAGTTTTTCTCCGGTCGCCAATGCCGCTGAGGTCATAATGTCCAGATTGCCCGCGTATTCAGGGAGGTAATGCCCTGCACCCACTACCTTGAGCAGTACAGTTGTCTTCAGCCCATACCGATGACCGATTCCTGCTATTAATACTGGTTTGTCTTCCGGGATTTCTTCAAACTGTACTTCCTGGTGCAGCTGATAGCCCGGTACATATTGTTGGACTTCCGCTACCATCTGATGAATGCTCTCCCGGATTTTTGCCTGATCCGCCATTTCGCTGAGGGTAAATACCGTGTCGCGCATCACCAGGGGCGGTTCGGCAGGATTGAGGATAATAATGGCTTTTCCCCGTTCAGCCCCACCGACTTGTTCGATAGCGGCGGCAGTAGTTTCGGTGAATTCGTCAATGTTGGCGCGTGTGCCGGGCCCTGCGGATTTGCTGGCGATAGAGGCCACGATTTCTCCATAATGAACCTTTGCTACACGTGACACAGCAGCGACGATGGGAATGGTCGCTTGCCCGCCGCAGGTAACCATGTTTACATTCCTGACTTCGAGATTCGTATCAAAATTTACGGCAGGCACCAAATAAGGGCCGATGGCGGCTGGGGTCAGGTCGATTATGTACTTATCGGGATACTGCTGCACAAAGCTCCAATTATACGTATGGGCCTTGGCGGAAGTCGCATCAAAAATAAAGGTGATATCCTTCCATTCCTCCATTTCCATCAATCCCGTAATGCCTTTATGGGTGGTTGGGATGCCCATTCGTTTGGCGCGGGCCAGTCCATCCGATTCCGGATCGATACCGACCATGACTGACATTTCCAGCAGGCTGGAAGTTCGTATGATTTTGATCATCAGGTCAGTGCCGATATTGCCAGGACCGATGATGGCTACTTTTATTTTATCCATAATACATACTCAGGAGTAGAAGGGGAAAGAAATGCCTTTTCTGCTGAATCAAGCTGTCCCAAAGCGAACGGAAACGGCTCCCAATGTGTCAAAAACAGCGGTAACGGAATCACCCGGTTCGATGGTAACCATAGGTCCCAGTGCCCCGGTAAGGAGCACATCGCCCGCTTTGAGGGGATTTCCAAGGCGAGCCATGGTTCTGGCCAGCCAAAGTGTTGCATTAAGGGGCGATCCCAGGCAGGCAGCACCGGTTCCTGATGAGGCTGCTTCTCCATTTTTTGTCATCTGCATGGTGCAATTGAGGAGATCAAGGTGCTCAAGTCGAACGGGCTTATGGCCCAATACGAAATGACTGGAAGAAGCATTGTCAGCAATGGTATCTGTTATGCGGATATTCCAGTTCTCAATCCGACTGCCTACAATCTCGATAGCGGCAAGTGCATAGTCAATTGCGGAAATCAAATTCGAGGTCGTGATGGAGGTGGAATTCAGGTCTTTTTTAAGGACAAATGCGATCTCAGCTTCAGCCTTAGGTTGCATCACTGCTTCCCAGGGAATTTCGCCTCCGTGCATGACCTCCATGTCATCGAATAATACGCCGTAATCTGGCTGGTCTACTCCCAATTGTTGTTGAACGGATTCAGAAGTCAGCCCAATTTTACACCCTACGGCTCTTGCACCAGATACAAGCCTTGCCTGATTGTTGATGTGTTGAATATCATACGCCAATTCCAGGTCTTCAATGCCTATGAGTTCGCGTATGGGTTGGCAGGCTTGTTTGGTAAAGGCTGCTTCATGGAGTTGTGCTGCGGCCTGTGCGGCGAGAGTAGATTTTGTCATGGAATCAAATTCTTTCCCAAATGTAGAAACATCTGGGTACATAGTACATGAGTACCGGCTTGTTTGGGTGTTTTTTATTCTTCAAACACCATCCGAATAAAACGAGGCCTGTAGATGTGTGCGTCTTGCTGAATGTCATTCCAGAAATCCGCTGTGATCGTATTGTAGCTGATGAGTAATTCGCCGGGTTGAGAGAGTGCCGGATGTGCTTTGGCATTATAGCACCAAATTCCCTCATCAAATTCGGGCGTGCGCCAGATTTCTTCAATTTCTCCAAAGGGTCCAATCGGACTTTCCCCAAATCGAATCCCAACCTTATCCGAAAGACCGAGTACCTGGAAAACTAAAATATAGCGCCCGTCCGGCAGGACCGAAACACTCAGTTCATTTGATACTGCGTTGGTAATAGCAGCCAACTGATTGATGTCTGCCTGCCATTCCTTGCCGTTCCAGTATTCCCAGGTATCAAAGGATTCAAATTGCTCCGGCTTTGCCCGTGCTGCAACCAGGTTTTTGTCGCCTCCAATGCAACCATATACATATACATAGCCATCCGGTTCTGGCGCACCTGCCCATTCCGTATTCACATACATGCCCGCACCGAGGTGCCCTTCGCCCAGCGTTTCATTCGCTACCTGAAAGGGCGCAACCAATTGCCGATGTCCTTCAAAAGGAGGAGCCGAAGCGTCAGGAACCGCGATGAGGGAAACATCTTTTTCTACAAAATCAAATACACCGGGGCCCGTCATTTCCACATGATAGCCAAAGAGGTAGAGGGTGTTATTCATCGCCCGATTCACAAAACCATCTCCCAACCAATAGTATTGACCGGGTTTGGAGTTGGGATTGTTGGGGACAAAAAAGGTCTCCGGACTGCCATCTGTAGCC
>CAYGTH010000575.1:0-3909 GCA_964352745.1 uncultured Bacteroidia bacterium
GCCCAAGTTTGCAAGTTCTTCCATAACTATGTATCATGTTTGAAATCTTAACAAGAGATTATCATCATGAACCACTTGCCTGTTTTTCTGATTGTCATTTTTTCATTTTTCTCCTGCCAGGAATCATCCCTGCAATCTGTGATTCCCGTCGCCAATTCTGATGAATTAAACCAGGCCATATCGGACGCCCAACCGGGGGATGAAATTGTGATGGCAAATGGCGAGTGGAGTAATATTAGCATTCGGTTTTGGGGAAAAGGGACAGAAAAAAAGCCTATTACGCTAAGAGCGGAAACAGCTGGAGAAGTCTTTATTCAAGGCGAGTCCGATTTGAAATTGGGGGGTGAATACCTTGTCGTGGATGGCTTGTATTTTACCCATGGTTTCTCAGGCTCCCGCTCCGTGATTCTGTTTGCCATAAGCGAAGACACGGTTGCTAATCACAGCCGGGTCACAAATTGTGTCATTAACAATTTCAATAAATCCCAAAGAGATCAGACTGATATCTGGGTACAGTTCAGAGGCCGGCATAACCAACTGGATCGCTGCTACATTTCGGGAAAATCAAATCGCGGACCCACGATAAGGGTTGACCTGGCAGGGAACCAAAGCATTAAGAATTATCATAAAATCATCAATAACCATTTTGGCCCAAGACCTCCCAAGGGCGGGCCCAGCGCTGAGACCATTCAGGTGGGAAATAGTTTCACTTCGATGTCGCCCAGCTATACCCTGGTTGCCAATAATTTATTTGAAAGGTGCAATGGCGAAGTGGAAATCATATCCAGCAAAACCAATTTCAATGAATTCAGGAATAATGTATTCTATAAAAGCGAAGGCTCCCTGGTTACCCGGCATGGAAACTATTGCATCGTAGATGGTAATTATTTCATTGGGGATGATGAGTCCGAGCAGATAGGCGGCATCAGGCTAATCGGTACCGGCCACTGGGTGACAAACAACTATTTCTACAACCTGAAAGGAAAAATATTCAGAAGCCCGCTGGCGGTCATGAACGGCATTCCAAAATCACCGCTTAATCGATATATCCAGGTAACAGACGTGGTAATCGCTCATAATTCATGGATCAATTGTACTTCCCCCTTACAGTTCGGAGTCGGTGCCAATTTAGCTGAAAAAGATGTGTTGCCTGCTTCTGAAATCAGGTCCGCCAGACCGATTCGTACCCTTGTAGCGAATAACCTGATCTACAACAAGGTGGGAGACAAGCTACCCCTTGTCAGCCATGATCGAATAGATGGAGTCGACTTTAAAAGCAATGTCATCAACAACCAGGGCCAGGAGTTTGAAGCGATTGAAGGGCTTGAGCCGATGCAGTTTGACCTCTCAGAACTAGCAGATAATGTGTGGGTACCCGCGGATGGTTTCCCAGCGGTCGAAGTGCATCAGGGATTTGAGTTTGAACAAATTTCTACGGACCTGTTTGGTACCTCAAGAGCGGACAATAACAGCGTCGGGGCTGTGGCCACAAGCCCAACTGCTGATCCGGAACTTATGGATCTGGCCAAATATGGACCCGATTGGTACACTGCAAATCCTTCCCCCGCTGAGCCTCAAACACATGCTGCCACGACTGGCAGTGAGCTCATTGATAAAATTGAAGCAGCAAAGGATGGGGATATCATAGAATTGAAAGCGGGTACGTATGAGATAGCCGTTTCATTGAAGATCAATAAAACCCTGACGATTCAGTCAGCAGATGAAAATGAAAAGGCAAGCATTATATACGCAGGAAAAGAGGAAACCCCGGCTTTTGAGATGAACCCCAAAGGACAATTAACGCTTCAGGGGATTCAACTGCGTGGAACAAATGATCAATATGCCTTTGCCAGCTTGAAGGAAAACATGTCCAGCCTGTACAACCTGACATTATCAGATTGTGAGATCACCAATTTTGATTTTGTCCTGAAGGCATATAAACACTCCTTTTCTGAATATTTACGATTCAATTCAACCGTCTTCAAGAACTGTAACAACGGGCTTGAGCTGTCAGCAGAAACGGATGACAAGGGCGATTACAATGCAGAAAACATGGTATTTGAGAATTGTCATTTTGAAGGGATTGGGCAAAATGTCATTGACTATTACCGGGGGGGCTATGATGAATCCACGGTAGGCGGCACCCTCTTGCTTACTGGCAGCACCTTCACAAAATGTGGCGGCAGGGAGAAAAACGGGGTATTGATCAATACCTATGGAATCCTAAATGTGGATATCTCCAATAATACCTTCAAGAATAATCCCGTGAAGATGGTTGCATTGCTGTGGGGAGCTAAAAACAATACACATTCAGGAAATGAAGTAACGAATTCCGGGAAAATAGTTGTGGAGGAAAACCTGAGGCTTAAATTGATGTATTGATCAAAGCAATCACATGCAAAGAATGAAAGCACTTATCAATTGTCTGGCTAAGACCTAAACTTATGCTCAAAAAAAGAAGTGCAATGAAAATCGTATGCTTCACGCTATTCTGCTTACTATCTGTTGGCCTTTTTTCCCGGCAAATTCCTGATGATCATGTTTTGAATATTGATGAGCTTGCGCAAGTTCTTACACCAAAAGTAAGAGCCCAATTAGCAGGAGATGGCCCGATCACGCATTCGAAACTCGCCGAATACTTCCGGGATAGATTCTCAGAACGCTTTTTTTATGACCATAAGTCCTTCCCTAATCGTCTCGCTCACTATAATCAGCTATACGACAATCAGGCGGATCATACAAGCAGGGCCCTCGACCATCTGGGGAAATATGCCGATTCCACCCAATGGGTCTTACCTTTTGACTACCTGAATGACAAAGCCGTTAATGCGTATGCACTCAGGCACCTGGCGAGGCAGCATAAAATGGTGGACATCGCATTCCATTATGTCAATGCGGGAAAAGACCCGAAGTACATCCGGTATTTTGAACAACAAATGCGCTCACTCAATGCTGCCCTCGCTGCTGGCCAATACGAAACAATAGCAGATGGAAATGGGGTGTATGAAGTCTTCAGGTCTGGCTATCGGATTTTGAATTGGCTGTGGATTCACAACATGATTTTGAATGAAGCTGAATATTCTGATACGGACCAATTGGTAACAATTGCTACGCTGCTCCAGCATGGCCAGCATCTGTATGAGCGAAACAAGGAATTTCGGTCCGGTAATCATCAAACCCGAGGCATGTCAGCCCTTGCTATGCTTGCTATTCTGCTCCGCGACTTTGAAGGGACTGAACTCTGGTATGAGCGCGCCATGCTGAGACTTGGAGAACACCTGAATGCAGAAATAAATCCGGATGGGTTCCAATTCGAACGCTCTGTTCACTACCATATGAGCGACATTAACAACTATTTTTATGTCTATCAATTAGCGAAGATAAATGAAATAGAAGTTGATAGAGAATGGACAGAAAAATTGAGAAGCTTATTTACCACCCTTGCCAAAGTGGCCTACCCGGATGGAAGCGCACCCGTACTTCAGGATGACACCGAAATTCCCTGGGCTGAAAAAAACGATATCTCAAAGGCCATGACACTCGGCTATCTGCTGTTTCAAGATCCTGAATATGGGTACTTTGCTTCGGATAAGGTGGGCGACAGGGTGTATTGGTTTTTGAGTAATGCGCAAGTGGGATTGCTCGAAAAAATCCAGCGAAAAAAACCCGCCTACGGTTCACTGGCTTTTGAAGACACGCACTACTACCTCATGCGTGAAGGGTGGAATCCCAATGACAAAATGTTGATTATAAGCGCCGGTCTGGATCGTAAAAAACCGGATCATCAGCATGGGGACATGCTCGGTATTCAGGCCATGGCCAATGGTCAGGTCATCTTGCCCAATTATCAAGTGCGGTACTCCCTGGCGGATTTTGATTTATTCAAAAACTCAAAGGTGAAAAACGTAG
>CAYGTH010000575.1:3919-4837 GCA_964352745.1 uncultured Bacteroidia bacterium
CGTTGACAATGAATTGCAGGGGAAACAGTGGACTTCCAACAAAGGGGGAAGTGGCTTCGGCAAATTCAGGAAATTGCCCAATCCAGAGGTCATTTCCTGGGAGAGCAATGAAGACTTTGACCTGTTTGTGGGGAGCCACGATGGATTTGAGAATATAGCAGTAGCCTACGCGCGGCAAGTAGTTTTTGTGAAGGATGAATTCTGGATTGTGAAGGATAATTTCTCCTCAGACGAAAGTCATGCATATAAACAGGTATGGCAGGGGCACTATACACATGAAGCTGGTCCTAACCTTATTCGGGCTACCTTTGCGGATGCCAGTGGGCTTGATATTCTTCAACTCAATCCAATAGATACAGCTTACCACGCTGGGGCCAGAGGAAAAAACTGGACCACGGTAGCTACACTCAACCAACAGGAGTTTTCCTTTATTTCAGTCATTTTTCCCTATCGGGGATACAACAACAGAATTGGTGAAGGAGCGGATCAAATCAAGCTTGCGGATTGGGTTGTGAATGATGCGCAATGGGAGGTAGTGGGAGACGATCCCATTTCGATAAGCAATACAAACGCAGGCTATTTCTTTGGAGTAAAAGAACTTAAGATTGAGAACCTGAACATTGAGATTTCTGCAGAAACAGACCTGTACGTCAAGATACAGGATCAACAAGCACAAATTCATTTGCTCGGCACAGAGAAACGGACCGTAACTGTACACAGAGGAAAAGCAGAAAACAGGAATGAATTAACAAGCGTGCTCAATCCCGGAGCGTACTTAACAGTGGACTATTAAGGGCGATAGCGGAGAACATACCAAAATACAAAGCCAACTTCCCTGCCTGTGAATCTAAAATGGAATAGTTGGGGTGTAGGCCAAAAATCCACAAAGAGAAACCACTAAGGCACTCAGCGCACAAA
>CAYGTH010000576.1:0-4833 GCA_964352745.1 uncultured Bacteroidia bacterium
CAAAAAAGCTTAAGAAGATTACGAATACGATACACCGGTACGACGTTTTAAATTTCGTCCCTGGGGATTAGCAGCTGCTGCAGTATTTGCACTATTAGTAGGACTTGCGGTCGCTTTCCGGGTATTTGCCCCTGCTCCCACTCCGGAAGCCTTGTTTGCAGAAGCATTTGAAGCGGAGCCTTTTTCAGGGAGAAGAACTTCTTCCCAATGGCAGCAGGCCGGAGATGCCTACACCCTACAGAATTATCCCGAAGCCATCCGGTTATTATCCGAATTACTGGCCGATTCCAGCTTCAACAATCGCCCAAGGGCTTATTATTACCTGGCTCATAGCCATCTGCTGGCCGACCAACCTCAGGAAGCCCTGATTGCCTTTCAGGCGGTGAGCCCGGAAAGCTCATTCATTCGGCAATCGGAATGGTATATCGCCCTCGTCTATCTCAAGATTGGAGACCGGGAGCAGGCTATTAACAGCCTCAGGCAGATTACGAGTCAAACCCGACATTATCGCCTGAAAGAAGCAGCAAACCTGCTCAAAGCCCTGGAATAAATCCACTTCCCCTGAATGTTTCATGTCCTTTTCAGAAGCTCCGCTGACATTTTACCAGAATACCTTTCATTCCTGGAAATATTCTCCCATTCACAAAATATTACCCGCTTCTTGCCTGACTATCAGGCATATTTGAGCAGGCATTTTTTTCCTCAAGTACGCCTTCCCTGCATTTGACAATGTAAAACACCTGACTTTTGCAACAAAAGGCACACATTATTACATACATCAAATAGACATTCCGGTATAAATATCTATAATTCGTTTATATTTGAATCATAATCTTACACGCTTATTCTTATTAATTATAATGCTTATTCTTTTTTCAAGACGATTAACCTGTTTTACCCTAACCCTATTGACCTAATTTAATTCATGAAAGCCAGCACCTCTTGCGTCCTTCAATTTTGGACTGCTTGCTGCTTGTTATCCTTCTCCCCCTTTCCTTCTGTTTCCGCGCAGGTTACAGACCCTTTGGCCCAAACGCTACCGATATCCGAAAGGCAATACCGGGCATCTGAAAAGCCATGGGTTCAGGAAGCGAACTCCTGTCCTGTCTTGCTCCTTGAGTCCCTGCGCACCTACCAGCATTTCTACCCTATTATTCTGGTCCATACCCCAAGCACTCCGTTCGTTCTGTTGGTGAATTTTTATCGAACAGATACGACTCCTAATCGTATTTCCCGGTTTATTGACTTGCTTGATCGGCGGCAAAGCCGATGGGCAGCTGCGAGCCTGCCGGAGATACGCGAGCCCGTAGCGGCATCCTCTATTCCAGCACCTGTGAATCAGGGTTGACCCGGTAGAATCAGGTGAAACGGGACAGTCGGGCGCAGGAAATACCCCAGGGAAATCATCATGTATAGACATTCACACACCCCTGCCTATGCCTGATCCCGTTTCACCTTTCTATCGACCAAGACCCACAGGTTTGGCAAAGGTCCACCCACCCGCAGGTAAGTTCCTGTCGGGCTGGGTGGAATTTTCCAAATCATATTCGCAAGGCGAACATTCAGGAGTAGCCGGACCGGAATCCGGCTTAGCAGGTATATGAACAAAATTATAGCGTTTAGACAAAAACTCCCCGAATACCTCACTAAGTTATGTTTCATTAATAGACACGCTCAGGTCATGTCCTATTTTTTTGACCAAAACTATTTTCTTGCAAAAAATTCATTATGGAAAACATTTTTTCCTTGGAAATAAAATTTATTATTCCTACCTTAATGAAACAGTGAAGTAATAATCATTGTTCCTATCTTGCGCGTTTTCCAGCCATAGATTGTCAACTTATTGCAACAGCATCCATTTTTTTGTTTTCTCAGCACTGGCTGGCAACATTTTTATTGTGTAAGTAATAGAGACACCTACATGTCTTTAGGTACATCAGAATCTTATTTCTAATTGCTATGAAGAGAAAAATCTCATATCGCATTCTTTTGTTTTTGTGTGCCCAACTTTTGGGAGGTACTTGTTTTGCGCAAAGCTGGGCACCACTTGGTACCAAGTGGTATTATGAGGGATATGGCGTCTTTCAAGGGTGTTACAATTGGGGATACTCCACCATGGAGTCCGTAAGGGATACCGTGGTACAGGGCCAATCTGCACGTGTGCTTCAAATTTCCTCTTTTGGGGAAGACAAAATGCCCGAGCGGGAGGAGATTATGTATGGAGATGCGGATAAGATCTACCACTATTTACCTGAAGCAGATTCATTTTATGTGCTATATGATTTTAGCGCGGTTGCGGGAGATACCCTGTTTATCCGAACCACAACTTTTCAGCATTATTATAGCCCTAATGTCCCCGCAGACACATTCTCCCAATACATCATGGTGGTCGATAGTACCAGTTCGATGATAATTGATGGTGATACCCTAAGGGTTCAATATGTGAGTGCCGTAGTAGGCGATAGCCCGTCATCAGGCAGAATTTGGGGATTGCCAAGTGTTTTCATTGAAAAAATCGGATCAAGAAACCTGATGTTTGGCCTACCCCCTGTATTACCTACGGCTGGCTGCTGGGGCGGGCTCAGGTGCTATTTGGATGGAGTTCTGATGGCGGACTTTACGCCAAACTTTATCCCGGCTTGCGATTATCTGACTTTTTTGGATTCGGAAACGGAGAATCTCGGTCTGGTTTCACTTTCTCCCAACCCAGCCAATGATCTACTCTATCTAGATCTCCCAAATGATCCGAATCAATATCTCGGGGTACACCTCGCCATCATAGACATTTCCGGGAAAGTACATCTTTCATGGGACTATTCGGCTTACCCTGACCATCTCTTCATTGCTTCGCTGCCGCCTGGCCTGTATCTACTTCAGATTGTCAGTGCTGATATGATACGACATGGACGGTTTATCAAAAAATAATGGTTCTGTGATAATTTTCACGGGGTATGGGATTAGAAAAAAACAGAAACATATCCATTCACCCAAAACAATAATTAAACCATGTCAAAATGTTGTTTTCTTATTTCACTTGCTCTTCTTCTTATTTCTACTAATCATAAATACTTAAGCGCGCAGAACTATGAACCAGATCGTCTTCAAGTTCGGTTTTTAGATATAAACGATGCCCCTCAAAAAGTGGGAACTACGTACTCATTCCCAAATTCAGCTGTGGCAAATTTATTTAGCGGTATTTCTATTGTCGAATTTGATCCTACTTTTCCTAACGTCATGCAATTTGACCATCCTAATGCAGAGCCGTTAAGCCGGGTGTTTAATTTCAGGTGTGATAATTGTGTTGCTGCTGATTTAATGGATGGTCTAATTCAAAATGGTAGTGGATACTTTGATCGTATGGATTTCGTAGAAATTCCTATTTCGACTTCATCTGTAAGTTATTTCCCGAATGATTATTATAATCCCTCATGGGCTACTTGGCGAATGAGTTTTATAAATGCTTCAGAAGCCTGGGATATCACGAAAGGTGATCCTGATATAAAAATAGCGATTGTTGAATGCTGTAATGGTTTTGATATTGACCACGAGGATTTGGTGGGAAATATCCACTCAATTCATGGATCGATGAATGACGGAACTCATGGCACACACGTCGCCGGAGATGCTGCTGCTACGACAGATAACGGTATCGGAATTAGTGCAATCGGCTTTAACAGTTCGCTTATGCTCTATGGACACCAGAACTGGAATGGTATCTTGGAGGCTGCTCTTGATGGTGCTAATAAGAAGCAGGCGAATAAATTCGCCTATACGGGCTTATAGCGGCGGATTTATCCGCCGACAACTAACATGGGAACCAGCGCCCGTGATTATTGTCAGAGAACCGAATTTTTTATCCCAATGTGGGAGGTCGAAGGCTTGTCTATTATTGGGAACACCTTTAGAAATGACGATCCCGGGGACTTTGAACTTGACTATCGTGGGAAAGGAATTGCTTCAATCGACGCAAGTTATATCGCCACAGCTCGGTGTACGTTGCAAGGTTCAGGTAATATCTGTAATAGTTGGGCTGATGGCAATCTCTTCCGCGACCTATACCAAGGCATAAAAGTATCAAATACGATGGCGTTGAGTGCTGTTATCGGAATCAATAAAAACGTATTTCAGAATAATAAAGAAGCGATCATTCTCAATGGAGAAGATTCTGAATCGGAGGGGGATAAGCTTGATAATATCAATCACTTTGCATCTGAACTTTCGGGTGCGGACCAGGATTATGAATCATTTCTAAATGCAGAACTCTATCTTGGTATCCGGGAATTGGTATTATATTACTTAGCTAATAATCTCGAAGATGATGCGATCACCTATCTTGAAAACGATAATTCTGACTATGCTCAGAGCCTTTTGGTTCCGCTGTATATTCGACAAGAAGAATATACTGATGCTCAGAATATATTGAATAACTATCCACAGAATACAGAAGAACAGCAAGCCTTTGTGGATTTGTATCAATGGATAATTGATATCAGGAGCACTGGTCGCGAATATTCCGAGATGACGGCAAGTGAAGAATCGGATATTCGGGATGTCGCAAACTCTGGAACACCATATGGTGTGAATGCAAAATCAATTTTGTTGCTTACGAAAGATGAGGATATACCAGTAACCTATGAATTCTATGACGATGGTTCCGGCTCTCGATTTGCCAGAGTAGAAACCGTTCGTGATGTAACATTTAAGGTATTCCCCAATCCTGCTTCTGGAAAGGTTTCAATCGAATATGATATCCCAGACTCGTATGAGCTTGCCACTTTGTCTATTTATTCGGCTATGGGCCACTTGCTTTCAGAGAGTTCCGTTCAAACAGGA
>CAYGTH010000577.1:0-3287 GCA_964352745.1 uncultured Bacteroidia bacterium
GTATAAACACGCCTTAATCAAGTATATGTTTCCATAAATTCCACCCTGGAAATATTCTCAAAAACGGCATTCACTCTTTGATTTACGGCTTCCACACTCTGGTTTTCGGTTTTCAAGGCTAAGGATTTCCCATCCCTGGAAATCTCTTGCATCTTGGAGGTATCCACTAATCATTGAAGCCATGAAAACGCCCATTCTATTATTTGCCCTTTTATTAAGCTGCTCTTTTTTCGCCACTGCACAGTCAAGTTCTGGTGCCAATATATGGTTGGGGAATACCTACGGTCCCACAACCGACTGGCATCATCCCGGAAACTGGAGCAAAGGACATGTGCCTAATGAAATGGAAGAGGTCATCATTCCCGACCAATCCAATAAAGGACGGCCTTGTTACCCCGTAATTCAATATGAGGCAGCAGTTGCAAGTCTTGCTATTCACCAAATGGCACGGCTGGAAATCGCTCAGGAAGGCAGCCTGCGTATCGCAAATCCTTCTACTGCCATGGATCTACTCATTGCCAACATCGACAATCAGGGTTCTTTACTGGTCGGGGAAGAAGAAAATCCCGTTATCGCGCCCAGATGGGCCGAGTTGCAGGAGAGTATCGATTGAGGGAGAGGGCAGACATTAGACAAAAGACAAACCTTGTGCTAATCAGTAGTACCTTACCGACTAAGACTAAGCAATCAGAGTCAATTAGCAAACAGGAATCTCCCAAGGGAAGATTCCTGTTTTTTTATGTATTGCCAGGATGGCAATCCTGGATGTTGAGTTGCGTTATCGGCGAATGAATTCGCCGATACAAACAGCCCTTTTTCTTCTACTTCTGCTTCTCCACATTCGCACCTTGCGGCACTTCAAAGCGGCTGGCATCAGGTTGTTTTTTTGTGAATTTGATGGAGGAAAACTTCCGTGCATGCCCCTTACTTTCTCCCAATTTCTTCCCATCCCAACCAAAATTCTCCATTTTCCCAGGTACGACCAATCCTTTTACGGCTTGCCAGTCGCTATACTTTTTAGCAGAGAATTTGTCCGCATTTTCCCGATTGAAATATGTAACCGAGTAAAGCAGTATTTCCATTTGAAAGGTCGTCGCATCCATATACAGGACATACACATCGTCGGAAACGATTCCTACCCCATTTTCAAAACTCACTTTGACCGCTTCATAGACTTTGCCATCCAGGGTTTGCTGCCCTAAATATTCATGCACAGTTCCCGGGTCCGCAAGCAGAAAAGGAAGTCCAAAAAAGTAGAAATCGATATTGTGATAAAAGAGAGGCGATTTCGCAGGCACCTTTTCAAATTCGGTCGTGGCCCAGCCTACTTTGCCATCATATCCCATTTCAAAATCAGGAAATCGATGGTACGCTTTTCTGCTACGAAGGTCAGTTAACTGAAAAACTTCCCGCTCGCCGGAAGTCAAGGTATAAGACAGGCCCCCAAATTGTTGCCAACGGTCCAGACCGCCATGTGCTTCAATACAAGCATCCAGCAGGCTACGGCCTTTTTCAGCAGCGGTTTGGGCTATAGAAGTGGAAACAGATAGCAGCAAAAAAACAGATAAGAGGAAACGGATCATGGAAACTTCATTAACATATGCAAAACCCATCAGAATGAGGGAGGACGCAAGCTAATCTTTTGCCCATAAACCAACATGTCGGTTAGGTGACGAATTTCGGAAAAGCCTATGCTCTCAGGCACCAAAAATATTCCGTTCGACATAGGCATTTCTGAATTTTCCATTGGGATCAAATTGATTCAACAAATCCCGAAAATCAGCTATTCGGGAATAGCGGGCTTCTAATTGAGCAGGGGAAATGCCAAATATTTTGCCCCAATGCGGGCGTGTTTCAAAAGGTTCCAATGCTGCTTCAATCTGTGGTAAAATCCGACTGAGTGCTTCTGTATCCTGTTTCCAGGTAAAATGTATCGCCATGCAGGGCTGCTGATAACAGGGACTCATCCACAGATCATCTGCATCAATGGTCCGCAATTCTGAGATCATCAGGAGCGGGCCGACCCCCTTTCCCAACTTCTGAATAGCCATCATGGCGTCCCATGCGTGCTGCCTGGGCACAAAAAACTCAGTTTGCAATTCTTTCCCACTACTGGGCGTAAATCCCATTTTAAAATGAGGAAGTCGATCATACCAGGGGCCGGGCACGCCCATTTGCTGGGTGCAATTTTCCGCAGAAAGCTCAATGATCGGATGTACGTCCCGATCCGCCAGTTTAGCTCCATACCATTCGGGTTCTACCTCAACTGCTTCACTTACTTTTCGCTTGATCCAGACCTGATTAATGGAATCCTGCTGCCAATCCGTAAAAAGGCTCACACTGTATCCGCTCGACAAGACCGCCTCAAAATTTGCTTCCAATTGCCTTAATGGCATATCAAGATACACATGCTGAGTCACATCATAGGTCGGCTCAATATCAAGTGAAACGCGGGTAATGACCCCCAGTGCTCCCAAGCCAATTACCGATCCTAAAAAGGTATCCATCTCATTTGCACGGGAAAGGATCACCTTTTCCCCGTCAGCCTTAATGAGTTCAATTGCAAATACCGCCGTTGACAAATTCCCATTCGCAACCCCGGAACCATGTGTGCCGGTCGAACAAGCCCCCGCCACAGAAATATGCGGTAATGAAGCCAGATTATGTAGCGCATACCCTTTCTCCTGCAAAAAAGGCGCAAGATCACCATAGCGAACACCAGGACCGACTGTTACCACTCCCATTTCTTCGTCGAGTTCCATCTCCTGAAAATGTGCCAGCGAAACCTGACTCACCTGGCTATCTGCTATGTCATTAAAACAATGGCGAGAGCCGAGCGCCCGGATTTTATTCGAACTCTTCACAATAGCCTGAAGTTCCTCTATTGTCTTGGGTGCCATCAATCGATCAGTGCTGTAGGTATAATTTCCAGCCCAATTCGTACGGGCCGTTGCAGCCTGTTTTTCAGCTGAACAACCTATCCAGGGGGCGAGCATGCTTCCGGTGACCAGAGCAGAAGAAGTTTTGAGAAAGGTTCGTTTGTCCATGCGAGTATCATTCTAATGAACTAATATACAGATTATTACGGCTTGAGATATAGAAAACGACTTCTTGCGCGGTGCGCCCTAACAGTTCTCCCCCTGCGAACCGGGGGTTCTCTGTCCCCCTCATTCCGGCGCTTCAGGCCAGCGCGAGGGGGACGAGGTTATGTGTGCGGTGCGCCATAACAGTTCTCCCCCTGCGAACCGGTGGTTCTCTGTCCCCCTCGTTCCAGCGCTTCAGGCCAG
>CAYGTH010000577.1:3387-4797 GCA_964352745.1 uncultured Bacteroidia bacterium
TGGCCTTGGCGTGGGACCAAGGGGGCAGCATTCCGAAGGAAGGCGGGGGAAACGATCTCATGCGCGGTGCGCTATAGGTTTGCTCCCCCTGCGAACCGGTGGTTCTCTGTCCCCCTCGTTCCAGCGCTTCAGGCCAGCGCGAGGGGGACGATCTCATGTGCGCGGTGCGCTAAAACAGATGGCCCCCTTGCGCTGGCCTTGGCGTGGGACCAAGGGGGCAGCATTCCGAAGGAAGGCGGGGGAAACGACTACTAACCATGTAAATGGTTCCAAATTTCCTGAATCACCCCATCTGTCATCTGAAATACCTGTTCATTACGAAAGCGAATGATCTCGAATCCTTTTTCACGAAGCCATTCCTCTCGATACTCATCATAAAGTTGAATGGCTGGATCATCATGGTATTTTCCATCGATTTCGATGATGAGCTTTCTTCGTGCGCAATAAAAATCTACAATAAAATTTCCGATACTATGCTGACGCCGAATACGCATATCAAGTTGAGAATTTTTAAGACCGTGCCATACAAGTTTTTCTGCCGGGGTCATCTTTTTCCGGAGCACTTTGCGGCGTTCCCGCAAATAGGGCAGGTTATGCATAATGGGGCGGTATTTGGCGTCGCCGGTCATGGTTTGAAGGAAAGCAAGTCCGATTGATTTCTTTGTATGAGGTTTGAGCTGATCGCTTTTGCCCTGTGTCCCCCTGCGAACCGGCGGTTCTCTGTCCCCCTCATTCCGGCGCTTCAGGCCAGCGCGAGGGGGACGATTTCATGTGCGCGGTGCGCTCAACCAGTTGTTCCCCCTGCGAACCGGCGGTTCTCTGTTCCCCTCATTCCAGCGCTTCAGGCCAGCGCGAGAGGGACGATTTCATGTGTGCGGTGCGCTCAATTAATGCTCTCCCTTACGCCAAAATCCCCTTCACCACCTTGCCATGTACATCTGTCAGGCGATAACGCCGCCCCTGATGTTTGAAGGTCAGGCGCTCATGGTCAATGCCCAATAAGTGGAGAATGGTCGCCTGGAAATCATGAACGTGGACCGGGTCCTTGACAACGTTATAGCCAAATTCATCGGTTTGTCCATAGGTAATGCCGGGCTGAATGCCGCCACCCGCCATCCAGGCCGAAAAACAGCGAGGATGGTGATCCCGACCAAACCGGTCGCCTTTATCGAGCCCTTGCGAATAGTTCGTTCTCCCAAATTCCCCGCCCCAGATGACAAGGGTGTCTTCCAGTAATCCACGCCGTTTCAAATCCGTAATCAGGGCCGCAGATGCCTGGTCCGTGTCTTTGCACTGTTTGGTAATGTGTTCTGGCAAATCATTGTGATGATCCCAGCCCTGGTGATAGAGTTGGATGAATTTCACGTCACGCTCTGCCAGTCTCCTCGCCAATAAGCAATTGGCAGCATA
>CAYGTH010000578.1:0-4796 GCA_964352745.1 uncultured Bacteroidia bacterium
TGGAGGAATTGGCGGAGCTGTGGTAGGATGGATTGCGTCAATAGGCAAAGAAGTTCACATCTATAGGATTCATGGAGATACAGCGAAATGGGGCAGTATTATTGAATTGATTTCCAATTAACTTTGATAAAGTTTCGTTTTAATGCCATATTGCGCAAGCTTTACAACTCGCTTTCAAGCCCTTTTAATGAAGGACAGGAAAGCTAAAGTCGTCAATTACACATAGCCCTCATCCATCTGGTTACTCCTATTTAGTAGCAATCCAAATAAATGAACAAACACCGCACACAAACAATGAAATTATGCTTAGGGCTCTTCATCATTTCCATACCGATCGGGTTCATTGTGAATAAGCAAATGAAGCAGGACCCCAGTCCGGATTTTACAGAGCCCCATAACAGCCTGCTACAAGCGGTTCAGGCAGTCGATTTTGACACCTCATTTCAGGAAGTTCCCATCGAAAATATCTGGATTTACAGTGATACAGGGTATTCGCATAGCAGCTTTACGATACTTAAAGATGTGAAGGTAGTTACCCAGCTAGGCTTCAATACTGCTGATAACAGCCTGTATATATTAGGCTCGATGAACAATCGTACGAATCCGAATGTGAAGGATTATACGCTCATGAATTTGAATACTGATTATCAGGAAAATTGGGCAAAGACATACAATGATGAATATTTAGAAGAATTTGGAATCTCGATGATATGCAGAGAGGATGCAATCTATATTGCTTCTACCTCCGCCATTTCTAACCGAAGTGACAACAATGTAAATGTCGTAAAAACTGACAAATCCGGGAAGCTGTTGTGGTCAAAAATCTGGAAAGTACCAGGCTATCAACCCGTTTCAAATTTTATGTATTCGGGTTCTACCTTGTATTGTGTGGGCAGAACGGTAAACAACATGAATGATCTTGATTTGTTTCTCACGAAGATTGATGAAAAAGGAAAAGCAGCCTCCTCAGCCGTATTGGATGATGACTTTGTCAGTATGGGATATGCAATCGAGTCATTGGCAAACAATGAATACGCAGTCGTCAAAATCAGCCGAAATCCAGCGACTTCCAAAAAATGGGTGTTTCTGGTTGGATTCGATGAAGAATTGAATCACAAGTGGACAAAAAAAGTCGTGGAAACTTCAGGGGACAATCCCGAAGCAGCGATGATACAGGACAAATCAGGAAATTTATATATCCAAAGCCAGTTGGGGGTGGAAGATCAGGGCTATCAAATCCTGTTGACCAAAATAAGTCCTGAAGGAACCGTGCTTTGGAACAAGACTTACGGCTTATGGAACAATGCCGGATCGAATAATCGACTCGATAAAAGAACCTTTATGGCCCTTTCCCTGGACGGCGATATTCTCATGGGCGGGAATACCGGCACCCTCTATGGGACAGGCATCAACTACGTATGTGAGGTGGACCAGGAGGGCGCAGTCGAATGGGCTACTCAGTTTGCCAACCCTTATGGATATTTAGTAAGTGTGAGTCCATTGCCGGATAAGAGCGGCTATTTGTTAGGCGGGTATTTTTCACCCAATCTGAAATCCCCTAATAGTGCCCAGGGAGCAATTGTGGCCATCAATTCAGTCGGAGAGGTGATTGACTAGAGATCCCCTCATTTTCCTACTTGTGAGTACAGACTAGCAAAAATTCCGACTGGTGGGCTCGTGTTGTTAACACCCATTCATCACCATGATTTTGTGCCGGGACAATCGATAATTGCGATCGACTGGCATAAAGATCAGGGTATCTCCCGGGTCACATTCCTTCAGCAGTCGGGCGATTTCCACCTCAAACAGGGGCTCTTCTGAATACATCCACAGGGAGTTTGTTTGCGCATGATGAATGGCCACGTTGAAGCCTATTGGCGCAATGGGGCGTGCTCCCTTTTCAGACCTGTCTATTGTACTCACAGAGATTTTTCCGGTCATTCCCGAGCCCACGAAAAAGGGCCTGTCGAGCGAACCTGGTTGGGCGAGTATTTTCCCTTTATAGACAATCGAAACGGGGTCGCTATAATTATTTCGGGGCTCGTATTTGCGGGTATTGAATAATTGAAAAGTCTGCGCTGCGAGTTGAAGGGTCATTCCCATGAGCAAGAAGAGCAAGAGGCCGATTCTGGAGGTATTCATGATGCGATTTGTTTTCGGTGAAATCCTGATGCAAACATCAATAACCGGCTGTACATAAGCTATTATTCCCTGTAAAACCCTTGTAAAGGAACTGTAAAACATGTGCAGGAGAAAGTTAAAATTGAGACAGAGCCTACATGTGAGGTTGAAATTGCACTCCGCTCAACCTGACAGGTCGAGAGTATTTGAAACATACTTCTGTCTTTCTTCTTCTCTCTTTCTTCTTCTCTCTTTTTTCTTCTGTCTTTCTTCTTCTCTCTTCCGTCTTCTCTCTTTCTTCTTCTCTCTGCCCCCTGACACCTCTCTAGTACTGCTTCAACATCGCCCTCAGCACCGGCTCATACGCATCGGCATACCGCACCATGCCCAGATCATTGGGGTGTGAGCCATCGGTAGCGCCTTCTCCATCCAGGCCGAGCAGGTGATCTCCATCTAAGTAAAACAGGTGCTCATCACCTCCATCAAGGAGTTCGAGATAGCCTTTGCGGAGAACGGCACGGCTGCGCTCATGATGATTTTTGCGGCTTGGGAAAAAGGCCACATTCGTAAAACTCCGATCTTCCGTCAAGAGGATGGGCGTTTGAGGATGTGCAGCCCGAATTTGCCTGACCAGCGGAACAGCCCGCTCGCTTACAGTATCTGCATTCATATTGGGCAAGCAATCAATCACATAGGCACAGGGATCTTGTTCGGCCAGGAGCGCCCCCACTTCTGGTTCCATGCGTCCATTACCAGAGAATCCCAGATTCAAAGTAGGCCGACGCAATCGACGTCCCAGGATCGCAGGAAATGCCATTCCGGGCCGGGAAGCACAAGCACCATGCAGGATGGAGGTTCCGTAAAAGAGAATGGGCCGCTCTGTTCGAGGCGCAACCGGTTCAAAAGTCTCTCCTTCCGGCACTCCGATTTCGAGCGATTCGACGCCATTATAAAGGGGTAGATAAATCGTGTATCGCCGACTTCCGGGTGCGAGGCCCTTGGCGATTTCCTTTTCCATTTGCTTGGCATCGGGCTTTACAACCGCTGCCCATCGATCTATCCCCTGGGCATCCTGCGCATACAAATCCAGTCCGCTCACACCCGTAGCAGGCATATGCGGCATAGCCAGGTTTTCATTGAGCACCTCGTATCGCACATGAATCACTGGAGAATCTGTAAGAAACCGTACCTGCATCCCTGCTGAATGACGTGATAAATTCCAAACCGGATCCCGGACTACGCCTTCCGCCTTTCCCGGCAAGCGATCAAAATAGCGCTTCGTATTCGTCCAGCCCTTTCCCTCTATTCCCCAATCTTCGACATTGTGCCAGGTGATTTCATCGCTTACGGAAGGGATGTCCCGGGCCCAAATACCGGGCGTAAGGCCCAATGTTACGAAGCCTCCGATCAGGCGGGTAGTGAATTGTCGGCGGGTGTAGGAGCTGTTCATCATGATTCAGATTTTGTTTCCCCTAATTTGCAAAAATGTTCTTCCTTTTCCAGAAGTACCGTGAAATTTGTAGATTCCTTGCTCGCTCCTTTAAAAAGGATTACCTTTTTCCCACACTGAACCCTATCATCTCTTGCTCATGAACTACTTGCTCTCACTCTGTCTATTCATTTGGATGGCTCTTTTTACAGCCTGTACCCCCAATTCCACGGGAGGATCCGATGAAACCAAAGAAACTACAGCAGCTCCTATCCTACATTCATTTTTTGTTGCGGGTCCTGATTTTACGGGCATCCTCAGCGAATCAGGCGAAGTTGTCTGGGATGCCGGACGTGCTGGTGCACGGGACGGTTATGTCTTACCCAATGGAAATGCGCTCATTTGCTGGAATGATATCGTCAATGAATACGACCCCAGTCAGAACATTGTATTCACCTATCCCCTATCCGATCTCAATCAGGAACTCGGAACTGCAGAACGGTTGAAAAACGGGAATACCCTGATCACTGAATTGGGGGATCAACCCCGCATACTCGAAGTAAGTCCCACCGGGGAAATTGCCCTGGAAGTACCCTTGGAACCCGATACGGACAATGCACACATGCAAACCCGCATGGCAAGAAAGCTTTCCAATGGAAATTACCTGGTGCCGCATTTGCTTGCTTTTGCCGTCAAGGAATACACCCCAACCGGTGAGGTCGTGCAAACTTTCCGGACTGACCTCGCCTCCCTCGGAGGAAAAGAAGCCGAAAACTGGCCCTTTACTGCCATTCGTCTGGAAAACGGCAATACCGTTATCAACCTCACACACGGCAATAAAACAGTCGAAATGAGCCCATCTGGCGATGTTGTCTGGCAGGTGAGTAATGAAGATTTTGAAAACGATCCCTTTGATGATGCATGCGGTGCTCAGCGGCTCCCCAATGGAAATACCGTCATTGCCAGCTACCATGCTAAAGAAGGCATCAAACTTTTTGAGGTAAACAGAAAAAAGGAAATCGTCTGGACGTATGAGGGGCCTAATCGGGTGCATCATTTCCAAATCCTCACCACAAATGGGCAGGCAATCCCCGGAAAACCCCTAAAATAAGCATATGAAAAGAAAGGCTTTCCTGGCTGTCTGCTCTTCATTAATCTTGCCTGGACTTGGAATAGGGACAGGCTGTCAGAAAAAAACAGAACAGGCAGCAAGCCCTCCGACCCTGGATTGCAATAGCTTATCAGG
>CAYGTH010000579.1:0-2044 GCA_964352745.1 uncultured Bacteroidia bacterium
CTTCTTCCCTCTTCCCTCTTCCTTCTTTCCCATCCAGGCGGGTCGGCGATGCAGAAGCCATCGGGAAAAGGAGCCTGCCCCGCACTCAATGCGTGTGCGGCGTGTGCGGCTGGTATTGGCTTCTGCGCTTTTTGTCCTACTTTTTCTAAAAAAGTAGGAAGAAGACATAGAAGGAGATGCAGAATAAAAAAAAGTCTGGGGCATATCCTCAATTGTTTGAACGGATACAACTTTTTATTAAAATAAATGGCAAAACAAGCCCTGGAAACAGGAAATTAACCGCTACAAAGATTTCCGAACCACCAACCTGAACGGATTCGCCAGATGCTTTTTTTCGTTTCTCAGAATAAACTGTGCGGCTGTTTTCCCTAATTGGCAGAAGTCTGAGGAGATCACCGTAATGCCATCGAGCAGAATTTCCTTAAGCGGGGTTTCATTGTAGGAAATAATGCCAACATCCTTGCCCGTTTGAAGCCCAAGTCCTTTGATGCGTTTAATCAAAGTTACCAGATCGTCTTCCATCAGATTGATAAAAACCTCTCCCTGGCTGATCGGCTCCGTTCGGATGTCTTTTACGATGTCATATTCGAATGCATGTGCTGTGCAGAATTCTTCGAATCCATCCATGATTTCAATCGGATGGTAGCTGTAAGGCGGAAAGATCAACCTCAGTTTTTTGTATTTCTCCAGGAGGTCTTTTGCCTGCGTCAGGGCGGTAAAAATATCCTGGGCAAAGTCCTGGTAAACTGCGGCATAATCCCCATCGATGCCTTCCGGTAACTTGTCGAGTAGGATCAGTTTGTCTTTCGGAATTTGATTAATCACGTCCTCTGCAAAATATCCTCCTTCCAGGAAGTGGGGAATGATTGCAAAATGAGTATAGTCTTCGTTTTTATGGTCATTTACGAGTTGTTTGAACAAGCGAAAACTATTGTGATAAACAAAAAAATCGATGGCTACCCGATCTCCCAGCGTAGTGGAAAAGGAATCAAAAATAAGCTTCTTCTGTGGGCTCAGCTTATTAAATAGTAAAAAGACTTTGGATCTTTGCCTGAAATTGGTGCTTTTGATATAGTACCCTTTCCCGGATACAGATGCCACAATCCCCATTTGCTTCAATTGAGCATAGGCTTTGACAATGGTGTCTCTCGAAATATCAAATTCGATAAGCATTTGATTAACGGAAGCGAGTTTATCATCCTGATGCAGTTTTTCTTGCTCAACCCCCTTGATGATCGAGTTGATGATTTGTCGATATTTGGGGGTTTTGGAGTACTCGTTGATATGTATGAGATCAAGTATTTGGGTCATGGAAGGGGTTGTAAAGCTTTCCAGGGATCAAAAGGTTGGGAAACCTCGTAGCGATTACGAGGAACCACAGGCGGCATTGATGCAGGCAGATGCGGGAGTTGCTCCTGATAATGTGCTAGGATTTTCCTTTTCATTTCTGTAAGAATCTCCTGATGAGCAGGATCATTGACAAGATCATTCATTTCCCACAGGTCCTTTTTCAGGTTGAATAACTGATAGGTGAATTGGGGCTCTGGATTCCTTTTCCACCAGAAATCCTCCTGGTCGGCAATCAATTTATAATCGCCCTTTCTTGCCATGATGAATTGTGCCTTTCCCTGAAACCAATCTGAAAAAACGGTGCGATTACTCCATTTTTTTTCAGGCGAAGGGGTTTGCATGAGTGGGTTCAGGTCATTGCCCGGTAGGGTTGAGGATTTATCAGTCAAGCCTGCTGCCGCTAATATAGTGGGAGTAATATCGAGCATGGATACCGGCGTTGATTCTTTCCGGGCAGCGATTCCCGGCCAGCGAATGATAAAGGGAATTCCTGCCGCGCCTTCGAGCATAGCGCCGTTTCCCCCTTTGAAAATTTGCCCGTGCTCCCCCATACGATCTCCATGGTCTGAAACAAAAATAATCACGGTATTATCAGCTAAATCCGGTTGGCTATCCACAAAATCGATCAGCCGCCCCACCTCATGATCCAACTGCGAAATGAAACCAAAATACCTGGCCTTGATGTGTTGGTATT
>CAYGTH010000579.1:2054-4793 GCA_964352745.1 uncultured Bacteroidia bacterium
GTTGGTATTCCTCAACGGTCATGCCCGGAAGCCCTTGTTTGGCACGTTTCCCTTTTCCGTAATGATCCCACGCCTGCCCATCCCAATTGGGGGGTAAAGACATATCTTCCGGCCGATAGGTATCGAATTTGGGCGAAGGACCATAAGGATGATGGGGAGCGAAATAACTGGCGTGCAACAAGAAAGGCTGATCGCTGCGGTTTTCCATTTGATCTTTCAGGAAATTGATCGACTCGTCAGTTACCCAATGTTCTGAGGCAAGGTCATAAGGCACATTGGTCCTGAAGGCCAGCGTATTCGGAAAAACCGCCCAATCGCTACTGGGTTCGGCAGTATTCCAATCGAGCCGCTCAATTCCACGCTGCCGGAGTTGGTCAACCAGGAAGGTATGGTAGTGCGAAATACCGGCATTATTTTGATAGAATTCATGGTTGAGCACGTATTGGAATCCATAGCGCCTGTGATAGGGCCCATGGTGCATTTTTCCAATGTCAGCAGTCATATATCCGGCTCCCGAAAGCATTGTCATCAGGGTCGGGACATTTTCTGTCAGAGCAAGGTCATTTTGAATCACTCCGTGTTCGGCTGAATATAAACCGGTGAGCATGGTGTGGCGAGAGGGCGCGCAAACCGGATTATTTGTATAGCCGCTGGTAAAGGCTACGCTCTGTGATGCCAGCCGATCCAGAGCGGGAGTTTTTACGCCCGCTCCGTAGCCGGTCCAGCTCATATGTTTGTTGTTGTGCTGGTCGTCGATGATGATCAGGAAATTGAGTGGAGCCTCCTGAACCTGCTGCTGCGGGGAGGTGCCCGTGCAGGCTTGCCATATCAAGGCTGAAAGCAGGATTGTATAGATTCTATAGTGCATGTGTTTCATGTTTTCAACAAGAATTGACTCAGCCTGCCCTTTGTGAACCTCTGTGGGTCTTTGTGCAACTCTGTGAAATAACTATACCACAGGGTTGCACAGAGAAGGCACGGAGAACCACAAAGAACTGCGTTTTTGAACTGTTAACAATAATTCGCGCAACTTATATTTCCGATTCGAACTCATATCGCCCTGACCCGACTTCATAGACATTGTACATGCCCGATCTTTCCAAAAAACTGACCTCATCTGTAGGGACTTTCCCGCTTTCCAATACTTCCGATCCCGTTTTGGCGGGGACATATATTTTTGCAGTTGTATTGACGGGAATTTCCACTTCCAGCGTAAATGTTTCTCCTGCTATCGACCAGGAGGAGGATATCCTGCCCTGAATGGAGTGATAGGAGGCCGAAACCCGGTCGATCCTGCCGTCTCCGTAATCCGGTCGAATCAGGATTTGTTTGTATCCTGGCCCCTCCGTATCGATGCCTGCCATGCGATCGAACATCCATTCGCAAACAGCACCAAAGGCATAATGACTGAAAGAATTCATCCCCGCAACAAAGCCTTCCCCTTTAGTGTAACTGTTCCACCGCTCCCAGATGCTGGTAGCGCCGTTGGCTATTTCGAAGCCCCAGGAAGGATAAGTCGTTTGCGTAAACAGGTCATAGGCGATGTCGCTGCGTCCGGTTTTGGAAAGCGCAGGGAGCAGGGGTTTGGCACCGAGAAAGCCTGTCGCAAGTTTGCCATCGTTTGCCTCAATCAGCTCCACCAGGTATTTTCCTGCCTGTTCTGTCTGGTCTTTGTCCAGGAGGTCGAAGTAGATGGCCATCGTATAATTGGTTTGGGTATGGCCGTTGATCTGCCCTTTGCCGTCCATAAGATGTTCCTGGAAGGCCTGTTTAATCTCCTGGAATAACTGCGCATAGTGCTTTGCGTCTTCGGGTCTCCCAATCGCTTCCGCCATCTCTGCCATCAATTTTGCAGAATAGGCATAGTAAGAAGTGGCTATGACCGAAGTGGGGGTTTGGGCACCTACTGACAACCAATCTCCCCAACCACCTCGCGGAACAATCTCATCGAAGCTATCATCTGTGTACCAATTGTCAACGCTTTTGTTTTCATGAAAATCCATGAACTTTTTCATCGAATCAAAATGTCGTTCGATGATGCGGGTATCGCCATAGACCTTATAGATGGTATAGGGACATATAATCCCCGCTTCCATCCAGGCAGGAGAATACAGCATTTTGGGCCGGTAAAAAGGAAGAGGGGCGAAGTTGGGGTAGGCACCATTCGGATGTTGGGCATCTTCGAGGTCGATCATCCATTTCGTAAAAAAGGAAGCGACATCGGCATTATAGGTCGCCGATCGGACATAGGTTTGTGCATCTCCGGTCCAGCCGAGGCGTTCATCGCGCTGTGGGCAATCGGTCGGCGCCTCAAAATAATTGGCGCGTTGCGTCCAGACGATGTTGCTATAGAGTTGATTGACCATTTCATTGGAGGAAGAGAAAGTACTGGTTAGTGGCGTTTCGGAACCCATCACCAGACCCGTAATGGCCGCTTTGGCTGGTTTCCCGGGATATCCACTCACTTCTACAAATTGAAAACCGTGGTAGGTAAATTTCGACTCCCATACTTCTCCTGCCGGGTCTCCTTTCAGAATGTAGGTGTCTGTCGCGCGTGCTTTCCGCAGGTTCTCGGTCATCAGGCGCCCGTCTGGATGCAGCATTTCTCCGAAACGAAGGACAATATTATCTCCGGGATTTCCTTTGACTTTGAGCCGGACTTTCCCTGCAAAATTTTGTCCCAGGTCGAAGATGTATTTCCCGCCTTCCCGCTCGGTAATTGTTTGTGTAGCTATTTCC
>CAYGTH010000580.1:0-4790 GCA_964352745.1 uncultured Bacteroidia bacterium
CAATATGACCTCTGCTTTGATGGGAGGAGAAATGAAAGGAGTTGATTTCCGATTTGGGTTACGTTCCCCTTTCCCACACAAAAGCAACCGGGACCAGGATCCGAGCACACAACCGGTAAAAGAACCCAAAGAAATTGCAAGCAAGGAGCAGAAGCCTAAAAAAACGAAGGCCCGTCCCGAAAAAACGGAAAAAGTTCGCAAAAACAAGAAGGGTCGCAAAGGGGATAAGGATGTCGAAATAGAAGATAATATCACAGAAGCTGAAACGCCAGACGCAGCCGTTTCTACGCCAGCGACACCCGAAAAACCGACAGCCGAACAAACCAAACCAGAGGTAGCAACTACCCCAACGCCGGTTAAGCCCGCTACGGAAAGTCCAAAACCACCCGTAACCGAGTCAGAAAAACCGCCTGTAATAGCTTCGACCCCAGTTCCTGAAAAAGCAGAAACGCCCAAACCGGAGCCTGCAAAACCGGAAGTCAAACCCCAAATTGCAGAAAAACAAAGTCCGGCACCTGAAGTACCCAAGCCTGAAGTTCCGGCCGAACAACCTCCCCGCAAGGTATATAGCGCGGACTCTATTGTTGTAAACAAACCCGAATTTTCACCCGATCGGCCTTTTGTGAATGAGACCACCATCGTTTACCTGCCCTACGCGGATGCCGATGGCGATGGCATCCTGAATAAAAATGACATCTGCCCGGAAATCCCCGGCCTATCCGCTCTGGAAGGTTGCCCGCCAGAAGAAGATTCCGGCATGGAAAAGGAGTATGAAGAAGTCGATGCCTTCCACCGGTTGTACTTTACTTCCGGCAGTCCTGATCTTCGACCTTTCCATAAAGAAATGTTGCGGCAGGTCGCGTTTATCCTGAAAGGAAACCCTGATGCAACGCTCCTAATTCTCGCCCATACAGATGCTTCCTCACCTGAAAAACGTAGTACTAACCTCGCTCTTAAGCGAGGAGACGCAACGCGGGATTATCTGATAGCCCGTGGCGTACCGGAAAGTCAACTGATAGTTGTACCACATGGAGCAGATCGTCCCGCTTCCACCAATTTGTCAGAGCAGGGACGCAGTTTGAATCGCCGGGTGGAATTGGTGCTGCAGGCGGAGTAACATTCAGTTATTTGTCCTGCAAAAGCCCTGAAATCAGAGTAGTACAACTCTTCTTTCAGGGCTTTTGCCTTTCGACTCCTTCCCTATTGCTCCCCACCTTCCCGCCAAAATCCCCGTTACTTCCTTACACAACACGATCGCTATGAATCTGAGACTGCTACTCCTGGGGCTGGGCCTCCTGCTATCCTGTACTACTTTTTCTCAGCGACTCCCCGACAGTCGCAAGACGAGTTACTACACTTATATCTACCAACTGAATCAGGAAGAGGCGATTTCTCTCTACGAATCAGGGATGAAAGCCGTTCAGGAATCCTATTTCCATACCCTGATTGATTCTATTGAGACGGATTCCCTCCCTTACACGAAGCGACTACCGGTCGGACACTACCTGCTCACCCATATCGAAAGTCATCAGCTCGTTTTTTCGCTCAAAACAGTGGACCGGCTGAATATGGAACTCCTGAATAACAAGCAGGACCTCGCTTTGATTGTGCATGATTCACTGGGAAACCTGATATCAGATGCGGAGGTTTTTATCAAAAAGAAGAGAATTCCATTTGACAAGCCTACCCAGTCCTACCGACTGCTTAAAAGTTATAAAGATGGCTTGCTGAGAATCGAACATGCGGGACACAGTACGTTTTTCAGTATAACACAATCCCAATATCGGCGAAAATTTTCCCTCAAGCGACTCCCACTCCGAATTGCCTATTCCTTTCCGGTCAAATATTTGTGGTTTCCTGTCAGGGATATTGTTCGGACCATTAGGAGGGGCAGACCCAATGGCTGGATTCGAAGCCTGATCTCCATTTTTGATCCCTATCAAAGAAGAAACAGCCGGGATTTTGAAGGATATGTTGTGCTCAACAAGCCTTTGTTTCGCCCCGGAGACACCTTACGACTCAAGGCATTTGTAAGTCGCCCAAAGGGAAAACCCTATCGCAAAGACCTGCGCCTTGAGCTTACCAATTCTTATTCCGGAACCCGCTATAATAAAATCATTGATACGCTTTCCCCGCAAAGAGACGGAGCCTACTTCACTGAATTTGTGCTGCATGACAGCCTGAATCTGAAACTGGACCAGACTTATTCTCTCCAACTCCTGCGTCCGAATTTCGACATCGCCCTTTCCAAACGATTCAAGTTGGAAGAATATGAACTCGATGAGACGACCTATGCCTTCCGGGCAGATGCAAAAAAACACAGTGCAGGCGTGCCCATAGCTGTGTATGCGCGGGGAAGCGATGCCAATGACCTGAATCTCCTGGATGCAACGCTCAATCTCTATGTACTTGCTCAAAGCATTTCAGCCATCACAACAGACAGCCTGTTTTTGCCCGATACGCTTTGGTCCCATGAACAGACGCTTGACCCCATCGGTGAAACCAAAGTCATCCTTCCGGACAGTATCTTCCCTGCGGCCAATCTAAATTATCGTATCAAAGCGGTATTCACCAATGCTTCCAATGAGCGGCATACCGAGGAAGCGAATATTTTCTTTAGCCCGGAGAATCGAAAACTCAGCCTCGCACTCGAAGCGGACAGCCTGAAAGTCAACTATGATTGGAAAGGAAAATCGACTCCCATACAGGGGCATTTGATTGCCCTTTCCGGGCAGGCAGACACCTTGTCCCAAATGGCCATTACGCTCCCGGCTCAAGTCCCTGTAAATCCTTTTGTATCTCAATATTTGCTTACCGTCGATAGCCTTTCAGCGACTATTCAGGTAAAAGAAGAATCGGATCAATTGAGCTGTTTTGCCTACAGGAGTCGGGATTCCCTATTTGTCAAAGTCGAAAATCCGCGTAAACTGGAGTTTTGGTATCACATTTACCGAAAAAACAACACCCTGCAAAAAGGAAAAGTCCGTAGTCTGGATGTCGCCCTACCCGCTACGAATACTCAAAACTATTTCGTATCGATTCAGGGAATTTGGGGCGGAGAGGTGTTTGAGAAGGAATACAAGGTCTCTTTTTCAGATCGGCAATTGCAGGTACAGTTTGATCAGCCCAGCATGATTTACCCCGGTCAAACAGCAGAAATTGGCATTCAGGTCACAGATGCTTCGGGTAATCCGGTCGCAAATACTGATCTAACTGCCTATGCCCTGACCAGCAAGTTTAAGGATGCCAGTCCGCCGATCGTGCCTGATTTCAGTACAACATATAAGGATCGCCGGCTCTACTATAGCTTCTCGAAGAATGGCTCATTCGCCAGCAATATGCAAAACCGTCTCCATTTGAATTATCCCAAATGGAATCGCCTCACAGGACTGGATAGTATCGCCTGGTTTCAGTTTCTCTATCCGGATAGTGGTATGACGCGCTTTATTCTTCCGGCAAAAGACAGCATTACCCAATTTGCGCCTTTTGCTGTCCAAAATGGCCAGCCGCTGGATGTGCAGATGATTTATCTGGATGAAAAACTGATTTATTCACGGGAAGTTACGGTCGTAAATCGATATACGTTCAGGACAACTTCTGGCTACCACAATATTCGCCTGCGTACGCGCAATGCTGAGATTCGGATGGACAGCGTGTACATCCCTTTTGCCCAAAAACTCATTTTCAGCATCGATGTTCACCCCTTCAATCCGCATGCCGTGGTAAGCTATATGGAAGAGAAATGGACCCGTGCAGAACAGGCGCTCCTTTCCCATACGCTGATGCCGATTCGCAATAATTCAACCCATCAACAGACTGCCCTGGGACATCGGCTACGGTACCAACTGACAGGCCCGGCGAATGCCTACCGATCCTGGCGACCGGTCATAGCCGGACCTTTTTATGGCGTCCCAATACAGGTATATTCCCCCGGAGATACACTGGGAAGAGAGGTTGATTTTGAGCCGGAATTTGAATACGAGTTTTTGCCGGGGCTGATCAAAATGAGGACGAAGAATATGAATCGCTTGCTTACGTCCACCATAGCCGAAAGTCATCAGGCTCCGATCCTGACAGACAGCCTGCTGAGCCTGGAAGAAATCCTGGCAGGTTGGGAACAAAGAGAAGCCTCCAGTGATCGTGCGTATTATTATCGAAACGTTTATAGCGAACCCACTACAACGACAAAAGGATATGGCCGACTCCAAATTGATTTTGATCGCCGGGATTCGATGGTATATCAGTTGTTATTCCATCAGGAAGATTCGACCTATCTAGGCATTTTCCCGGGACACACGCAGATTTTCCATCAGTTAGAAGCAGGGGAATATCTCTTGGTAGGCTTGCGGAGCGACAGCAGTTTTTTTCGAATTCGGGACCTGGCAGTGAAGGTCAATGGTCTGAATTATTATCGTAAAACGCAACCCCGATCAGCCCCCGTCAATGCGTTTAGCATCCACCTGATGCAGCGGGTAAATGACCGCATTCGCAGTAAAGAAAGACTGAATTCCAACAAACAAGAGATCAAACAGAAATATCGAGAAAATCTAATCAGCAGTACCAATCCAGCGGAATTTACTGAATTTATCTATGGCCGGGTTGTGCACCAGGAAAGCGGCGTGCCCTTAGTCGGGGTTACAGTCATACTAAAAGGTACAACCGCAGGTGCTATTACGGATCAGGATGGGTATTTTTCGCTATACGGGCCAAAAGATGCGGTGTTGATTGCCTCATTTATTGGATTTGGCCAGGAAGAAGTATTGTATAAGGGAGAGGATTTGGAAATCGGG
>CAYGTH010000581.1:0-4773 GCA_964352745.1 uncultured Bacteroidia bacterium
ACAGGAATATGGGGGGAAGGTACCTGATAACCTGGCCCTGATGATGATTCCCGGCGACTTGGTGGCAGATGGAGCGGTGTATGAGGAATGGAAACGCGATTTTTTTGATCCGGCCAGCGAGTTATTTTCTCAAGTGCCCGTCTATCCGGTCCCGGGCAATCACGAGCGCAATTCACAATACTACTTCAAATACTTCAGTTTGCCCGCCAATGGCACCCCTGCGTATGACGAGCATTGGTGGTACAAGGATTATGGCAATATCCGGATTATCGGGATGGATTCTAATGACGGATACCGCAAAGATCAGCAGCTCAAGTGGCTGGAAAAAGTTCTGGATTCTACTGCGAATCATGCCGATATCGATTTTGTTTTTGCACAGCTCCACCATCCGTTCAAATCGGAGATGTGGCTGCCCGGCGAAGAAGATTTTACCGGAAAGGTAGTCGCTCAGCTGGAAACCTTCAGTACAAAAACCGGCAAGCCCAGCATTCACTTTTTTGGACATACGCACGCCTACTCCCGCGGACAGTCCCGCGATCATAAGCACCTGTGGATCAATGTGGCAACCGCTGGAGGGAATATTGACTACTGGGGAGAATTTGCGCAGAAAAACTATGATGAATTTACCGTAACGCAAGACGAATATGGCTTTGTAATGGTGGATGTCAATCCCAATAATGGCGATCCCAAACTGACCGTAAGGCGATACAGCCGCGGAAATGAAAACCAATTCCGGGACAATGAACTCCGCGATAGCCTGACCGTTTGGCGATTTGATAAAAAGCCAATGACTCCGGACCCGCTTATGCCCAGGCACGAAGAATCGGTGAATTATCGGCACATTACCCTCAAAGCCAGTCCGTTTGCCAGCGACCTCGATGGAGCCGAGCACGGTGCGAGTCAGTGGCAGGTAGCGCCTACGGCAGCATTTCTCAAACCGATCATTGACCGCTGGAAACAGTACGAAGACTGGTATGTCTATGAAGACCGACAAGCAGGCGACGACCTGACAGATGAAGAGATTAAGGTGCTCAAACCCTACACGACCTATTACTGGCGGGTACGGTATCGCGATAAAAGCCTGAACTGGAGCGACTGGTCAGAAGCGGCTTCCTTTTCGACTGAGATAAGGGAATAACAAAGTTCGCAGATCGGGGTCTGCGGACAACATTGGTACCCCCTCGCACAAGCACCGCCCCCTCAAAAAGGGGCTCACACGGTCCGTTTCTACGAAATGAATCTATAGTGATTCCATCACAACGAATTGTCCCCCACACGCAGGCAAGCAAGCCGGGACGTGGGGGACAGTGAGCGCAGCGCGCAGGGAGAAAGGAAGTCTGCAGATCGGGGTCTGCAAACAGCAGATTTCCAATCAAAGATTGGGACTGCGTGCGCATTTCCTTTGAAGGAAATGGGGGCTGCGTGATAGGATGTATGTCAGCAGATCGGCCCCTACCAACAGCATTCAAACAAAAATTCCGGACACAATTCAAAGCGAGGCTATGAAAAGGGTCCGGAATGATCGAATTAATAGGTTAGTGCTTAGTCTTCAAATTCGCGAAATGCAGCAATTGCATTATGACCGCCAAATCCGAAGGTATTGCTCATGGCAACCTTCACTTCAGTCTCCACTGCTTTATTCGGTGTCAGGTTGAATCCTTTTGGAAGGGCTTCGTCCTGGTTGTCAAGATTGATTGTCGGAGGGATGATATTGTTTTGAATACTCAATATCGCAGCAATTCCTTCAATCGCACCGGCAGCTCCCAGGAGGTGGCCCGTCATGGACTTGGTTCCACTCACATAAAGCGTATCGCGATAATCGCCAAACACCTGCTCAATTGCACTGATCTCACTGGGGTCGCCTACTGGCGTTGAAGTCGCATGTGCATTGATATAGTCCACATCGGCAGCAGTGATTCCCGCTTCTTCGAGGGCCATTTTCATGCCCAATACAGCTCCCAGTCCCTCGGGGTGAGTCGCTGTCATGTGATAGGCATCTGCAGTAGCACCGCTTCCGACCATTTCGCCATAAATCTTTGCACCTCTTGCCCTGGCATGTTCCAATTCTTCCAGAATGATCGCTCCTGCGCCTTCTCCGAGCACAAACCCGTCGCGATCCCGATCCCAGGGGCGGGAGGCGGTTGCCGCATTGTCATTATTTTCAGAAAGGGCACGCATGGCATTAAATCCGCCGATACCGCCTTCAGTAACTGCTGCTTCTGATCCGCCCGAAACTACCGCTTTAGCTTTTCCGAGGCGTATATAATTAAAGGCGTCGATCAAGGCGTGGGTGGAAGAAGCACAAGCAGAAACTGTCGCAAAATTCACCCCCCGAAATCCGTAGCGGATCGAGATCAGGCCAGCGCCCATGTCTGCGATCATTTTCGGAATAAAGAAAGGATTGAATCTCGGCGTTCCATTTCCGGTTGCAAAACTGGAAATCTCATCCTGAAATACTTTGATTCCTCCAATGCCAGAAGCCCAGATCACTCCTACTCCATTTTTATCGATTCCCTCTCCATCCAGGCCGGAATCGCGGATTGCTTCATCTGCTGCTACTTGTGCAAACTGGCAAAATCGGTCCATTTTCCGGGCCTCTTTGCGATCATAATAATCGGTCGCATCAAATCCCTTTACCTCGCAGGCAAACCTGGTTTTGAACTCAGCAGGATCAAATAAAGTAATTGGAGCTGCTCCGCTTTTTCCTGCAATCAGGTTGCTCCAGAAGGTAGGCAGGTCATTCCCAATGGGCGTGATGGCTCCCAGGCCCGTTATAACTACACGTTTAAGTTCCATAAATTGAATTTCAGTAGCTTGAAATTAAGCCCCAAAGATACGAGTAAAACTATAAGTACAAATTATCTACAAAGCACGGGTGTAGGTCAGTTTTCCTACAAACCAAGATAATCGCAAGGTTCGCAAAGGAAAATGGCGCCGGATTTACCACTGAGGCACTCAGATCACAAAGAAAGCACTAAGCGAAATCTCCGAGGTCTCATGTACAACATGCTTAGTGTATGCTCAGTGTCCTAAATGCCTGAGTGGTTTCTCTTTGTGGATTTTTGGCCTACACCCCAAAGCACATATTGAAAGGATGTCCGATATTTCGTACCAAATTCCGCACACACACATCAGAAATCCCCAAATTGCAGGCAAAAGATCGGTTCAATGGGACAAAGCACGTTTTTGCTCCAATGGGCTATGCATCAAAAAATCTACCACGCGCCGGGTTGAGACCGGATGCTTGATCATTCCAAAGTGGCCAAATCCTTCCAATACCAGAAAAGAGGGATGTTGATCCAGCTTGACAAGGCGTAAAGCCTCCGCTACCGGAATCGTCTCGTCCCGCTCATCGTGGATGACCAGGATTTGATCTGCTCGCAAATGCCTGCCGGATTGCGTGATATCCAGTTCGTCAATCGTATGCCCGATTCGCAGCTCCAGGTAGGTTTCCATCCAGCGCCGGGCAGCTTTGGGCAAGCGGATGTAGCCGGTAAAGTGATCGATTACCCATTGCAAGCGAACAGGCGTCCCCATCAACACCAGTTTTTTCACTTCGATTCCATGATCCGTCAGCGCCAGCGAACTAGCTGCTGCTCCAAAAGAGTGCGCAACAATATGGCTCACCGGCCCCACACAATCGACTAAAGCAGAAATAGCTGATGCCGTATCGGGCAAGTCAGTAGTATGCCCATCAGATCCGCCATGTGCTGGCAAATCAAAGGCGACGACCTGATAGCCCGCATCTACCAGTTTAGGAATCAGCCCTGACCAATGACTCGCTTTTGAGTTCCAGCCATGAACCAACAGGACCGTTTCCGCCCCTCCGCCCCAGGCATATCCCTTCAAAAATCCTCCTTTGTGCGAAATCATAAAAGGCTGTGCCTCTCTCATGATGGGCTTATGTGTTGCGGATTTACGTCCCTTTTTATTCGGAGCCAGAAACATGCGAAGGGCCAGTTTACCCATTCTGCGCGGAGCAATCCGGCCTGCAAGCTGCATAAACATGCGAATCAAGCCTACCAACATCGGATGTGGAAAGACATTTAATGCCCGTCCGGCTGCTTCCTCGTTTTTTACATACTCAATGGTACTGTGTTGTTCAGGATTCATGGGTATCAGGATTATTAATATACCAATTGGTATATTTTACGTCAAAAAAAATCATCGTTTCAACTGACTGTCAATCAGAAATTCTATATGGTCTAGTGCGCGAAACAGATGAGCAGTATCGTCTTGAGACTTTGCCAGCATAATCCCCCCTTCGATCAGGGCGATAAATAAGCTTGCGTACTTGGCAGCATCTGTATCGGGATGAATTTGCTCGTATTGTTTCCCTTTCTCAATGATGTGAATGATAACGGCTTCCCATTCTGCCAGCACCTGCCGGGCCTTTTCATAAAGCCGTTTATGTACCGGATCACTGCCATCATCACAGTCCACAACCGTATTCAGAATGACACATCCGCCGCCTTTCAGGGTTTTGGAATATATTTTTCGGTAGAAGTGCGGATAGACCCGAAGCTTGTCAATAGCATTGGTCTTGGACTTGATTCGTTTAACTCCTTCCGTTCTCAACAGCATCAGGTTATAGTCAAATGCAGCTTCAGCTACTTCTCCTTTTCCCTTTTTGAAATTTCCGTAAATACTGCCTTTAGTCAAGCCTGTAGCGTCTATCATGTCCTGAATAGAGGTGCCCGAATAGCCTTTCCGGTTAAAAACCGGGGCTACTTTTTCAACAATATACTGCCGGGTACGCTCTGCTTTTGACAT
>CAYGTH010000582.1:0-4765 GCA_964352745.1 uncultured Bacteroidia bacterium
GCGCTGGTAACCATTCCGAATGTGATCGTGCTGGTTGTACTATCAGGAAAAGTGCAGAAGTATAGCCAGACTTATTTTGCGAAGATCAAGTCGGGGGAGATTCCGCGGGTGGGGAAGGAGTGAAGAAGGGTTCAGGGTTCAGGGTTCAGATATCAGGGGTTTTTGTGCTCATTCTCCCCGCCAAATGATATGTCCCGACTTAACGCTGAGCAGCTATTGTCTGTTGTCTATTATCTGTAATCTGACATCTTACCTACCCTTTTCATCTACCCATTTCTGCATCTCAAGATTTTGAGCTTGTATCCCCTCTGTAAAAGGAGAATCAATTTGATCCTGGTTGTTTTTCAGGCCGTACTTACGGGCATCGTTTGCGATATAGGCGCCGCATAAGTGAAAGCCAATGCATTCCTCAATTGCCTGCAGCGCCTCAAGTGTCGCCTGGTAGCCTTCGGGGCTTTGATGCCGAACGGCGGTAGGGGGCCAGCCTTTTTCAAAGGGTTCCTGATACGTTGCACTGTCGGCCAGTAAAACAGGTCGTTTTGTATAATTTGCCCAATAGCCCATTTTTTCTTTTACATTTTCCGGGCCTCCAAAACACTGAAAACTAAAGACATCAACGTATGGCATTGCGGCATCTATAATTTCAGTGGGCAAGGGAGCATTGGCTTCATATCGATCGCCCAGAATCAAGTGATTCTTGTCAAAGCGCCGAATCGCATCGTGAATCACTTTATAATACACCGAAGCCTTTCGTTTGATTTCCTTCCTGCCCGATTCCGTATTCAATAATTCCGGATCCATTAAACTCCCTCTCCATTTATTTCCCGGCCGACTATGGACAAAAGTCGGGCAATCCGTATAGAAATACCCAATTAGCCTGGGATCATCTTTCATTCTGGAACATTGATCCCGGGCGACGTATTCACACCATTCTGCAAAGCCTTTGCTCTCAATATCGGGTAAGCGGGTTTCAACTTCCCACTGATGGGAATCTATGAATGGCAACAAGTGGCAATACGGCATGTCCAGCCATTGGTATTCCTCAAAGGTAAAACTCCGGGAATGTCTATGGTTTTGATCATTGATCGTTACCACTTCCTGATTCCATCCCAGGGTATTGAATCCCCAACTTTCCAGGTCCTGTTTCACCTGCCCCAACCATTGTTCCATACTGTTATGGTATTTCTCCTCCCAAATATTGTTGGAACGCTCATCACGTAATGGGGCTGAGTCGACATGGTTGATTCCGATTGACCAAAATGGATTCCCAGATGGGTCAATTAACCACCATCTATAGTTTTTTTGGGCTACCTCAAAAAAGCCAGTTGCAGTTGCTGAGAATGGTATGCGAAAAAGCGAAGCTCCCAGTCCCAGGAGCAAGGCCTCTTTCAAAAAGATCCGTCTGTTTGATTTCATAGATTCAGGAGTTGATTCAACCCTAGGTCAAAAGTCCTCTTTTGGGTTTTTTCAAAGGGTTAATCTATGATTTTTTGAGTAACAATTTACTCATTTCCAATCGTAAACCCCAGGAAAATCGCTTCTGTTAAAATCAGGCATCACACCTCTGAACTATGAACGCATCAATACAACTGATTCACGCTAATTTAAAATCTTATGCTTTAACCCTGATTGCAATTATCGGACTGAACGTTTCTGCTTTTGCGAGCTGGGACGAAGGTGTGGCAGCCTTTACAAAACAGCCAGCATCGGACTTTTCCAGGGTGTACACGGGAATTATTTTCCTCAGCACTTTGCCAGTAAAAAATGGGTGGCCTGAAAGTCCCGCCTTCAACATCCTCCCTCCCGCAGCTTCCAAAAATCCTGTATGCCGATGGGGTACTTTTGCGTGAGAGTGAAGATAGGAAAAATTGTACTTGATGGAGTATTTCTTTACCTTTCTCCATAGATTATCGTATCTATTCAAAATGGCCAATGATGATGAATCCCAAACACTTAGACCACAAACTCATAGATCAATTAGGTGGCTATTTTGTCAAGCAACCGGTTCTAAAGGCATTCATTTTTGGTTCCTTTGCCAGAAATGAACAGAAAGCAGGAAGTGATTTGGACCTATTGATCGAGCTGGACCCGAAAATCCCCATAGGGCTGGAGTATGTGCAGATGTATCTAGACCTCAAAGATTTGACTGGGTATGAAATCGACCTTGTCACAGACAAATCCTTATCTCCTTACATTCGTCCTCGGGTAGAGAAAGAAAAAATCCTGGTATATGAAAGAAAAGCCGGATGATTATGCCCGTCTGCGCCATATTCTGGATGCGATTGCTGAAATTGAAGCATACGTGATAGGATTTGACCAACAAAGTTTTGAGAGAGATTCAAAAACGCGTTTTGCTTCCATTAAGCAGTTGGAGATCGTAGGAGAAGCTACAGGCTCACTGACAAAAGAATTACGAGCCAAGTACCCGGAAGTCCCTTGGCGTCCGAGCATTGCGCTACGAAATATCCTCGTACATGACTACTATGAAGTTCAAAGCGACATCGTATGGCGGATCATTGAGGTTCATGTACCGCCCTACAAAATGCATATTGAGCAGATTCTGGAAGATCTTTCACATGCATCGTTTGACTGACTCATGAGTATCCTGTATGTGCCGATGGGGTACTTTTGCATGAGGATAAAAATAGGGAAAAGTTGACAATCGTTCACTTACGCCCCTCCGAAGGGGTAGGCCAAATACACATATCAAACACTTGTGTCACCCCGAAACTAAGCGAAGACAAAGCAGAGGGGCCTCACTTCCGCGCAGGTTTGGACGTTTTCCTCAGTTTTCGATACCTCTCAGCCCCAAACAACTTAGAAATGAAAACGGTGCGAGGTAAATATGGCTGAATTTCAAATGAGTTCCTTCACTCCCCCGGATCGGGTCCGGGGCAGGCTGCTTCGCTGCGTCCAGGATGACAAATGAATTTGTACCAAATTGATAATCAATAGATTAAAAGGAAGTTATTTTCTTCAAAAAAAATATTCCAAAAATCACTTCCTGATTCACCGAGGGCAAAACACGTCTCGGAATGTCTATGCATAGGCGTATTTCCCATTTGAGTACTTCAAAATCATCTAAAAATGATTCCAGATAACCCGTTCTGCCTTTTGCCCGAAAACCGGGATCAGAAACAGGTAAATGGATGAATAGTTAAAAAGCCCGGACCGCACGAATGTGGAAGAGGCTGAACTTACCGCCGACGTACAGCCCCCCATTTAAGAAGTTCTGGCCCCTAGCGTCACCGCTGTCGAACTCCGAAGAACCCCAGTAAAAGTCGTTGGCAAAACCACTTCCGCCATTGGCGAGTGCAGTTGCATCAATCGTCGCTTTGTTTAGGTACATTTCGTTGAGCTCATCTTGGGAGGGCAAAAACCAGTCAGTATAGCCTTGCGCAGTTGAGTGGGTACATCGGTCTGCCGCAGTGTTCGCAGTCGTACAGCCTGCTTCAATATCGAGGGTGTTTTGTGCGCCCGTCCCGATGGCAGTTCCGTCTGCACCGCTTATAGGGTTGCCGTGACAGCCCCACTCCGAATCGGGTAGATCCGCAATATCCGCCACCAGCCCCCCTCCCGTACCATCCAGGTAGAAAATAACGCCTCCTTCATGGAAATCACCAATTTGCGGACAAGCTCCTGAAGTCCAAGTGGGAACGCCACCGCAGAGTGTCAGTACCTGTCCATCTGTCCCGCCGCTGGGTAGTTCTATTTCATTGTTGGGATCTGCGTCCGCATCATCCACATTTTCTGCTGTCCTGGCATGCAGCGCATAGGGTACACTCAGCAGCTCACTGGTGCCGGTGATACTGTAAGCTGTTCCCCCGGCCGGGTCTGTCTCTGTTTTGAGAAAATAAGGCCCTGCACTCCAGTCTATCGCCGCAAAGGTCCCGGTAACCGGGGTACCCGTGCCGATCTCCAGGCTTACCAGCCCATTGGCATTGGTCGTCGGACTATGGGTCTCCACAAAGACCGCTGTGCCGCCAGGGCTCGTTTGCAGGATGCTGATCTGCATCCCTACGGGGGTATTGACCAGGAGGTTGTTGACGGCATCCCGGATCACCGCCTGGTAGCTCATCTTTTCCGGAGCCTGCGCATAGCCCATGCCGCTTATCCATAATACGCTTAGTAGGAGTATAAGATGTTTCATGAGTTGTATGTTAATCGTGTTTAATGATGGTTTTACTTGCTTTTATTTCCAGCCCTTCCCGTATGCCGACAACATACAGACCATTAGGCAGTTCCGATACCGATAGTTCGGTCTCCAATCCTTTCAACCGGCCATGTAGGATCACCCTGCCCAATTCATCATACACCTCGTACTGCAAGGGAGATTGCCCCTGCCCTGCCACGGCTATGACGACCTGTCCGCTGGTGGGATTGGGGTAAACCGAAAGCCTTACTACCGTTGATTCTGTAATCGTTACCGTTTCTACTTCCGAATAGGTGAAGCTGCCATCATAATCCGTCTGCCGCAGGCGGTAATAGGAAATCCCCAGGTGCGGGCTTCCGTCCACCTCTTCGTAGGACCGGCCCTCCACAGTGGTCCCGGCGCCGGACAACTCTACTACATGCTCCCAGATTCGGCTGTCTGTCGAGCGTTCCACCGTAAAATAGTCGTTGTTCAATTCCGAAGCTGTCGCCCAACTCAGCAATACCCCTTGCCCGGCTTCGGGCATGGCACTGAAATAAAGCAGTTCCACCGGGAAAGTACTCGCCACAGAAGGTTGTTGTACGCCCCCGCTAACCGACGCGCCCGCTGCAG
>CAYGTH010000583.1:0-4755 GCA_964352745.1 uncultured Bacteroidia bacterium
AGGAGTATAGTCAGCAGATCGGGGTCTGCGGACAACATCAGGCTTTTTGATGAAACCATTCCTGGTTTACCTCAGGAAACTGAGCAGATACCTTTTTTGCTCATCAAAAAAGAAAATGAGGGTTGAGCAAGGAAGGGATTATGATATGATGTTGGTAGGAATCTAATCTTGACAAAGTAGAACTAATGAATTAACCAAATGATACCACACGCAAAGATCCTGCTTTTCAGATGCCAGTCTGGACTACAAAAACTGACTGTACTTTTTTTGCCGCTTATCCTATTCGGGTATCTGGCCCTGGGTCAAGGAGTGGAATCAGGGCATGCAGCTCCGGATTCTTATTTGAAGGATCTTACAATAGAAATGCAAAAAGAGTGGCCGGCAAACAGAACAATCAATATTGTCTTTCACGGACATAGTGTGCCGGCTGGCTATTTTAAAACGCCGCAAGTCAATACCTTATCCGCATATCCCCACCTCGTGTTACAACAAATCAAATCCCAATATCCGAATGCCGTTGTGAATGTGATTGTTACGGCTATTGGAGGGGAGAACTCAGTAGCAGGAGCCAAACGATTTAAGCAGGATGTGCTCATTCATAAACCTGATGTACTGTTCATCGATTATGGATTAAATGATCGGCGTGTGGGCCTCAAGCAATCCTATGCCGCCTGGGATAAGATGATCGGGCAGGCAAAAAAGAAGGGCATAAAAGTGATTTTGCTGACTCCTTCTCCCGATCAAAGAGTCGATTATGATTCCCCTGACAATGAATTGAAACAACACACTGATCAGATCATTAGCCTGGCAAATGAGCATCAAGTGGGAGTAGTGGATAGCTATAACGCCTTTGGGTTTTTGTATTCAGATAAAGATCAACTCGAAACTTATATGTCGCAGGTAAATCATCCCAATAAGCTGGGACATGAACTAATTGTGAAGGAGGTGATGAAATACTTTTGAGCCTTTTTCCGTAGAGCTCATCCCCCAAATGCCTTTGTATTCCTTTAATCCGCCGCAAAAGAACATCCCTCCATACAAAAGCATGAAGGGATCATGTGTTGGGAAATTACTTTTCATAGGAAACCCTATCTGATTTCCTTGATTTCTATCCAAAGGTCTTTTTATACAAACACCAATTGCTTCAGGTATTCAGCCCCTTTTTTGGCGCTTTCAACTGAAGTGGAATTGTCGTAGCGCTCCTGCTCAAGGATATAATATTCCATGTTCTGCTCAGCGGCGACCTTCAGGATACGCGCATAATCGATAGAACCCGTTCCTACATCGCAAGAGGCCTCATGATTATCGGGTGCTGCTCCTTTCAGGCGGTCTTTGATGTGGCAGAGCGGGATTTGCTTACCGTATTTTTGGAGATAGGCGATAGGGTCTGCGCCTCCGGTTACCACCCAGTAAATGTCCAGTTGGAAATCTACGAGTTCCGGATCTACATTTTTCATCATATAATCCTGAGGAATAATGCCATCGATTTCTTCAAAGGAATAGGCATGGTTGTGGTAGGCAAATCCGATTCCATTTTTGCGGCAGGTTTCCCCACATTCGTTGAAAAAATCTACGATGCCTTTCCACTCGTCGAGGCTCTTTTGCGGGCCTATCCAGGGGCAGATGAGGTATTTCATGCCGATTTCTGCCGCCTGAGCTGCTTTGGTTTCCAAATCTGTCTTTACATCGCAATGACTGGAAACCATCGTGAGGCCAAGCTCGTCGAGGTAACTTTTAAAGCCTTTATTGCCCATTCCCCAAAACATCCCTTTGTCGCCTTCCCAGCCTTCGATTTGAGAATAGCCAAAGGAAGCTACTTGCTTCAAATAGCCCTTGGGGTCATCGGGAAATACATCGCGGAGGGTGTAGAGCTGTAAGCCAAATTCTTTCAGGCTGGGAACTGCAGCGAGTTCTTCGACTACTGCGGCAGTTTGTCCCCCTTCACTTTTGCAGGCGATCTGCGGGAATAATAATGCGCTGGTAGCTAAAACGCCGCCCGCTCGAATGAAATTACGTCGATTGTACTGCATAGGGATTCTATTTATTCAAAAAAAAATTGTGTGTCAATGGGATCAATAAACGGAAAAATATTCTCTTCCCCGTACGGGTATATCCTGTTTGAAGGACTTACTTTCCGGTTCCGCTATTGCTCACAAAGGAAATATACTTGCTGTCAGGAGACCAGGAAGGCACATTAATGGTCCCTTGTCCGCCGTAGAGGTAGGCGATCACTTTGGCCGGCCCACCAGCTGCAGGCATCAGTTTGAGTACTACCTGCTTGCAAAAGGGGTGGTCATTCGGGTCAATATCATCCGGAAAGGAAATATAGGCGATCCATTTGCCGTCAGGAGAGAGATGAGGGAACCAGTCATTGTACTGATCAAACGTCAGCTGTTCCCGGTCCGAACCGTCGGGCTTCATGCGCCAGATTTGCATGGTGCCTGTGTGGTTGCCATTGTAGTAAATGTACTGTCCGTCAGGAGAATATTCGCAGCCATCTACGTGCTCACCGGGTCCAATATCGGTCAGGCGCACTTCTTCGCCGCCCTTGATGGGTTTCTGATAGAGGTTGTATTGGTCGCTTCCTTCCCGCTGTGCCACGTAAACCACCGATTTGTTATCGGGAGACCAGCCATGCCAGTAGGAAGGCGTTTTGTCGGTAACGGCTTTGGGGGTTCCGCCTTTGAGGGGCAGGACATAAATCGTGGACCCGCCACCCGGCAGACCCTCCACGTGATGACTGATGGCGAGGAGTTTGCCATTAAAGGAAATCCCGTGGTCATTGTTGTTGCGGTCGGCAAAGTCAGTGTTGAGTTGCGTAGGCGTACCTCCTTGTACGGGAATGGTATAAATCGATCCTTCCATGTTGAACAAAATCCCCTTCCCGTCTGGCATCCAGTTAGGTGCTTCAAAACGGCGGGAATCTTCATAGATGACCTTGCGTTTGCCAGTGGCAACTTCCATGGTTTCGAGGCGGCAGCCGAGGGTAGGCTCTGCATAGGGATTATAACCTGCGGGAACCGGCTGGTCGATCCGGACGTTCCATATATTGGCCTCTTCCACCACATCAGGGTTATGGGAACAAATATAAAGTCCAGCCAGTACTTCTCCTGCGAGGTTGTCCATGGTATGAGAACCAATATCCTGAAGGGGTTCTCCCTCATGGGCGGCACGGATCGTAAAGGTGGCACCGGTACGTTGCAACTGGATGATCTGATAGCCGCTTTTTTTGGCGAAAATCTCATCCTGAGGGTCGCGCATGAACGCGCCTCGCAAGGCCCTCCATTGGGCAACCATCAGGCCATCTCCATGTGCTACTGCACTCATGTGGGCGGCTTTTTCGTCTGTGGACTTGCGGACCATCCAGCCGATTTTGCGATGGGGATCTACGCCTTCTCCGACAAATGCAAATTGGGCAGTCAGGATAAAATCTCCGTCAATTTTGTTGTATAAATACTGAAATTCATCCCGCTCAAACCAGATATTGTATCCGGCTCCGGTGAGGGTATAGGTCTGCGTGGCGGCATCGTAGGCAGAAGAACCGGCTTTTTGAGGATTGCCGATATCGGCACTGTGTTGGAAAATACCAATGGGTTTTTCCTGTGAAAATACAATGGACAAACTGAATAGGCTCAGGGTCAGTAGAAGTAATAGTTTCATATTGGGGTTAGGTTGGTTAGGTGTAAAATATCGGAAAATTATGAGTGAAATTTGAGGAATTGAACGCAAAGGCGGAAAGGGGCAAAGCAGCCGGTGGCTGGGCGTTTGGAATGAAACGCTGAGACGGGGAGACGCAGAGAAAACATCTGATAGTTTCCATCCCAAGAAAAAAGTTTTGTCATTCCGGGGAAATTTCATTGTGCAGCTTTGAAATTTAACCCGGAATCTACTGTTAATCCATTTGAAGTTTGATTGTTGCGAGGGGAAGATTCCGGATTGCCCTCAGAAGTTGGGCAACCTCGAACCTCCGGAATGACCTTTCGGGTTAAATCGGTAATTCATTCCTTCTTCAAATCCTGCAAAGCCAGGGCATTAAACTCATCCCTGCGTGCTGTCCAGATCGCCACCAACTCGGCTAGTTTTTCCGGCTGCGTAGTAGCGAGGTTGTTCGACTCAGCGCGGTCGGTGGCGAGGTTATACAGTTCCCAGTCGCCTGCTGCTCCTGCCGCAACGATTTTCCAATCGCCGACTCGGAGCGCGCGATTCCCCTCGTGGTACCACCAGAGATAGTCATGCACCACGCTGTGGTCTTGCGCAAAAACCGGCAACAGGCTCTTGCCCGGCACCGGCGGGTCTCCAACTGATGGACCCGCCCCCGCAATCTCCATGATCGTCGCGGTCAGGTCGATGACATGGCCGGGATTGTGCCGCAATGCGCCCTGATCCTGAATCCCTGCCGGCCAGTGGGCAATCAGGGGCGTGGAAATACCGCCTTCATGCACCCAGGTTTTGTGCCGCCGAAAGGGCGTATTGGAGGTCGTGGACCAGCCGGGTCCGAGGCATAAATAAGTCGCCGCCGAACCCGGTACAGCATTCGGATCATGGCCATCATCGCGGACCATAATCTCGGCACTGGCTCCATTGTCGGAGAGAAATACAATCAGGGTATTTTCCCAGGCGTCCATCGACTTGATTTGTGCGAGGACTTTGCCGATTTCCTGATCCATGCGATCGATCATGGCCGCGTGGATCGCCATTTTAGTCGCCTGGAAATCCTGCTGCTCTGGGCTGAGGTCTTTCCAGGGCAGCGGACGA
>CAYGTH010000584.1:0-4744 GCA_964352745.1 uncultured Bacteroidia bacterium
CGCACATACTGAGAATTCAACTCTGCAATATTTTCAGCCAGCACAATAATGGTCATATCCGCTTCCAGAAACTTCGGTTCTGTTGCCCATTTTTGCATAAATACCTGAATCATGCGCTCCTCCTTCGTATTACCCGTAACGGGGATGACGGTATCTGCATATTCGATCACAAATGCAATCGACTTGGGTTTGCTGACCCGATTTTTCAAATGCTTCAGCAGCTTGGGGAAATCCATGCTATTATCCGGACTCCCTTTCTTCTCCCCACCCGCGTCCATGTAGGACAACAAATCAGGAATGGTCTTATTCATGAATTTCTGCACAATATCCATCTCCTCTTCTTTGGCGGTCGCGCGGGTTTCCTGCCCCGCAGCTGCTTTGAGTCGCCGATCGAGATAACCAATCAGAAATTGTAAAAACTCCTGATTGATACACAAGTTGAAGTAGGTATCGAGTATTAAAAATGCACGGGCCGGATCGCGGGAAAGTTCGGAGAAATTATTCCCGGTCAAATCGTCAAACATCTTCAAAGTCGAGACGAAATCCTGACGCATATTTCCTTCTCCTCCAAAAATCCGATCATCCTTAAATCGAATGCCTGCAGCCCGATCATAATAGACGACGATATCCCGATGCTTAAACATTTCCTCATTCAGAAAATCCTTCAATTTCAGGTATTGAGGGACTTCATCCACCACGAGGCGCACATAATCGTTGATATTCCCATGAATGACAAATTGAGAGACATTTTGGGAAAGGTATTTTCTCTTGATTTCCTGTACCCACTCGGGTACTTCTACGGTGCGTTTATTTTCTACTGCGTCAGCCATATTTCTGATGTGATGATATTCTGTTTGGCCCTAAAATAATGATAAAATCTGGAGAATTCATGAAAAGGATTCACCTCCCAAAACCAAGCCGGTCTTCGAGGAATCTGTGGTATTACCTCACAGGGAATAGATGATTTTGTCCCTACCTCCCACGCATTTGTGCATAGGTGCTGTATTCCAGTTTGGGGAGGGAAGCAATTACAAACAACCGATCTCCTTCGGATGTAGTTATCAGAATGGATGACTCATCCTGCACAATGAAAAAATCATGTGCATTCAGGTTCTGCCCATTCACAGTTGGATTGCCTTTCCAGATATAAATCGAATACATCAGGGAATCATTTAGAGGAACGGAATGGTCTCCCGCTTCAAAGGTCCACTCTTTGATTTCGATCCCCGGCGTATCCATTTCCATGGGCGCATCCGGACCCCGATACACTTTCTCCTGAAATCCCGGATGGGAATTGACGGGAAAAGCCGCCGCCTGGTAGTCATCATAAGAAGCGGGTTGACTGAGAGTAGTTCGGAGATTGGGATCTATCCAGACCTGAAACATGTGGGAGCCGGCATTCATCCGTTCGGCGTGGCTGATCCCTTTACCTGCACGAATAATTTGGGCATCACCGGCTTCCAGCTTTTTCCAGGCTTTATAATGACTGTCATAGTGATCAATATCACCTTCCATCACAAAGGACATGATTTCAAATCCCTGATGGGGATGCTCTCCGATCAGGCTTCCTTCATCGGACCAGGCATGTGCCCAATAAAACAGGTTGGAATACGGCTTGATATATCCGCCTTCACCGGGGAAACCGATGGGCTTATTTTCGAGAATAGCACCTCCGTTAAATTGTCCGGAAGCTTGTTCGTTGCGAGGAATGAATTGAATGGGCATTTCGTTGAGGATACAGTTTTGTGGTAATATGGTCTTACTGATAAATAGGTCAGGAGGTTACCCAATCCGGTGATAAAACCACGGGCATGGACAATCCGTTTTTAATATGCATATTTACATAAACAGTAGGATAGAGTTAAGTAGTGAGTAGTAAGACTAAAAACTACTGACGACCCAACAGGCCGTCTATCATCTTTATACTTAACTCTTTTTTCTTACTCGTGTCTCCATACACGCTACTTATTTGACTTCTTTTGATCAACTGAATGCTCCTGAACATGTTTAATTTCTTCCGCAAGAAAAATGGTACCCCAAAGCCCCCTCCGGGCCCCCAAATGGTTGATATTGATGGAATCCCCATCGGGCTAGGAGATTTTGTCCAGTCCTTGCGCTATGAAATGGGTGTGTGTAAAATAATTGATGGAGAACATGGATTTGACTATGAATCCATAGAATCCGGGCAACGGGTCAGTTTTCTAAAAATGGTGGATGCGGCTACTTCGTATCAGAAAGTCCGGAAGGTCGAACAGTCACAGGGATAACTAATATCGAGTTCTATTTTGATTCGGGCAGGGCATTAAAATCCCGCGCCTGGTCCCCTCTTAATACCATATCTTTTACCGCCAGTATTAACGACCGGTTGCCATTAAAGATTTCCCGATTAACATTCAGCAAGGTGGATATCTCCAGTTCGGTTAGCTGATTTGCCTGTACTTGCCGATAGACTTCTGTTAATACGAGGTCGGATTGTTTGTGATTTTCCCGGGCGGTATCGGCCAATGCTTCAAAATATCCCGCAGCTGCTTCAGAATAAAATACCCGATGCAAAGCCAGATAAAATTCATTTTGCTGCCCGCGTATCCATTCGAACAAACTGATCTGGCTATCATTTACTGATTTTTCAAATTCCCGAAAATTGTGTGCGATGTCCTTAATCGCTTTCGCAGCCATCATGGCATTGCGCACGGCATGAATCCCCTGGTTCAATCGCTGAGCAAGTTCTTCATCCAGTTGTTGGTGCTGAAGGGCGAGAAAAAATTCAACAATTTCTCCTTCCAACTGCTTGATCGTATCATATTGTGCCCGGAAATCGGTCGAAAAAAATGCCACACCGGCGCGTTGAGAATCAGGAAAGGTAAACAGTGCCCGGTTGATGCCAAAAACATGAAGATGGAAAGCAAATACCCGATCAATAAGGTGTCGAATTTCATGCTCCAGCCCTTCAATTGCCGCATCTGGTACATCCGTTGTCATCTCCGTGATATATATCGCAGGTGATACGCGTTCTCCCACAAATCGACGCTCTACAAACCGTGCAAAAAGCCCCAGAAATGGCATCAGGATCAAAATACCAATCACATTGAAACTGCTGTGAAAAGCGACCAGGGTCATCAGGGGATCATTCAGACCTATCACATCAGTCAGTACGTACAGTAACGGAAACAAGAACGCCAGAGCCAGCAAATCCGTAATCAGATTGAACAAAAAATGACTAAGGGCCACTCGCTTTTTGGCTGGCAAGCCTTTTATACTCCCTAACATCACGGTAAGTGTAGTTCCCAGATCACTACCGATGACCATCGCTGCGGCAGATTCGAGTGGGATCACCTGCGCATGCAATGCACTCAATGTAATCACCATAGAAGCCGAACTTGATTGGATAATTGCTGTCAAGACAAATCCCACGAAGAAAAAAGCATATAAATTCCATGTAGCAAACAGGGACAGATCAACGTGCGTGGCGACATATTCGATGCTGGTCTTCATATAGTCCAGCCCTAGAAACAGAAATCCAAACCCCACCAGAAATCGTCCGATTTCCCGCGTCTTTCTCGTTTTCTCCAGAAATACCATACTGATGCCCCCCAATGCGATGAAGGGCAAAGCAAAGGCTTCTATCTCCAACTTAAATCCAAGACTGGCAACCACCCAGCCTGTAAAGGTAGTTCCGAGGTTGGAGCCAAAAATGACCCCCAATGCATTGCGAAGGGTAATGATTTCTGCGCCGACAAACGCGAGGACCATCAGCGTTACGACCGAGCTGCTTTGCAACAGAGCTGTGATCAGCGTTCCACTGAGGATGCCCTGGAAGGGGTTTCGGGTATTTTTGCGAAGAAATTGCTTAAACGTACGACCTGCGAGGTTTTTGAGCGCTTCCTCGATATAAAGCATTCCAAAGAGAAAGATCCCCAGGCCCGCTAAAAACTGCCATATGTCGAAATATTCTTTCAATTGGGATACAAGGTATATCCCAAAAAACGTATCTTCTTATTCTGCCTAAATGCGAAAAAGTGGTTAAGAGCAAGAATTTACATGACTTATCTCAGTTCCTTCACTTCGCCTGAATCCGGATATCCTGCTCTCGCTGATTGCGCAAGATCTTGAGGTTTATGGCTCCTTTCCAATTATGGGATTGCCAGGCTTGCAGGAGGTCTTTCACTTCGTTGACAGCATCTTCTTCACATCCCAGAATCACATCTCCGCTACGCAGGCCCCCTGCTTTTGCGAGGCCATTAGCTTCCAGCACCCACACCCCCCGTTCGGCATCCAATCCGGCGGCGGACCGCTCTCCCGGCGTATCTACATTTTTGACCGTAGCTCCCAGCCATTCAAATGCGGCAAGGCCCTCTTCGAGAAATAATTGCCCCAGCAACAACGGAATTTCCGGCTCTTGGGCTTCTGCCCGTAACTCAAGCGATTCTACGCCGAAGTCCATTTCGAAATTTTGGAAGCCCAGTTCTAGTGCGGGTGAATTTTCTCCTACCCGAAAATCGCCACTTCCGGGGTCCACAAAACCAGGGTTTCCTGCACGTGAATGTTGGTCCAGTCCCAATTCTGTTGATTGAGCCATGGCGGCTTCATCTGGAAAGAGGTTGTAGTCGATTTCCTTTCCCCATCCTTTCAGGCGAATGGGTTTGTAGGCGGAAGAGACGATGTTCCGGCGAAAAACATCTTCACTTTCCCGAAACCACACATGGGGATGGAAAGAATTGTTGACCATGATGTTGTTTTCGACAGT
>CAYGTH010000585.1:0-4744 GCA_964352745.1 uncultured Bacteroidia bacterium
TTTGCCCTGGCTCATCAATCCGGGCCTTTCCACTACCGAAATTTCACCCAGGGACTGTGGGAAAATTATGCGTTGGAAAAGCACCGGCTTGCAGTCAACATTCTCGATACCCTGATCGATACACGTCGGGAAGACATCCAGCATGTAATCCTCTTCGCCAGCAACCACGGTGAGGGGGAACGGCAGGATCAGGACACGCTCTACGCAGGGCAGATTCTCGCCCGGCTGATCCCGGAACAGTTTCCAGGTCTGACGGCCGAGTGCCGGATCCTTTCTGCACCGGTTACTCAGAACAATGCCCTGCTGCGCAATTACCGCGAAGAGCTCCTGGGCCTTCGGCAGTTGTACCCTGCTGCCGCGCGCTACCTCATTTGTGATGCCGGAGGTACGGCCCAGCAAAAGTCCTCCTTGAAAATCATGTTTGAATACCTGTTTGACCGGGAAGATTTTGAAGTCTGCTACGTTTCCCAGGGACAAAACTACCAGAGCGAGGTGCACAATGTGCCCCCTATTGAATACCGAAAAATCCTGGATGCCGAGCAAATCCTCAGCCTGATCAGCCAGGGGCAATACGCCGGAGCAGAGAGCATTTTCAGCCGACTCCATCGCGAGGCGACTCTCAAACCCGTGTGGCACCTGCTACGCTTTTGCAACTTCCGGCAAGAGCGACTGTGGTTGGAAGCCCAAAAACACAGCGAACTCCGCCTGTATCCTATCTGGCTGCATCCTTCCCTGGATTTTCTCACGGCCTACCGCGCTCTGCAACCCAATGGCGCCTATACTGACTGGGTTCCCGAGGTGTTTTCAAAACGGGCCTATTTTGAACTATGTGAGTGTTTTTCGATTGTGCAACGCAACTTTGAACTGGGGCAATACACCCGGGTGGTGATCAACCTGTTTCGTTTTATGGAGGCCTACCTCTATCATGTCCTCGACGAAAACCTGGGGTTTCATTTTACCAAAAACTACCCCGATGCACAGACAAAACTCCTGCGGGAAGGGGCCATTCGCTTCCCCAATGTGGCCCGTTTTTTCAATGGCAAGCGGAAGATGAAAGGCGGCGTTCCCTTACTGATCCTGGCTGCCCGCAATGTCAAAACCAACCACCCGGAGCATGACCACTTCCTCGACAGTTTTCAGTCGATCAACAGTTTTCTCAGTCCGGAAATTCGAAAAAGTCATGACCTCCTGGCACTGGACACCCTAAGGCACCAGATTGCTCACCGTGGGCTAGGGGTTACCGAGGCAGAGTTTATGAGTATTCCGAGGATTGTAGAGCTGATTGGCAGATGGGCCAACTGGCTCCAACTACCCGCTGTCAACCCTTACCACCGGGCGAATGATGCCATTCGCATGCTGCTATAAGCCCAGACACCGCCCCATTTGAGGGCACGAGCCCGCACCGTTACCCCTACAAATCAACCCCATTTCTATGCATACCCCAGCTCCCAATCGACTTTATCTCCGTGGCGGATGGATTGCCATCGCCCTGGCCGTACTGGTCTGGACCTCAACCTTTTTTCTGCTTTACCTGCCCGGCAATCGGGAATTGGGCCAAATCGGGCCCTTAGGCGATTGGGTTGCCGGCCTAACCGCCCCCTTTCTGAGTATTGCAGGCTTTTTTATGATCTATGCGGCTTTTCGCCAGCAAAGTGCAGGCACCGCAACCGCCCGGCAGGAATTCCTTCTACAGCGCTTCGAGACGGTCTTTTTTCAGCTTGTACAACTCTATCACCAGAATGCGCAAACCATCCAGGATAGTTATGGCAAACAGGTTCAGGAAGATTTTTTTGAGGCAGCGCACCGCTTCCTTAAAAAGCACCTCAACCAACGTGGCGACCTTGATAGCCTGCAGCGTATCTATGCCTCTTTTTATGAGCAGCATTACAATCGGATCGATCACTTTGTGCGGCACCTGCTGTTCTGCATTCATTTTGTGCATCACTCCAATGCATTTGACAGCCTGGGAGATCAGGAAGCGCATACCGAGCGCGATCATTACCTCCGGATTTTACAGGCGCAACTGAGTACCGAGGAATTGGTGCTGCTGTTTTATCACAGCCTGTGTGATCCGACCGGTTATACGGAGGGCTTTCGTCCGCTGCTGATGCGCTATCAGTTTTTTGGGCGATTGACCCTTTCGACGCTCCTGGTTGAAAGCCACTGGGCTGCTTATTGCGAATTGCCGGAAAGGAAAGAAAACACCCCTCCGCAGGATCACCTGATCTTCCCGCCGGGCGCGGCGCATGCTGATGTACAAGCCCCTCGCTCCGACGCAGTGGGCACTGCTTAAGACCTCTTAACCCTCATCAATCCACTTCTCCCATGTATCATAGCTATCTCGACCCCCGAATTAAGCGCAGCAAGCACCAGGTAAATCTCATCTCAGAGGAGTTTCTGGCGCTGCACAATATTACAGCATTGGCACGCTGGCTGGGATTTGAAAAACATAAACTCCAACTCCTGGCAGCCAAACCCCGGTACGACACCTTTTTTATTCCCAAAAAGTCGGGCGGTAAGCGTCTGATTCAAACTCCCGACAAACGCCTGAAACAGGTCCAAAAACGGATCGCTTTTTCCTTACAATGCGTTTATTATCCCCTCCGTCCGGATGCGGCATTCGGGTTTCTGATCAGTCCGATTGATGAAGAAACTTCCCGAAATATTTACACCAATGCCTGCTGCCATATCGGGCAGGAATGGCTGATCAATCTCGACCTGAAAGACTTTTTCCATCAGGTAAAACAGAAGCAACTCCAATCGATTTTCCTCGCCCCTCCTTTTTCCTTCAGTGAAGAAACGGCCCATTGTCTTTCACGACTCTGTACCTGCAACCACAGATTACCGATGGGTGCACCGACCTCTCCCATTCTCTCTAATTTTGCCTGTCTCCCCCTCGATCAGGATTTACAAAACCTGTGCGAAGCCCGGAAGCTTAGATATACCCGCTATGCCGATGACCTTACTTTTTCTTCTCCAGAACGTATTGACGAAACCATCATGCAGGAACTCCGGTCCTGCCTGGCGCAACATCAATTTCGGATCAATGAGAAGAAGCTCGTACTACAGCGCCGCGAAGATTGCCCGGAAGTAACAGGTCTTCGCCTGAAAAAGAAACGCCCGGATGTAAGTCCTGCTTTTATCAAGGGTATCAAATACGACCTGAAAGTCCTCAATGCACTGGCCGCGCCCCGCATGATTGAACGCGATATATTTCTCCAGAAACCTGTCAAAAAACTGAGACAATCGATTCAGGGGCAAATAAATTTCGTAAAATTTATCCGGGGGAAGCACCATCCCAGCAGCCTCAAACTCCAGCAGCGTCTCGACCTCGCGGTCGAAAGTGTGAAATAACCTGAACCACTCAATCCTTCTTCCCATGCATGTATACCTCAACGATCTACCTAGTCGCCTGACCCGCGACAAAGGCTTATTCTCCGTCAAGAATGACGAAGGGGAACAGCGCCTGAGCCCCTACCAGGTAAAGAGTTTTTGCCTGACCCGCGCTTGTATGATCAGCACTGATGCCATGCTCCTGGCCCTGCAACACGAAATTCCGATTATCCTGCTCGAACCCAATGGCAGGCCTTCCGGTCAATTGTGGAGTCACCAATATGGGTCCATCGCGACGATCCGACGGCAGCAAATTCAGTTTTCCCGTTCCCCTAAAGCCAGTGCCTGGATGATCGACCGTCTCAGCCGGAAAGGAAAAGGGCAAATGAATCTGTTTGAAGGGTTTTTGCGCAATAAAGGTAAAAAATCGCGCGAACTCACTCCTCACATGGAGAATATGAAACTCCAGCTTTCGCAATTGCGCACTCTCCGGAGCAAGCCCTCCCTGAAAAACGAAGCGGCGACCATTCGTGCCATCGAAGGTAACCTGACCCTTCACTACCACAAAGCCGTCAACCTCTATCTTCCCAAGACCTACCGGTTTAGCCAACGCAGCAGGCGCCCTGCCCGGGACCTCTACAATGCCGCGCTCAATTATGCATTTGGGATGCTGTATAACCTGGTCAACACAGCCCTCTTGTCAGTGGGACTGGATCCTTATCTGTCGGTTTTTCATGCCGAGCAGCACAATCGGGCTGCCTTCAGCTTTGATTTTATCGAGCCTTACCGCCCCTGGGCAGAGGGCCTGGTCCTGCAACTATGCCGGGATAAGGTCTTGACAGATGCGCATAGTCAGCCGGTCAAAGGGGGAATCTGGCTCAACGAAGCTGGCAGGCGTCTGCTTATTGAGACTGTTAACGGTTTCCTCAATGAAAAAATACAGGCTGGCAAACGCCGCCTTCAAAGACGTTTTCACATTCACAGGGAGGCAGAAGCCTTCGCCCAACAACTGATACAGCGCACATCATGATTTTTTGGGTAAGTTACGACATCGCACATGACCGGACCCGTACCAAACTGGCCGACAGCCTTGAGGTGGTTGGGCTGATTCGAATCCAGAAATCCGTGTTTGCAGGGGCTGCTCCTAAGAAAGTTTTTTGGAGAATGATCAGTGCTTATAGTGAAAAAATGGAGGACAATGACAGGCTCTTTGTCCTGAAGCTTTCCGAAACCCAATTTCGGGATATGCACGCACTGGGGCTCACGGAAGACATGGATCGCCTACTAGGCAAAAAAACAGTGCTAATCCTGTGATTTTTTGCCCAAAAATTTGTGTTAGAAACCGAAATGTTCTACCTTATGTACCAGATCATTGAAGTTAACAGTGTTAAAACCGGTCTTGCAAAAAGTG
>CAYGTH010000586.1:0-4725 GCA_964352745.1 uncultured Bacteroidia bacterium
AAAACATAGATTTCCGGATAGAAACAGGACATTTACCTGCTGCTAATTGGTCGAATAATTCCTCATTCCATTCACCTGGAAAATCCCTTCCTCAAGCTTGTACCTGAGAGAATCAATAGGACATAAAGCCCCCGTCAATGCGGTGAGTAGAGCCAGTGATATATTTACTTTCATCACTTGCGAGAAACAAGGCAAGTTCCCCGACTTCCCTGGCTGTTCCATATCGCCGGAAGGGGATTCTTCGCTCCAGGAAGGATTTCCCGACCCCGGTATCCTTCGAAACGCTCATTTCCAGGCCCCGTACCATATCCGTTTCTGTCGGGCCCGGATGAATGGTATTTACGCGAATATTGTATCGGGCTAACTCTGCCGCAGCAGATTTCATTAGCCCTACGACGGCATGTTTACTGGCACTATACGCAAAGGATTTGGGCGAACCGATCAGACCGGCAACTGAGGAGGTAATCATGATACTTCCTCCCGTTTTCATCATTTCCGGCACTACTGCTCTCACGCACAACCATACGCCTTTAACATTGACATTCATGACCTGATCATACATTTCTTCACTGTATTCCCAGATTTTATTCAATTCTCCGCCTATCCCTGCATTGCAAAAAAGGCTATCCACTTTCCCAAAACGTGCTACTGTTGCCTGTACACAAGCGGCCACGGCATTACCATCGGTCACATCGGTTACGGAATAGGCAGCGCGCTCCGTCCCTAATTGGGTCACAGCCGTTTGTAGCTGCTCCTCATCTATATCGACGAGCATGACCCGGGCACCTTGTTCTACAAATAATTCGGCAGCAGCAAAGCCAATGCCTTTCATGCCACCCGTGATAATAGCTACTTTATGTTGGAGTCTGTTCATGAGAGATCAGGAGTAAGTAATGAATATAATTGGAAATCAGATCCCCTTAGACCATGTTTGGGACAGAAAATTTGTTAGCGAAAATGCTGGATTTAGGGTTCTGACAAGCCATTTCACACAGAAATAGCGAGCTATTTCGAGTAAAAATGGCGAAGATCAGGTTCCTGAAGCCAGTGTTTTCTAAGGAAATTAGCGTTCCAAACATGGTCTTAGACCTTCAGCACCAGTTTCCCCATTTTATCGCCTGAGAATAGTTTCAACATTACCTGAGGAAAGTTTTCAATTCCTTCCTCAACATGCTCTTTGGATTTGAGCTTCCCTTCCATCATCCATTGCGCCATTTCGCGGGCTGCTTTGCCATAATTGGCAGCATTATCAAATACGACAATCCCCTCCATACGCGCACGATTCACCAATAAAGCGAGGTAATTACTCGGTCCCTTCACAGGGGTAGTATTGTTATATTGAGAGATCGCGCCACAAATCACGATTCGTGCACGCATATTAATCCGCGTCAAAACGGTATCGAGAATCTCTCCCCCTACATTGTCAAAATAGACATCTACGCCATCCGGGCATTCGCGTTTCAGGCCGTCTCTTACCGATTCATTTTTATAATCTATCGCACCGTCAAAACCCAGTTCGTCAATCAGGTAGTCACATTTTACAGGTCCACCTGCGATCCCTACTACCTTACAGCCTTTGATTTTGGCAATCTGGCCCACTACGCTTCCGACTGCACCTGCGGCACCTGAAACCAGTACGGTCTCTCCTGCTTTCGGTTGGCCCGTGTCCAACAATCCAAAGTATGCCGTCATACCGGGCATTCCCAAGGTTCCCAAATAGGAAGTCAGGGGTGCCAAAGCAGGGTCTACCTTGATCAAATGTTCGCCTTTTACGATCGCATATTCCTGTACGCCCTGGCTTCCTGTTACAAAATCTCCCGGCTTGAATCCGGGATGTCTGGATTCAAGGACCTCACCAGCGGTACCCGCACGCATCACCTCCCCGATCCGCACCGGGCGGATATAAGATTTGCGATCATTCATCCACCCCCTCATCGCAGGATCAAGTGAGATATAGTGGATTTTTACGAGGACTTCCCCTTCTTCGGGGCTTCCAAGCTGCTCTTCTCCAAAATTCCAATCAGAAGGTTTAGGAAATCCGACGGGGCGAGCTGCGAGGGTAAATTGGCGATTTTGATGCATAGTAGTAGGCTAACCATTTGCCGGTCTCGATTGGACAGGCACTAACAATATAAATTCGGATACTCCTGCTGGGTATCCAAGGACATTTCTGTACAATATATCAGAATCGCTTGAAGGGGGAAAGGAATTCAGTAAAAAAATGATGCATGCATAGGAAATGGGGCGGGAGAGCGGGAATTCGGGAGTGCGTTCCCGATCCGCAGATCGGGGTCTGCACACATCAGGAAAGGACAGCTATCAGGCAGCTTCCTCTTCAGATGAATAGGGCCGCCAAACGCCATCTTGCAAGGAAAGGCGGTCGGCAATACATTTTAGAACTACTGGATTGTGGCCCAGGCCGGTATGGCTGCCGCTCACCTCGATATTTTGCCGCATAGGGCCTTCCTCTGCGTCTTTGCAGCTTTCCCAGTGCACAATACCATCTCCTTTGCTATATATAGAAGTAGTGGGCACGGGCGGAGGAATAGAAGCTCGTTCCTGAATTTGCGCATCCGCATCATCAATTGACTCTCCTGTAATCCATTCGTACAGCCATTCTACATTACTGGTTCCTTTAATTCCCCGAAAAGGCGATCCCATTGTAATGACCTGACGAATGCTTTCTTCCATTTGATGGGCCATTACCCGGGCATATACGCCCCCGGCACTCCAGCCGATCAGGCTTACTTTCCCGCCGTGCCGATCCGTTAATCGATCCACTCGATCTGCCAGTTTTTGCTCCATTTCCTCACTTGCAATCAGGTTCCGCCCTTGTCCCCAGCCATAGGCATTATAACCCAGCTCCTTGAGGAGTTTGCGGAGGGGAATGGTGGATGTATCACTGGTCAACCATCCAGGAATCACCATTACTGCGTGGCCATCTCCTTTGGGTAATTCTAATAATTCATCACGAGAAAGGAGGAACCCTAAATATTCGATAAAAGCACGGCCTTCCGTCATCCATAGGAGGGGCGAAGGGCGTTGCTTAGTAGTTGATTGCTGTAGCATATATGAGAGATGTTAGATGAGAGACGGGAGAGAGAAGACGGAAGACTAGAATGCTTATTCGATTTAATTTTCTCACGATTTGTCCAGGTCATTATTTCTCTTCCTACTCTTTACAATATAAAAAAACCTCACTATATAGAACTGATAATCGGGCTAATGGTTCATTTTTTGGCCGATTTGGAAGCAGTTTTTTTAGTTTTTGTCGTCTTTTTGCGGGCTTTAGCAGGGGCAATTCCCGCAGCGATTTCCAATTCCAGGAGGGCTGCTTTGAAGCCCATTGTCAACTCTCTCAAATCCGGCATAATCTCCCTACAGGAAGTCGTACTGATGAATACCCGACCAGCATAACTAAATACCGCAATGAACAGGCCCTGCCCATCGAGGGTAATGCCCAATCCATAATGGCTGATCAGTTGTGCCCGATTGAGGAACAGCGGCATAGGCGGACCGGGAACATTGGTAATCACCATATTATATACGGGATCCAGTTTTTCTGCGACATGCATTCGGGTGTACAGGCGTGCGGCAAGGGCGGCAACTTCAGACGGCACAAAATCCATAATTTGATTGGCTCCAAGTGCTTTGCTATATACTTTGGATCCGCCTGCGCTTTCCCGAATCTTTTCCAGGCGTTTGAGGGGATCGGCTTCTGTGGTGGCGAGGGAGACCAACATCGCGCTGACCTGATTACCGGCCGCTTTCTTCTGGGATTCTTTCCGCACGGAAATCGGGGCCATGGCCACCAGCGGTTTTTCAGGCAGCTCTTCTTTTTCGAGTAAATAACGCCGCAAAGAACCGGAACAGATCGCTAATACGATATCATTCACAGTAGCACCGGGAAGCGCTTTTCGCAGGGCTTTGATCCGATCGAGGGAGAGCGATTCGCCACTGAAAGTCTTGTGTGATGTAACTGTTGTATTGAAAAATGTAGGGGGTGCCGAAAAGGGAAAAGGCGGTGAGGAAATTCGATTTTTAACAATTTCAGCCGCTACATCAATGGCGCCACCGACCGTATTGGAAACAAATTTCAATAGCTTAAGGGGCGTACCTACTGCTTTTCCGTAAGATCTGGCGACTAACTCCAGGCCCGTCGGTACGCGCTCCCCTTCCCAGGATTCTTCGGGAGGTTGTACAACGCGAGGCTCTACTTGTAAGTCATGCAAGGCTCCCATGATTTCAACGCCGGAACCGCCGTCTATAGCAGCATGATGGACCTTGGAAATCATCGCAAAGGCCCCTTTTGGCAAGCCTTCAATTTTTCCCAGCCCCGTAACAAATAGTATCTCCCATAAAGGTTGGGTTCGATCCAATGGCCGGCTGTAAAAATTGGCCGCCAGCTCCATCAGAGATTCGAGGGTTCCTGGTTCTGGTACGCCGACCACTGACAAGTGATTTTCCAGGTCAAAATCTGCATCTTCTATCCAATAAGGGTGCCCCATGTGCAGTGGGGCTTCCACAATTCGCTGCCGAAACACACGCGACAGATGCAAACGGGGCTCAAAAAATTGCAAAAAAGAGTCAAAGACAAATCCCTCTCCTGATTCAGGCGGAGCGTAAATATATACCCCGCCGATGTGCATTGGAGTTCGGGGGTTTTCCATATACAGGAAAGTAGCATCAAGGCCAGAAAGTTGTTGCATATGCGAGTAGCTATTC
>CAYGTH010000587.1:0-4725 GCA_964352745.1 uncultured Bacteroidia bacterium
CCTTTTATGAGAAACTGGGCTTTGAAAAAGGGCTACAATCCTATGTGGGGAAATTCGATGCATCAGTAGGCTAAACCATAGCCCTTGTATGTTTTTGTTAAACAGATTGCGGGTCGTATGATCGCTTGTCCGCAGGCCTTGATCTGCGGGGGGACATCCTGCATATGTACTACTCGACGGAGATGTGGACGGCTGAGTTAATGACTAATTTCTGATCATTCTCTTTTGCCGATTTGATCAAGTCAAGCAACTGGCCTTGTACTTCTTTTAGCACCTTAACTCTTTCAACAGAATTTTCATCCTTGACCCCAAACCGTTCGTCCTGACTGAGAATCCGCCGATTGTGAAATTGGATTTTATATTCGACCAGACCTAGTAATACTTCCTTTGCATCTGTTGAGTCGAATATTCCTTCTATCAGTTTGAATGTATCCATGAAATGATGTTGAAGATTTATTAAGTTTCCGGCTGCAAATTTGGGCATAATTAATTATTAGTTTTTATTTATTTTTGTAATGACATGTATAAGTAATCGTTATGAATTATACCCTGAATCAACTCCGTATTTTCCTGAAAGTCACCCAGGCAAAAAGTGTTACGAAAGCTGCGGAAGAACTGAATCTAACACAACCCGCCGTTTCTATTCAGCTCCGAAATTTGCAGAATCAGTTTGATATCCCGCTGACAGAAGTCGTGGGAAGAAAAATTTATATCACAGATTTTGGGAAAGAAGTGGCGGAAGCTGCGGAGAATATTCTGAATCAGATACATGCCATCAATTACAAGACCCTGGCCTACAAAGGGCAACTATCAGGACGATTAAAAATATCGGTTGTATCTACGGGCAAGTATGTGATGCCCTATTTTCTGGCTGATTTTCTGAAGCAGCATCCGGGAATCGAATTGCTCATGGATGTTACCAACAAAAGCCGGGTAATTGAAAGTCTGGAGCAAAATGAGGTGGACTTTTCATTGGTTTCCATTCTGCCTGACACCCTCAATATTGAAAAGCAGGATTTGCTTCAAAATAAATTATTTCTGGTGGGGAATTCCCCCTTGAAACCGAAAAGATCTCGTAAACCCGAAGATGTATTTGCCAACCTGCCCCTCATTTTTCGGGAAAAGGGTTCGGGAACGCGACAGACCATGGAGCAGTTTATTTCGCAAAATAATATCTCTTTTCTAAAAAAGATGGAGCTCACTTCTAATGAAGCCGTGAAACAGGCACTTATTGCTGGCTTAGGGTATTCTATTATGCCCTTGATTGGTATAAAAAATGAATTGTTGAATGGAGACTTGCAAATTATTCCTGTAAAGGGGTTGCCGATTCAAACAACCTGGCGATTGATTTGGGGAAAAGGAAAAAAACACGCTCCTGCTGCAAGTGCGTGCCTGGATTATTTGCGACAAGAAAGAATGAATATTACCCAAAGTAAGTTTCATTGGTATGAGCACTTTTAGCGAGTACTTCATAAGCAATACGTAAATTCCTTTTACCTGCACATACCGCTGAATGGGAAAAAATCAGTAACGATTCCCAGGTAACGGGGCTGATAGGTTCTCTTGCAAATGCATTTGCTTCCCTTCTGATCCTTTTGGATTTTTTAGGTTATGAAAAAGTCATTGTCGCCGATCTTGTGCACAGGATTACCAGCCTGGGAAGGAGACTACCAAAAGTCCACGATTCAACTCATGGAGGCGCTCGCCCGGGAGCAGCAAGTATTGTATGTAGAATATGCTTTTTCGTGGAAAGATGTATGGCAAGGCTTTCGCCGCGGAAATAAACCTTATAAGCGCATTTTGGGGAGGGAACCTCGCCTGCGCCAGATAGAATCTGAAGGGGTCGGAACTCTCCATGTTTTGACACTCCCGCCAATATTACCCATAAATGGCCTTCAGGCAGGGTTTCTGTATGAAAAGTTGGCTCGGTTCAATGCCTGGATAGCAGCCAAATCGATCCGGAAAACGTTGAGCACTTTAGGGTATAAATCTCCCATTCTTCTGAATGCCTTCAATCCCTTTCTGGGGGTGTTTATGCAGGGAATGCTGGAGGTAAAGGCCGAGTATTATTATTGCTATGATCAGATTGGAGCGGCGAGGTGGACCCATCGCCATGGACCTGTTTTGGAGGAGCGTTATCTTTCCCAGGTAGATGGGCTTATTACCTCTTCTGCCCCCTTGTTAGCTGAAAAAGGAAAAGCCGGGCAGGCCGGCGTCGTCGTAAAAAATGGTGTCAATCTGTCTATTTTTGAGCAAGCATTTCGTCCGATTCCACGCCGGGGATCAGGACCGGTATTGGGATACCTTGGCAGTGTCGATGATCGCCTCGATATCGAACTGCTGATCCAGGTGTTGGACCAGTGGAAGGAAGCGCGCTTACTCGTAGTCGGGCGAATTATGGACGAACACCTTTCCCTGGAATTAGGAGATCATCCGCGGATTGAACTGGCAGGCGCTCAGCAGCCGGATGCACTACCGGCCTGGGTCGATAAAATGGACATCGGGCTGATCCCTTTTGTTACCAATGAGTTTACCCGATATATCTATCCGCTCAAAATCAATGAATACCTGGCAGCAGGTTTACCGGTGGTCAGTACCTCCTTTGGCGATTTGTCGGACTTCGATTCTGTTATTTTTCAAGCGAAAGATTCTGATTCATTTGTAGAAATGTGTAGGGAAGCCTGGGTAAACGATCAGACAGAATCCCGGTTGGCACGTAAAGCCTTTGCTCAAAACCATCGCTGGGAAGCCCGGGCCGATCAGCTGACCGAGTGGCTGACAACTACTTTATCCTAAAAAACGATTCCTCTTCTTTGATTCTAACATATAACTGTTGAGGGAATTCCCGCATTCCTTACAGGGTAGGTGTTTTTGTTGTCAAAAACTTTTAAGTTTGGATATATTATTTAATGAAAATTATAAATAAGTAAATGTATTCATTGGGCGAATGTTGGAAAAGACATGCGACTGATAAGATAACAAAATGAGAATACTGGATCGCAGAACGGGAGCAAGTCGGTTGCTGAGTTGGGGAATGGTCCTTGTTTGGGCGATTCTGAGCTTTGTATTGGCCAAGGCGATCGCCAAAGTGGGGATCGTAGTCGGGGCTGGATTGATCGCGCTGCCTTTCATGATTTGGTATTTGGTACAGATCTTCAAGACGCCTAACCTGGGGCTTACTACGGCGTTGCTCATGGCCTTTTTTGCCTCCGGACTTTCCCGATATATCAAAGGAGTGCCTTGGGGGTTGACCATTGATTTATTGCTGTTTCTTTCATGGTTGGCTGTTTTGATGCTCAAATTCAGGGAAACGGATTGGACTCCGATCAAAAATGATTTGATGTGGATCACTCTCCTGTGGTTCGGATATGTAGTGCTTGAGATTGCAAACCCCCAGGCTCGTAGTCCGATTGCCTGGTTTTATGCCATGCGTGGAATTGGTTTCTATTGGCTGCTGGGCTTTGGGATTGCCTTTTTTTATTATCGAAAAGCCAAAGACTTAGATAAATTCCTCAACCTCATCATCGGCCTGTCCTTATTGGGGACATTGTGGGGCTTGCGGCAGCACCTTTTTGGTACCGATGCGGCAGAAGATTACTGGTTATGGGTCGAGGATCATCAGGATGAACATGTGTTGTTTGGGGTGTTGCGCGTATTTTCCTTTTATTCTGATGCGGGGCAATTTGGCGCTTCTCAGGCCATGATGGCACTAATGTGTGGAATCATAGCAGTAGGCCCCGGGACACTCAGAAGTCGGCTTTGGTATGGGTTTGCAGCCCTGATGACCTTTGTAGGTTTCGGGATTTCAGGAACCCGGGGTGCTTTGATGATCCCTGCTGCCGGAGGAATCCTGTACCTCATTATGACCAAGAATTTTCCCATCCTGGTCGTCGGTCTCTTGGTTGGAGGTCTGATGTATGGTACGCTGAAATATACGACAGCCTTTCATGGAGTGGAGCAAGTGCGTCGTATGCGTACGGCCCTTGATCCCAACAACCCTTCCCTCCTGACCCGTTTCCGAAATCAAAAAACCTATCGAAACTACCTCAAAACCCGCCCGATGGGAGCAGGTGTCGGGACAGCCGGATACTGGGGCCAGCGATTCAATCCGGGTACAGTACCCGCAGAAACCCCAACAGATAGCTGGTATGTGAAAATCTGGGCTGAGACTGGGATTATTGGCCTGCTGTTTCACGTGTATTGGATCGGCTATTTTTTGGGCAAAGGCGGAAACATCACCTGGAATCTGCGAAATGAAATTCTCCGCGCGAAAATCATGGGGATTTATTCGGCCATAGGCGGGGTGATTATTGCGAGTTATGGCAACCAGATTTTGGGGCAAATGCCTACGGGAATCATCATATGTATTGCGCTACCGGTGATCTGGCTGGCACCTGTATATGACGAAGAACTCATGAAAAAAGAAGAGGCAGCGGAGCGAGCTCAATCAGAGAAAGAAGCGGCGCGGCGCGCCATTTTTGCCTACGCAACGTTAGTGGTCCTCCGGCCGCTGGCCATGGGCGCCTGGGGGCATGGTTTTCCCTACGGCATCATGAGTCACCCGGACTGGGTGGCCGGCGTGGGTTATTCCCACATCGCATTCCACTACAACCCGGCGCACATGATTGCTATTACCTTTTTCTTTGCCACGTGCCTGGCTCTGGCGATGCACGCCGGCGCCATCGTGTCGGCGGTGAACCCAAAGAAAGGTGAGCGGGTTAAGGG
>CAYGTH010000588.1:0-4722 GCA_964352745.1 uncultured Bacteroidia bacterium
TTCAACAGGAAGTGATTGCAATGGGGGGAATGGTCTGGTATGTCCACAGCGAAGAAGCTCACGAATGGGGAAGCCAGACCTATCATGGCATGGAGATTTATAACATACATACAGATTTCATCGATGAGGAGGGTCTTTTTCCTTTTTTAGTAAATTCATTGGTGAATGGTCGAACCTATAAACACTGGGCCTATCGGGAATTATACGACGATCAGTCTGCAATCTGGGCGAATTGGGATTCCTTGAATCAACATCGCCGAATCGTGGGAATGGCAGCTGTAGATGCACACGACAATCAAAGCATCCGGGCACGTTATCTGGAAGATGGCCGAGTCGAATGGGTGGGTTCCAATGCAAAAACCCTGGGTATCGTAACACCGGGTTTGCGAGAGAAGCTCCTACTGGGTGAAGCCGATACCGCCGGATGGGTATTTCGGATGGGCATTGACGATTATTTCCACTCCTTTAATTTTGTCAACACCCACATTCTGGCAGATTCCCTTTCCCGCTTCAACCTCCGGGATCATCTGCTCGCAGGCCATGCCTATATTGCATTTGAAAGCCTTGCAGAAGCGGATGGGTTTCAGTTTTATGCAACAAACCCCTCCGAGGAAGTGCTCGGGATCATGGGCGATTCCATTCCAGCTGCAGGAGTTCAATTACAATCGACTGCTCCCCTACCCGTCCAGTTTCAATTGATCCGAAATGGGCAAATTATGGATGAAAAAACGGATGCCTATGCTTATGAATTTGACCCCAAAGGGCAAGCGGGGAATTACCGATTGGTAGCCCGGGTACTATTGGACAATGAGTGGTTATGTTGGGTGATGACGAATCCGATATATCTCTATGAAAAGTAGAAAATGGCTAACAATTGCAGGGATTAGCATCACCTTACTGGGCGGTATATTTTATTTCTATATCGCATGGCCCTTGTGGGGAATGCCTTTTCAGGCGCATCGCCACGGCAATCCTCCTTTGACACCGGCCTGGGCGTTGGAGTGCTGGCTGTGGGAAGACGATGTCAATACCGCAGCGTATGTCGATGAATTACTGGAAGGATACCGCCAACATGATATTCCGGTTCGGACCCTGATGATCGACAGCCCCTGGAGTTTGCGATATAATGATTTCCAGGTCGATGAAGAGCGATATCCGAAACCCGAGGAGTGGTTTGGAAAGCTGGAGCAATCGGGATATCGCGTGGTTGTATGGATGACGACCATGGTAGACAGTTACAGCAAAGACACCCAAGTCAAGGAATCAGATGCCTGGTTTAAGGAGGCAAAAGATGCGGGCTATTTGGTAGCAAATGGTGAACAAAATAAATGGTGGAAAGGCAAAGGGGGCTTCATCGACTACACCAATCCCGAAGCGATGAAATGGTGGCAAGGCCTTCAGCAACCCCTGTTTGACTACGGCATAGACGGCTGGAAGCTGGATGGAACGGCGACCCTTTTCTGGAAGCAGGTGGGAGTACTCCCCTTTTTCTACAAAAATACCGCCGGCGGACTCCTGACTACCCGCCAGTATATGGACCATTATTATCGGGACGAATACCAGCACGGCCTGAGCCAAAATCCGGAATTTGTAACCCTGGCCCGCTCCATGGATCGGGGATTTCATCCCGAAGGATTTGCCCCCATAGATGCCTCCCCTGTCAACTGGGTTGGCGACCAGCGCCATAGCTGGGAATCCAGCGGATCGGGAGCCAACTCCGATACCGAGCATGTGGACCTGGCAATGGACGGGGTGGAAGGCATTGAAATGGCAATTGAAAATATCCTGGCAAGCGCAGACCTGGGCTACAACATCATCGGCTCCGACATCGCTGGGTTCTCTGGCAAAACAATTCCTCCGCGCTTATACATCCGATGGACGCAACTCTCGACATTCTGTGGGCTCTTCCTCAATGGCGGTCATGGTGAGCGCGCCCTTTGGAAACGCAGCCCTCAGGAACTGGAGATTATTCGCAGCTATTCCTGGCTGCATACAGAACTCATTCCCTATATGTATCACTACGTTGTCAGTGGGCATCAGGGGGGGAAAGTCCTTCAAACCCCTGTCAAGGGAAAGTACCAGTACTTATTCGGAGAAGACCTCCTCATCGCGCCCATTTACACCGACACCCTGAGTCGGGAAGTAAGGGTACCTGCTGGAAAATGGAGATACTGGTTCGATGACAAGGAACTCATTCAAGGCCCGACTACCCTCAGTCGTGAATTCCCATTGGAAGCATATCCCATCTATATCCGCGAAGGAGCGTTGATTCCCATGAATATAGCGCGAAGCTATACCGGGCTGGGAGACAGCACTTCCGCAGGCTTCATGACCTGGCTCATTTATCCAGATCAACAATCTGATTTTTCGACCTTCTCTACAGATCAGCAGGAGGAAACCAAGCTCAGCGTTGAGCAGCAGGGAGACATTCTTCACATTGATTTTTCGGGCAAGCAACAGCCGCACATTCTCCGAATTCATGCATCCAACCCGCCAGCTTCCGTTTCCCTCGATGGCAAAACCCTCGAAGCAGGAAAAGATTTTCACTTCAACTCCGCAGCAAACAAACTGATCATACGAACCGCTCAATATGAACAAGGTTCCTATCTCATTCAACCCTAATCACAAACCCCCAACGATATGCACAAACTATTCTCACTCCTCTTCCTGATCGCTCTGGCCGCTTGCTCTCCTCAGTCCCAATCCCAGCAACCGTCTGCTGAAACGCCAACAACCTGGGCCGAACAACTGGGATTCCCGGCAGGCAGAAAAGTGCTCATCCTCCACGCTGACGACATCGGCATGTGCCCGGAAGCGAATATCTCAGCAGAGCGATACTTACTCAATGACCACATTCAATCCGCTGCGGTGATGATGCCCTGCCCCAATGCGGATGCATTTATCAAATGGGCCATCGAGCATCCCGCCGAAGACGTAGGCCTCCACCTTACCCTGACCAGTGAATGGAAAACTCACCGCTGGGGCTCCGTTGCGGATCCTGCACAGGTACCGGGATTGCTAGATGAAGACGGCAAGCTCTGGCATAAAGTCATTCAGGTGGTTCAAAACGCTTCAGCAGCCGAGGTAGAAGCCGAAATCCGGGCGCAGATCGAGAAGTCCATTGCCCTGGGCCACCGCCCGGATCATATCGACACCCATATGGGTACGCTCTATGGCTCACATGAATTTACGGCGGCCTATCTCAAAGTAGCGGAGGAATATGGAATTCCTGCGATGGTGATCGACATGGAAAATCCTGCGATTGTGCAGGGATTCAAGGACAAAGGCTATCCCATCGGGCCGGAAATGATTCAGCATGTCAAGGACTATAGCTTGCCTAAACTGGACTATTTCTTTTCGGCTCCGAATGCAGATTCCTACGAAGCCAAGCGTCAGGCATTTGAAGAATTAGTGGCATCTCTTCAGCCGGGCCTGACAGAGATCATTTTTCACCCTTCGGATCTGACCGATAGCCTCAAAAACATCACCAATTCCTGGCAGCAACGGGCATGGGAAGCACAACTCTTCGCTGATCCGGATTTACAGGCCTTTTTTAGGGAGCAAGAGATTATTTTCACAAATTGGCAGGAAGTGATGGAGCGATTTAACAAGCAGAAATAATGCGCAAACTCGTAAAAGTGCTGGCGATCATCGGGGTCATCCTTCTCCTGATATGGGTCGTGTTGATCGATCCCGTTGACTATACGCCATACTGGGAAACGCCCTATTATGCGGCTACCAAATCCCGATTGGAACAGGCACAACAGGAACTGACTACCGGCACTGGTCCCCTCGAAATCGGATTCGCCAAAGTCTCCATTACCCCCGGAATCGGAGCCGCCACCGACAATATGGAGGCGGGCCGCTTTGTCGAAACGCCCATGGCAGGCTATGGAAAACGCGAAGGCAAACCTGCCACGGGTGTTCACGATAGCTTGTTTGTCAAAGCCGTTGCACTTCGCGCTGGAACCGAAACAGTGGTGCTCATCAGCGCCGATATGCTGATTATGCCCCCTAATATCAGTGTAGGTGTCAGTGAGGCGATTCAGGAAAAAATTGGCCTTGATCGGGGGCAATTGCTTTTTTCGGCTACTCATACCCATTCCAGCATCGGGGCCTGGTCCGACAAATGGGTGGGCGAAGCATTTGGGGGCAAAATGAATCCTGCTGTGATTCAATGGCTTACCCAGCAAATCAGCACCTCTATCGAGCTGGCAGTAGCAGACCTGCAAATGGGCCAACTCGGCTGGGGCAGCTTTGAAGCCCCGGGCCTGATCAAAAACCGCCTGGTAGGAGAAATTGGTCAGGAAGACCCCGAGTTTATCTTTCTGGTTGCTGAACAATTTGAAGGCAAAAAAGCAATTCTGGGTTCTTTTGGGGCACATGCGACCACATTGGGCGGGGATAATATGGAATTCAGCGCGGACTATCCGGGGTATTGGTACCAATCGCTGGAGGCATCGGCCTGTGACATGGCCATATTTTTCGCGGGCGGCGTAGGCAGCCATTCGCCCGATATGGACGGGAAGCAATTTGAGCGAGCCAGGAAACTGGGGAAAGCATTGGCCGATAGTGTGCTCAAATACCATACTGAGGTCTCCTTCGAGGACAGCCTCACCCTTTCCTCCCTGAGTGTGCAGCTCGACTTACCAGCGTTTCAAGTCCGCATTTCCAATAGTCAGCGCCTGGCACCCTTCATCAGCAAAAGTCTGTTCCCTCCCA
>CAYGTH010000589.1:0-337 GCA_964352745.1 uncultured Bacteroidia bacterium
CGGCACTAATCAGGGGGATGTCAGCTTTCATGGAGGCATCCCGTATCCGAAATCGAAGATCTTTATTTCCCTGGTGTGCTTTTATCAGCGTTTCCAGTTGATTGAGGAGTTCGTCATTCAATTCATTATTATCAATCTCAACGCAGACGTGGCGAATCATCCCTTCGAATAGCTCATCATTGATGAGTTTAATCTCCTGTATTTTGAGTTCAAATTCATTGGGGTCATAGCGTCTCGCTTGATAATTCCCGGAAATGAAAATCATTTCATCTCGCTGGATATAACTCCTGAAATTCGCATACTCATCTCCAAAGCGGACCATTTCCATAGAATCACA
>CAYGTH010000589.1:347-4707 GCA_964352745.1 uncultured Bacteroidia bacterium
CCTCAATGGTGAAGGACATGAATTTATTCCCCCGCCGTGAGATCCGTTCCCGGGCACTGGTTACGATTCCTGCCAGTTTAACCTGGTGACCCTTTTTATTGTCGAGCGTGACTGTAGTACAGTTCGCGAAGGCGTCGATTTGCCATTTGTATCGCTCTAAGGGGTGGCCGGAAAGGTAGAACCCGATTACATCCTTTTCAAAATTGAGCTCTTCGAGGCGAGTCCAGGCTTCTAGTACGATCCCATCCTGCATAGTGCCAGCAGGGATTGCCGGCTCTTCCAGGCTCCCCCCTCCATTACCGCCTACATCCCCAAATAAGCTGACTTGCGGGGAGTTTCGCTCTTGCTGGATTTTACTTCCATACGAAAGGCCCCGTTCGATGATATTGGATTCATCCCGCCCGTTCCCATTGCTGTTCATCGGAAGGAAATACTGATATCGCTTCACCCCAAAGCAGTCCATCGCCCCCGCATACACCAGGGATTCTATCGTTTTTTTATTAATACTCCGAAGTGGCATTCGGGTTGTCAGGTCAAAAATAGAAGAGAAAGGCCCGTCTTTATCCCGCTCTTCAATCAGTTTTTCGATGACGCCATGCCCTACGCCTTTGATCGCTTCCAGCCCAAAACGGATTTGACCCTGTGGGTTGACCGAGAAGAGACTCTGGCTTTCATTGACATCCGGTTGCAATACCTCAATCCCCATCCGACGACACTCTTCAATGAAGAAGGTGATCTTTTTAATGTCATTTACATTGTGGGTCAAAACCGCCGCCATATACTCGGCAGGGAAATGCGCTTTCATGTAGGCCGTCTTGAAGGCCAGAACGGAATAGGCAGCGGCATGCGACTTGTTGAAGCCGTAGGAGGCAAACTTCTCCATCAGTCCGAAGACATCCTCAGCAGTTTTTTTATCTACCTCATTGGCTTCGGCACCCTGGACAAAGTTGACCTTCTCCTTGAGCATTACCTCCAACTTCTTCTTACCCATTGCCCGGCGCAGGAGATCCGCTTGTCCGAGGGAATAGCCGCCCATGGTTCGGGCGACCTGCATGATTTGCTCCTGGTACACCATGATTCCATAGGTGTTTTTCAGGATCGGTTCGAGCATGGCATGCGGATAGACGATTTCCTCCCGCCCGTGTTTTCGGTTGACGAAGGAAGGAATATTATCCATTGGACCCGGGCGATAGAGGGCATTCATCGCAATCAGGTCCTCTATGTTGGTGGGTTTGAGTTGCCGGAGGTATTTACGCATCCCATCGGACTCAAACTGAAAAGTCGCTACCGTATCACCGCGTTGATAGAGCTCGTACGTTTTCTCATCCGTCAGATCAATATCATCGGGATGCATTTCTATGCCTTTGTTTTCTTTGACCAGCCGCACGGCAGTTTTGATAATGGACAGGGTCTTGAGTCCCAGAAAGTCCATCTTCAACAGGCCACACATCTCCGCGTGAGGACCATCGTACTGTGTAACGAGGGCATCATCCTTGGCTTTGGATACCGGGGCATAGTTCGTTACATCGCCTGGTGCTATGATCACCGCACAGGCATGCACACCTGTATGACGCGCTGTCCCTTCGAGGGTTTTAGCAAAGCGCATCATTTTATTAATCAGGGGATCTTTACTCCCAAACAAGGTGCCAAGTTCCTCCGCAAAATCTGGATTATTGTCTGCATCCAGCGCCTTTTTGAAAGACATCCCCGGCTTATCCGGAATCATCTTGGCGATCCGGTTGACCTCGTCAAGGGGAATATTCAGGGTCCTGCCTACGTCCCTGAGTGCTGTTTTGGCACCCATTGTTCCGTAGGTGATTACCTGACTCACCGATTTTCGGCCATATTCCTCTACCACAAAGTCGATCACTTCCTGTCGGCCCTCGTCATCAAAGTCAATATCAATATCCGGAGGCGATACCCGATCCGGATTCAGGAATCGCTCAAAGAGCAAGTCGTAAGTGAGTGGGTCCACATCAATAATTCCCAACACATAAGCAACCACTGAGCCTGCTGCTGATCCCCGACCGGGTCCAACATATACCCCTCTTTTTCGGGCTTCTGTTGTAAAGCTCTGGACAATCAGGAAGTACCCTGCATAGCCCATTCGCTTAATAATCTTCAACTCCAGTTCGATCCGCTCCCGGATTTCTGTAGTGATCTCGCTATATCGATTGTGCGAACGTTCCCAGGTCATGGCAGCCAGGTACTCGTCCATGTCTTTATACTGAGGCGGCACTTTGTACTGTGGCAGGAACATGTCCCCCTTGAGGTTCATCTCGAAGGAGCATTGATCCGCGATTTTCATGGTATTGTCCAGGGCATGCGGCACGTCCTGAAACAGTTCCAGCATCTCATCCGTCGTCTTGAAATAGAAACGGGGGTTCAGCCGGTTTTTATCATCTGTAAACCGAAACCGGTTTGGATCGGTATAGTCGGATTGTGTTTGGAGGGCCAGCAGGAGATCATGGGCTTCGCTGTCCTCTTCATTGACGTAGTGTACGTCATTGGTGGCAATGACATCGATATCGTGCTTTTTGGACATGCGCAGCAACCATTCGTTGCATTTTTCCATGTCCCCCAGGGTGTGGCGCTGGATCTCGATGTAATAGTTTTCTTTGCCAAATATGTCTATATATTCTTTGAGTAGTGCCTCCGCTTCTTCCTCTCCTCTGTCGATCAGCGCACGGTTGACTTCTCCCGCCAGGCAACAGGTAGAAGCAATCAGGCCTTCTGAATGTTGGCGGAGGATGTCTTTATCAATTCTGGGCTTATAATAATAGCCATCGGTAAATCCATAAGAACACAGCTTAATGAGGTTTTTGTAACCCACATCATTTTTGGCCCACATGATCTGGTGGTACCGTTTGGTTCCTTTTTCCCGTTGTGTAGCATCCCCGGCGATCAGGTAAAATTCACACCCGACAATCGGCTTCAGTCCTTTGCGCTGGGCGGATAATACAAATTTCGGCACCCCAAACATGTTACCATGATCCGTAATCGCAACGGCGGGCATTCCGCATTCCGCTGCTTTGGTGGTCATGTCATCGATTTTGGCGGCCCCGTCGAGTAGGCTGAATTCTGTGTGATTATGGAGATGGACAAATTGCGGCATAGAGAATATTGAAAGCTAATTCGATTATTAAATATAAGAAGCCCCTTAATTAGCCAAGTGAAATTACAAAGGATTTCGGGGAATTCCCGGAGAGGATTTCCACAGGTTGATGGAAAAATCCTGCACGCTTGTTCACCGGCTTTGCACGCTTGCTGATTTCGACTGGCGGAATAGGGGATAAGGGGATATTTTGAAGCAAATGTTACCTATTAATCCACATCCTTATGAAAACGAATTTCATCATATTTCCCCTTCTTTTTCTACTGATGATAGGCGGATTCCGCGTCCAGGCGCAGGAAGAGTTTCCCGCTCGGACAGAAGAATATTGCAAAGTCCGAATGCTCTCCTTCCTTGGAAGACAGGGCGTAGAAGTACGAATGGATTATGGCCAGGAACAGCGCAGGCTTCGGGATACAGAATTACGGGATGAAAATGGCAATATAATGACCTTCAATTCTGAGGCTGCTTCGCTCAATTACCTCAATTCCAGAGGCTGGGAATTGGTCACGGCACTATTTGCAAACAACGAAGTATTTTACCTGATGCGGCGACGAATTTGAGGAAAATTGAAAAGGTTGCAACGAATATTCAAGCAATCGACACGCTTATACATCTTTGCTGTCATCAGAAATCTGAAATCCCTTATTTAGGTGGTAACAAACGCGGCTTTCGCGAAGAATCATGAAGAAGTTAAGAAACACCCTGATTATCATCTTTTCCCTGCTCTTGCTGGTGGTTACGATCTACCTGCTGGTAGAGGTGCCTTTCTCTACGGAAGGGCTGGAGACGAATGTAGAGCAGAAATGGGATTTGTTTGAATCAGGTGCTCAATTGATTAGTAGTTCCGTATTTCATCCCTAAGGTTTTCATATTATCCCTATTATTGCTAACCACGCCTCCCCTCGGCGTGGTTTTTTTGTGGGATGTTATCCAGGTAGCTTGCAATCAGCAGGATAAGTATGTGCTAGTGAAGTACAAGATCTTGCGACTCTTCTCTATCCTCTCACTCATAATAATTCACCGGCTTGAATCCGATCAATTGATGGCTGCGATCAGCAGGCCCTTTGTAGTAGACCAGGATCGTATAGAAATTTTCAGTCTCGGTATGCTGACCCTCCAGCGCCTGATCGTCAATGGAGCCATCAGGTCGCTGTACGACATATTCAAAATCGTAAAGCCCCTGCTTCAATAGGGGAGAGCATTCGTAATAGCCGAGTTGGGCATTGTAGCTCATGTTGAATTCGG
>CAYGTH010000590.1:0-4668 GCA_964352745.1 uncultured Bacteroidia bacterium
GTTAATGACGGGTGAGGGCAGTCCTTTGGGGCTAGCCCTCATTATTTTTTGCACGCGAATACGCAATGGGACTAGCGCAATATCTTTCTTCTTCCCTCTTTTTTCTCCAATCTTTTTATTGATCCACCGACATACGCTTCAGGAATTCGGACTTCCTGCGGGCCGATACATCCAGCGTAGAGCCGTCCGATAACTCAACATACCCTCCTCTTCCGCGGGTGTAATTTTTCAAATAATGAAGATTGATCAAGTGAGATTGGTGAATGCGAAAGAAATTATAATCTGTCAGCATCTCATCATACTCCTTTATGGTACGTGAGACAAGAATTTTGCGACCATCATTCAGGAAAATGAAGGTGTAGTTCCGGTCGGATTCGCAGCGGATAATATCTTTGGGGTCGACAACGGTAAACCCATTGGACGTCGGGAGAACGATGCGGCGAAAAGGCTGCCGCATATTTCTGATGTTTTTAAGGAGGGCGTTGATATTTTCATGAGAAGGCTCACCGGCTTCTTCGTCTGTGTTCTCATGCTTGTCAACGACACGCTTGACCGCAGACTGAAGTTCTTCAATATCAACTGGCTTTAGCAAATAATCAGTAGCAGAAAATTTGAAAGCCCGCATAGCATATTGGTCGTATGCGGTAGTGAAGATCACATCAAAATTGATCGGGCTTGATTGCTCCAATACCTGAAATCCGTCTCCATCTGGCAATTCTATATCCTGAAAGACGAGATCGGGTTTGTGGGTTTCAATAGCTGTGAGGGCAGAAGCGACATTGCCTGCAATGGCAACTACCTCGACCCCTTCACAATATTGCTCGATTAGATCTTTCAGGAGTTCCTGACTATTTTTTTCGTCTTCTACGATAAGCGCTTTGATCATTATGTTGGGCTAAAAGTTGATCCATAACCGGGCGCTTCAGCGCTCCGCAAGTAGAGTAGGCCATGCTGGGCCCCAAGTCCATCTGTATTAAGGAGACAATATACTGACTGTTTTCCCCTACCTGGGGTCGTCGTATGATATGCAATTTACAGTTTCTTAAGATATTCGACCAATACCAGCCGGATATCCCGTAGAATATCTGCCGTTCCGGGTTCCCACACTGCCATTACCTGAGGGTGATCCTTGACCAGAAACTCCAGATTGGCCTCCCGACCCATCATCAGAAACTCCGGAATCGCTACGCGATAACGAGCTTCAGGATCTAGTACTTTGCCGCCGATTTCCCATTTCTGATCTGAATTTTGGGTTACCTGGGCAGTTTGTAGAAATCCACCTGTTCCCTTATTGAGAAGCCCTGCCTCCAGGATCCGTTTTACCAGAGCCCCTTTCATATCTGCTTTTACAATTTTTCCACCGAAAGGCAAGGTTCTGATAATGTCAAACTCTGTGATATTGCCGCTGAGGTAATCATCGATCCGGACTGAACCGCTATTCAGGATAGCCAGGTCTGCATCTTCGGCAGCCACATACATAGCCGTAGCGATTGCGATCCCCAGATTGGTAGGTGCGTCGCGAATATGGCTTTCGAGTCCATCAAGGGGCTCTTTGAGGCTCGCAACTGGCGAATTCAGATCAAAGCCCTGTTCCTGAAACGCACGATAGGCTTTTTGTTCCCAATTCCTGACTACCTCTGCTACGCTCGGGTCTTCGCTGACCGTTTCATTCAACAGTTTGAGCTCTGATTTGACACTTGCCTTTTCATCACCAGCAGTAAAGGAAATGCGATGAATATAGGCTGATTTTGCATTCGCATCTGCTTTTGCAATGGGAACCCCTGCTACTTCTTCAAACATGTTTTCATGATCGTGTCCCCCCATAATCAGGCTCAGCCCCGGGATCGCTTTGGCAAGTTCACGATCCTGATATATTTCCAGGTGAGTGATTGCGACTACAAAATCGCAATCTGGTTTGATTTTTTCGTAGGAATTTTTTGCCGCTTCGATAAAATCAAGGTACTCCACATAAGGGACTTTGTTGAAAGGAAGCGTAACTGCGATGATGCCTACCCGCAGCGACTTTCCATCATAGGTATCACGGAGATAGACGATTTGATGTTGGGGAAAGGTGAATTTGTCTCCTTCATCGAGTTTATAAAAAGCTTCCGTACCGGTTTTTGTCTTGTGTAGCACATTAGAAGAAATCCACTCAAAATCTGATTCATTCAATCGTTTTTGCAAATCAGATTCGCTGATATCAAACTCGTGATTGCCGAAGGTTACAAAATCAATCCCGGTCGCGTTCATCACATCTATCATGTGCGCGCCTCTGATCCGCTCACCATCGAGTTTGACTGTACCAATAACAGAAGGGCTTAAAAAATCTCCAGCCAGTACTGTGAAGGTATGGGGGTTCTCGTTTAGAAGCTCTTTACGGAGTTGGGCTACACGCGGCATTCCTCCTACTTTTCCGCCTTCCAGTGCGGCAATTTCATAGACATCATTGACTTGCAGGAGAACCATCTCCCGGGGGGCTTGCTGAGCTGTGCTGGAAACAGTGGGGGCAAGCGTTACGGAGGATTGCTGGATTCTACAGCTGAGCCCGAGCATGGCGAGCGCGAGTAACAAGAAGCGACCTTGCTGGAGCAGTGAAGTGGAAATACGAGTAAGTGGGTTCAATAGCGATTGATAGTTCATAAGAGAATAATATGCAGGCTTGGTATCCTTATTCTGATTCCAGCCCTCTAAGCAGGAGTTCTAATTCCCGGACTTTGTCTGGTTTTTTGCGTTTCTGGTAACACTCCATCAGGTGTTTGATGAGTGTCAATATGATCATCATGTGAGAATTAGGACTAAAATATTTGGGGTCTTCCTGAATTTTATGTTCGGCTAAAAACTTTACCAGTTCCTTTTGATGAAAAAATGCCCCTCGATTAAATACGTCGATATAAAGGGGAGGAGAACTATCCGGATACGTGAGAATAAAATAACCGGGCAGGCTGATGCCTCCGATATTTAACTCCAATTGCTGGCAAATGATCAAATACAGGATACCCAGAGAAAAAGGACTCCCTTTTTTGGATTGAATCAGGGTATTGATGAAATTATTTTGAGGATCGAAAGGGCTACGCCGGTTGGCTTTGAATCGCTCTGTTTCAAACAGAATTCGATTCACTTTGGAGAGTTTATCGGCCATCTGCATACTGCTCCTGAATTCCAGCCATATCTTATGGCTAAGCCGACTGAACTCCCGGTCAAAAACGCTGCGATCCATTTCCGGATATTGAAACTTCGTAACCAGCATCCATCCCTCCAACAGGTCTTTTCCACCCTCCTCCCGCCATTCTTTTAAGCCTTGTATCGTATCCTGACTCTGAATGAGGTGAATGATGTCTTCCAGCTTCTGCTGCACCACTGGGTAGGTTTCTATTTCCCACGCTTCTTCCAGTCGGGGAATTACTTCCCGGCCCATAGAGATGAGCTGGGTCTCTATATGCGATTCTACATTGGGATCATCATCTTCCAATAAACTAATTAAGGCTTTGAATTCCGTTTCTTTCATATTTGGGTTTCTGTTTCCGGTTCGATGGGGAAAGCGCTTTTGCGCTCAAGCGAATAATAGTATCCCACCGGGAAAGGGCAATGTGTCAGGTTTGCATAACCCCTGTCTTAAAGTCGTTTAAATTCGGGTTTTGGTTGGCTGCTTCGATGCCCATAGAGATAATCGCCCGGGTATCAACGGGATTAATGATGCCATCTACCCATAAGCGGGCTGCACTGTAGTAGGGCGAAGTCTGCCGGTTATATCGTTCAGTAATTTCGGTAAGTAATTGTTGTTCCTTCTCTGGATCAATCGTTTCGCCCTTTTTCTTAAGAGACGAAACCTGTATTTGTAAGAGCGTTTTGGCTGCCTGTTCCCCGCCCATCACCGCTAGCCGTGCCGAAGGCCACGAAAAAATCAATCGGGGGTCATAAGCTTTTCCTCACATGGCGTAATTCCCGGCTCCATAAGAGTTGCCGATAATAAAGGTAAATTTTGGTACCACGGAATTGGAAACTGCATTGACCATTTTTGCACCGTCTTTAATGATGCCGCCCTGTTCGGAACGGGAACCGACCATAAAGCCGGTAACATCCTGTAAAAAGACAAGCGGTATCCGCTTTTGGTTGCAATTCATGATGAAGCGGGCTGCTTTGTCGGCAGAGTCAGAATAAATCACGCCGCCAAACTGCATCTCGCCTTTTGCCGAACGAACTACCTTGCGTTGATTGGCCACAATCCCGACGGCCCACCCGTCAACACGCGCATAGCCGGTGATAATGGATTGACCATATCCGGCTTTATAGGCATCAAAACTATCCTGATCGATCAGTCGGTTGATCAGGTCGTGCATGTCATAGGGTTTGGCCCGGTCGGCGGGTAATATTCCCATGATTTCCGCAGGATTGTATTTCGGCAGTTGGGCTTTGATCCGGTTAAAACCTGCCACCGGAGGCTGGCCCATTTTCGAAACGAGCGACCGTATTTTTTCGAGGGCTGTCTGATCGTTTGGCATTTGATAATCGGTAACGCCAGATATCTCCGAATGGGTAGTGGCGCCTCCCAGCGTTTCTATATCTACTTCTTCTCCAATTGCTGATTTTACGAGACAAGGACCTGCCAGAATAACCGATCCCGTTCCATCTACGATCAGGGCCTCATCACGCATGATGGGGAGAGAGGCT
>CAYGTH010000591.1:0-4666 GCA_964352745.1 uncultured Bacteroidia bacterium
CTGATGAATGAGGCATCGCCATTGAGGGTATCGGTGATTTGGGTAAAGAAATCATCCGTCAAACTATAGGAAATACTCGTATTGAACCGATACTTGTAGGTATGCGTCAGTTGCACACTGTGCGTGTATTGGGGCCGTAAGAAAGGATTTCCCTGCTGAAAAGTCAACTGATCCAATTGATTTACAAAGGGGTTCAGATCCTGATAACGAGGGCGATCGATCCGACGACTGTAATTCACCCGAAAGCTGTTTTCCTGATTGTGAGAATAGGTAATTCCTGCCGTAGGAAAAATGTTCAGGTAATTGCGTTTTACCGTGTCTTGTCCCGTTTGCTGGATGCTGATCAACTCTCCCTTAGTATTGGTTTGCTCAGCCCGCAATCCTAGCTGCACGTTCCATTTGTTGAGTTTACGCTGGTAGGTAACATAGGCCGCGTTGATATTTTCATCGTATTTGAATTCATTGCTGCGATTCAGATTTAACACATTCATCCCATCGACCACATCTGCAAAATCAAATACATTATCGGTCTCGACATAAGCGACTTTCACTCCTGCTGAGAGTTTCCCCTCAAATGCATTTCGTTCGTAGTCAGCTTTGACTGTATAAATATCAATTTCGGAAGGCGTAATGATTGAGAAAATGGTGGTGGAGAGTGTATCCTGCGAGAGGGAATTCAAATAAAAATTGGGCTGATAAGAATCTCCCTCTATCCGGAACCGTCCATAATCAACATCTATATTCAGCGTCGTACCGGCTTTATTTCGATAGCCATAATTGATATTTCCGTTGAGGTTTCGGTTGGTGCTTATTTGATCGTTTTGGGCGGCAAGCGTACTGATTTTCGCGCCGGTCGATTCCTGAGAAATGGGCGTCAGGCTTTCGGTTCTGTTTTCATTATCACTGATAAAGCCATTGACCATGAAGCCGAGGGTATGTTCGTCATTCAGGAAAAAATCGGTTCCCAGCTTAAAATTGTGATTTTGAAAATCATTGAACCGATCGGAATGCTGATCGAAAACCAGATCACTTTGCTTCCGAAAGAAATCTGTAAAGCTATAAGTCTGCCCTACTCCTCCGCTGTAATTCCCAAAGACATTCATCTTCTTGGTGCGGTTATTAAAATTCAGGGAACCATTGTATTTGCTGTATCGTCCGATGGCATATCCCAGCGTAAAACTCCCATTGGTACCGAGGCTTTTGTCTTTTTTCAGGCGAATATTGATAATCCCGGCATTCCCTTCTGCATCGTATTTCGCGGAAGGATTGGTAATGATCTCAATGGATTCGATCTGATCAGATTGCATGCCTTTGAGCATAGCCGCGAGATCAGCTACTGTCAGAGGGGAAGGTTTGTCGTCTATATAAATCCGCACCCCACTTTTGCCCATCAGGAGGACGTTGTCATTATTATCCACCAATACGCCCGGGGCTTTGCGCAGCAGTTCGAGTGCATTTTCGCCGATTCCGATGGCATTGTCCGCTACATTAAACACGGTCATGTCCGGCTTTACTTCTACCAGCGGCTTTTTGGCCTGAATCTGTACCGCATCCAGTTCGGCTTCGAGGGGTGCCATTTGGATCACTGGCAATTCCAGGCTTTGTCCTTGTGCCAATTCAAAGGCTTGGCCTTCATAGGATTTCAGTCCGGTAAATTGTACCTGAATAAAGTAGCTACCTGCATTAACGGGTGCAAGAATGTATTCGCCGGATTCGGTGGTAAAACCTGTTTTGACCATAGAAGAGTCAGCAGATTTTAGCAAAAGAACGCTCGCAAAGGAACGAACCTCCCCATCCGGACCCGAGACCGTTCCCTGGATTTTTCCAGCTTCCTGAGCACTTGCGCTTCCAAATAATATAAGACTTATCAAAAGGGTGGAGAAAATTTTCATGCGTATGCGGGGTTATTGTCAATTAACTATCCTGATACATACCCCAAAGTCGCCTAAGGGTTTCACCTTTCCTCCGCTTAATAGATGAGTTCGCTTATATAATCGACGAATGGGGTCGAATGTCAGATATCGATTTATTTGTTTGTTCATCGATTTTACATCCCTCAAGAGGCAGCGGAATAGTAAATTAGAGAATTTGCCATTTTCAAGTTCAAAACCGTGAACCCTATCCCTCCTCTTCCGCTCCGCCTTCGTCGTGAAATTAGTGGCGTTATCCTCCTGTACTTAATCTGGTCCTGTGCATATGTCTGGGTATTAAATTTCACCACCAGCGATGATTTCGAATATTTTGGCGCGGGATTTCTGGATTATTTTCTCAAAGGCCTGTGGACGCTTCCTGTTTGGTTGATTATTTTTAAGGCCCTGAAAAACCGACCTCGGTGGATTCGATATGCAGCACATCTCGTCCTCTTGCCCTTATGGATATTTCTTTGGATACAATCGTATTACTGGGCCTGCGAACTTATCGATTATTATCACCTCATGGGACGAGCAATCGGATGGGACATCTACATCCCGGCTCTTTTTTATGTGTTGCAATTTGGGGTCTTCCATCTCTATGATGAGTCTCGCCGATTGATAGGACAGCAGAAACGTGCCAATGATCTCCGGGAAATGGCCCTTAAAAGTGAGCTCGCAGCCCTCAAAGCCCAACTGAATCCACACTTTTTATATAATGTATTCAATACCATCAATGCCTCTCTTTCCCCCCAGGAGGAATATACCCGGGAATTGATCGCCAAACTTTCTGATCTGTTTCGGTACCAACTAAAAGCCTCTAAACTGGAATTTGTCCCGCTGAGTGATGAACTGGCCTTTATCAGGACCTACCTCGAACTGGAAAAAGCCAGATATCGCGAACGTTTGGAAATTAAATGGACGGTAGATCCGGCTTTGCAAACTGTATTGATTCCCCCAATGCTGATCCAGCCCATAGTCGAAAATGCCATTCGACATGGTATCTCTCCGCGGATTGAAGGGGGGAAGGTAGAAATTAACATTCAGCAAATCGGCAAACAGATACGTATCGCTATCATTGATGATGGAATAGGCTTCCAACAGGCTTTCGCACAAACTGGCAACGGGGTCGGCCTCCAAAATACCCGCAAGATGCTCCAAAGTCTATATGGAAAGCCTGTGGAAATTCAGGAAAACAAACCCGCTGGAACCCGTGTTCAGTTTAATATCCCCTTAACCACTGCTGATAATACAGTCCTGCTGTGAAAAAAGTAATTATTGTTGACGATGAAGCACCCGCCCGAGAACTTATCCGGGAATACCTAAACGGCTATCCGGAACTGGTGATCGTAGGCGAATGCAATAATGGGGTCGATGCCCTGCGCACCATCGAGACTTTTTCTCCTGATTTGGTCTTTCTCGATGTACAGATGCCGGGTATGACAGGTTTTGAGGTATTGGAGAAACTCCAACGAGTGCCTGACATAATATTCAGTACCGCCTATGACCAATATGCCCTTGATGCCTTTGAAGTGAATGCTATTGATTATCTGTTGAAACCCTATACCCGTGAACGATTTGGGCGAGCCGTCCAAAAGGTTCTTACCCGCCCGGACTCCAATTTATACCTGGATCAGATTCGGCAGCTGGCCGAGCGCCTGGAGTCAAAACGAGCCCAATTTTACACCGGAAAGTTATTTGTACAAACGGGGAAGCACCTCCAGGCCATTGATGCCTCAGAGATCATCTGGCTCAAAGCGGAAAAAGATTATACATGGCTGGTTACTGCCAGCAAACGGCACCTCAGCTCCTACGGGCTGGGCCAGTTGGAAAACAAGCTCGACAAGGGACAGTTTCTCCGCGTACATCGCTCTTCGATCATTAACCTCAACTATATTGACCGAATCGAAAAACACATATCAGGCTACGATATCCTCCTGACAAATGGAGATGCCGTTCATGTAAGTCGTTCTTATATGGATCAGGTGAGGCAACGATTGTTGTAGATTTACCGCATAGTCTGCAAAATCCAATCAACAAATATTTGTATATTTACGTAGGAAAAGTAAAGTTCAGTAGGTATGACAGTTAATAAAGCATTTGGTGATATAGCGGAAATACTCGCTAATATGGATCCCGAACGAATCCTGTCGATACGGGCGTCTGATGAGATGGCAGAACGTGTAGAATATTTGGTTAACAAAAAAAAATCAGGTGAACTTACATACGAAGAGTCCATTGAACTGGAACGATATCTATCGCTTGATTTACTCATTAACATGGCCAAAGCTCGTGCAAAAAGCCTGCGTGCTGCGTGAAAAGAATCTCAAAGATAATACGAAATCAGGTTGCATTAAGAGCAACCCATTCATGTGAATACTGCCTAGCCAAAGACGAAGACTCTTTCCTTCCTTTCCACATAGACCATATTATCGCAACCAAACATGGTGGAAAAAGCGACTTGAATAATTTGGCATTTGCATGTCCGCATTGCAACCAACATAAGGGCACGGATCTTACAACAGTCATCGGCCAGGAACAAAAAATAGTTCCTTTGTTTAATCCCAGAGCCCAAGTCTGGGAAGAACATTTCTCAATCCACGAAGGAGAGATTATCCCAATCACAACATGTGGAATGGCCACCATAAAGCTATTGCGGTTTAACGATCCAGAAAGAATCATTAACCGAAGGATGATGATAGAAAAAGGATACTATCCGTAGTATAATTATGGGTGTCATCCCCCTCCACCCCCCG
>CAYGTH010000592.1:0-4650 GCA_964352745.1 uncultured Bacteroidia bacterium
TGCGCCATCTTAAAGGCCCGCAGCAGACTAAAGCTACCTTCTCCACTTATTAGTTGACCTTGCGTGCCATCACAAGCTGTAAGGATGACCAACTCGGCTTTGAGGGGGAGCATTGAGACTTCATGGGCAAATAGGGTATCGGTATGTTTGACACCCGCACCCTTAATGAGCATATAGGGGTTCTCAGCCTTGTCGTCGGCAAAGCCATGCGCAAGGATTTGTAATAGGCTGTGATGAGGTGCTTCTTGGAAAAATTGAGCTTTTGTGGCATCCAAGCCAGTAAGTTTCAACTGCTTAAAAGAGGACGGTACTTCTATGTCAATTTCTACATTCGTATCATCAAGCCCGATCAAAGAGAGTACACTCTTTTGAGTCCTGCCCTGTTCTATTGAGGCTAAACTGGGTTTTAACAAAGCAGCTGAAAATCCATAGTTGACACTCGCTGCCTGGATGAGATAGGGGATATCATGATAGTAGTGTGCGTCTTGACGCTTGGTTGGCAGTAGCTCAAATGGGAAGCGAGATAGCCCGGCATCTGGTACAACGTGGATGCGGGTGGGAATGCGGTCTTTTCCAAAGTGATATTGGCAGGCAGGAAACAGTAACTGTTCGCTAAGTTGATAGCCTGTTTCCATCAAGATCCGAACCCTCGCCTCCATAAGATCCGAATCTGGATCAGACGCAGCACGTAAGAAAATATCTTGACGTTCGGTAAAGGAAGAATCCCGCCGAATCGCTCTCATTTGTGTTCGTGATGCAGACACGGACAGCTCCCACAAAACCGTATCAGAAACCATATAGGTGAGTAAGAGTTCCTCCGGTTTTAGGAGAGATTGGATTTCAGAAAGGCTTGTGAGCGGGGACAGCTGAGGGTTGTTTTCCTTTGATAGTAAGGTGTCAGGGAGGATAGGTTCGTGCACGCGCAAAATAAGTTGCTGTAAAAATGCTTGCTCGATTGCCAGTCTCTCAATTTGATTCGTCGAATTAGGGGCAAGGTCGCTGATACCCCCTTGTTTTAAACTAAGGATATGACCTCGATGCCGTTGTGCCCGTGTGGCAGTGGCTTGTCGGGCTAATTCCTGCTGCAATACCTGACTCTTGCTCAATTCCATTAAGCTGAATGCTTGATGGAGATAGGTAGAATCAGTTGTCTCTTGTAGGAGGGTATACGCTAATTGAACGGCAATCCGCAATTGCTGCTGAATGCTTGTTCCAGTGTGCAACTGATCTTCCTCTAAGCTAAGTATTCTTCGTTCTTGTTGTGCAAACTGAAACAGCAGCATCAATTCTGCCAAAGCTCGTTTGTGATCCATTAGGCTAACGGAGGGAGAATCGTAATGGACCTTAGCGCTTAGCGAAAATAAGTCGAGCACCAGCCCGGGTTCAGTTGATTCCGGAACTTGGACTTGATCTTCCTTAAGTATGATGCCTGCCAGTTTCTTGGCTTGTCGAATAACTTGTTGAGCTGCTCGATATTTACCTTGCTTGTGATACAATTCAGCAAGGAGAATCTGCGTGTGGGCAGGAACCATGTCTGTTGGATTGCCGAGCTGCTTAGCTATTTTCGATGCCTCATGTAACAGTGGTTCAGCTTTCTCGAATAGACCTTGGTCGATATAAAAGGCTGCCCGATTTTGATGATTGAGAACCTGATAGTATTCGTAAGTTCCAGGCTCTTCGCGAAGATAGGTATCAATCAAAAGCTGGACCTTTATATAGGTATTTTCCAGTGAATCGGTTTGCCCAAGCTGTTCCAGGGTAGCAGCCTTATTATTTAGAAATGCAATTTCATGGATAGGATAGGTGCTGGAGCCTTCTACAATTCGATAGGCATGCGAGTACGCTTCCCGGGCAGCTTCGTAGGCCTGCTTTTCGTATTGGCAATTTCCTAAATGATTCCAGGCATTCGCTACTTTGATATGGCTGGGACCCAGGAAATGTTGCCGCAGCCCGAGGGTGAATTGCTGGATACGGGCAGCGTATTCATATTCTCCCTGCTGTTCTTTTACCCATCCATAGATGAGGGTTTTATCTGACCGGGCAAGGCTGGGGGCTTGATCCATTTCCAGGATCAGGGATTTCTCGAGATAAACGGCTGCTGAATCGGGATTATCCAGGAATTGAAAATGAATATCTCCCAGTAAGAAATATAGCTGGGAAAATAGTTCATTATAGGGCAGTCCCATATGGGGGGTGGAAGCAGTTACGAGCTGGCTGAAATAAGCGTATGAATCTTCCGAATAGGGCCGGATACCGTTCGCTGGCAAACCCTTTACATATCGCAGCAGGATGTCTGCCCAGAACGCAACTGTGTCGGACGAAAGCTGAGAGATGCATGCTTCCATCTGATAGACCAGATCAGTAAAGGTAGAATCCTGATTGGTTCTTCCTGCAAGCATTTCTGCCCGTTTTGCAAGGGCCCAAAACTGCCCGGTATCATTATAACTTTGTTTGTATGCCTGTGCACAGAGGTGGTACAATGAATCCGCTTCCTTGGATTGAGCCCGGTTAAGGGCCGCCTCTGCTGCTTCCCAATAGGCCCATCCCTGAGAATCCTCCGCTAAGATCGCTGAGAGCTGCATATCAAAGGTAATCGGCCCCTCTGATGGTGGATCAGAATGGCAGCTAATGGCAAGTAGGAAGCTAATTCCAATACAAGCCACTGAAAACCAGTGTTTCAGATTGAAATTCAATGTGAGGGAAAATTGCTTGTATTTGTAAAAGATATAAAAAAGATTCGACCAAATGAAATAATTGAGTGGCTAAAATATATTTTTTGAATTAGTGGTTAGGTTTTCATGGGCTGATGTGTCTATCAGGTGAAGTCAAAGGAGAAGGGCCATTCTCTTTTGATGTAGAAGACTATCTGGATTCATAGCATAGCTCTCGGGTTATGGATTCAGGAGAGCATAGTCAACCTGATTATTCACTTTTTAAAGAATTAACCATGATTTCCACTTCAATGTGGCAACCTTACGGGTTTGCCAACGGGACAGCTATTGTTTCAAAACTAGCTCTCATTACCTGTGCCTATCTGTTGCTTTCAGGTCTTTCACCCTTGTTTGGTGCATATGAAACTGACTCCATTCCATATGGATTAACCTATCCTTCGGGCATCTTCAACGAGGGCGATACGGTAACCATTATCATCTGGGCCGGAGATGCAAACACTTCCTTGCAGGATGTAATCGGCTTCAACTTAAGCTTTGAATTGACTACGGATGCCGAATTCCCAACCTCGATTTCTCCGGATTTCAGCAACTCCTGGATTACTGATGGCTTGGAAATGGAGATGACCACGACCTTGAATTCGACGGAACGCACGATTGAGTTTGACGGTCATGACGTAGCACTAACAAAGGAAGGTGACGGCGAAATTGCCCGTTTTTCCCTGATTTGTGCAGCTAACGGCCTATCGGCAGAGGGCCTTCTCGTCAATGCGGGAGGAGGGGTAATCATCCAGATAGACGATATTGGAATGCGCAGGGGGATTCGTCAAGAAGCCGCACTACCAGATGTGCGGATATTCCCAAATCCCAACCCAGGTACGATTTATCGATCTCATACTGAAATAGAACTTTCACACTGGGTGCTGAGAAACCTGAATGGAAAAGAACTGCTGAGGGGAATCCATTTTCCGATCGATCTGCGCGGGTCTAAGTTGCCTCAGGGCCGCTACAGCCTGGCCCTGTATGACCGGGAAGGGAATCTAACCCATACGACGCTGTCTTACATTCCTCGCTAGCCCTTATATCAGGCTCCTGCTACCTGGCAGGAGTCTGATATTTTGTCACAATAGTAAATTCGGGAAAAAGAAACCAGAAGGGTTTTTGACAGTAATTCGAATAAATCATAACCGGAAGTCAGGCTAACAGGTTGGTTGACAGGGCTGAATTCCTGATTGGAGTTAGGATTTTTTTTCTATTTCTGCCAGTAACCAGTTTCGACTACTAATCCGAGATTCAGCCTCGACCTCGAGTTTAAATTGCGTGAGCGTTGAAGAATTAGCCTTATCCAGCTTGTGCAAGCGCTTCAGAAACTTGAAAAAATTGAGATTACGTTCTTTGTGGGTGTCGGCTACCTCCTTAGACCGAATATAAACAGGTGCGGAATCCAGTAACTTTTCAAAGGATTCCAGATAGTTGCGATCGGAGTTTTGACAGGTGTACAACAGGCGTGCTTTGGCAACCCGAACATTGAGACCATAAAAGACATCGTCAAAATTGGCAAGCAGCTGATCGAACATCCGTAGCGCTTTCTTATATTCTTTCCGATAATAGGTAGAAAGGCCTTTGCAAAACAACTCCACTTGCTTTCTTTGAATAGGAATAAGCCGGGTTCTGCACTTCTTACGAAAGGCCTCTACCCACTCGAAGTTACCCTTTTCCAGGTGATAGATGGTGAGGTTGACGACATCCCAGGCCAGGACCTTGCCGTCTATCCAGATGATATCGCGATCAATCATAAGCTGATAAAGCCATCCCATCTCATCCCGGTATGCCGGTTTGCCTTGCCGCATTTGCAGACTGCAATAGTTAAATATACCATTGATCAGGTTTCGCATTTCTGTAGCGCTTACATGGAAGGGATATGTGGCAAGAAGTGCTTTCAACTGATCGTAGAGTTCCTCCTTGTCGAGATTTGTTTGCG
>CAYGTH010000593.1:0-4644 GCA_964352745.1 uncultured Bacteroidia bacterium
CGCTGATCACATCCTGCGTGATGCTACTATCAATGGTGCTGAAGTTTTCAAACTGAGCGGTATCCCGGGCACAGACGCTTTCCATATCAAATGCGACATCTGGTAGCGGCCATACCGATACCGACTGCACAACTGTATCCAGGCAGCCGGTACGCGTTTCAGCAATTAATTGAACCTCATAGATGCCGGGAGCGAGATAAGTAACCGTAGGCGTAATCTCATCTGACCCCGTAGAATTACCAAAATTCCAGGTATAGGTACCGATTACCCCCGGAGGAGCAACCGTAGATTGATTAAAAAAGAGGATATCTTCTTCCAGGCAAACGGACTGAGCAGCAAAAGCTGCAAGGGGTTCCGGATATACTTCCACACTTGAAACAGCAGTATCCCGACAGCCTTTGGCATCTGTAACCACCAGGCCCACCGGAAATACACCCGGCTCGGAATAGGACAGAATAGGACTAGGTAATAAGGAGGACGCTGATCCATCAAAACTCCAAATATAGGCCACCATGCCCGGCGTACCGTTATGGCGGAACGTGAATTCGTTTTCATCCAGACATTGCCCGTCAAGTGCTGCTATAGAAGCTTCCGGCTGAGGATTGACTACGATGGTTTGACAAACCTGATCTGACTGGCAGCCATTATCGCTCATGGTCAGGCAAACAGAATAGGTGCCCGCAGTATTCCAGGAAACCTGATAAGGACCGCCACCACTTCCCGACTGTACTGTTCCGCCTCCAAATTCCCACACAAAAGCAGCATTGGGAGAAGCAAGTCCGGCGAAATTGATATTTGCATTATTTCCTATACAGACTTCCTGGGGTAGCGAAAAGGTCGCCACTGGTAGCGGCAATACCTCAACGGTGAAATTGGTAGTAAGTCCCTGGCAGCCAAATTCCACTACAGAAAGGCTCAGATTTTTATTCCCGGGGCTGGTCCAGTTAACGAGGTAAGGCCCGGCTCCACTGCCCGAAACAACAGTGCCTCCATCAAAATCCCAGGTATAGGTGGCGTTAGCAGAAGCTGTACCGGAGTAGGTAATGGTGGTTGTAGCATCAGGGCATAGCTGAGTAGGCGTAGCAGAGAAGGCAGAGGTAGGTAAATCCCGAACAAACACCTCAGCAGAACCGACAAACGGGCAACCAGATGGATCGGTTACCAAGACATTATAGGTAGTCGTAACCAGGGGATTTACAACCGGATTTGAGCTTGTCATCCCTCCGGGTGTCCACATAAACTGATATCCTGCAGTAGAACCAAAACTGGTTTGCAGGGTTGTGGGATCACCCGGACAAATCGTATCAGGCACTGCCCCAACCAATACTGCATTCAGATTAAGGGTAACTGAATCGGTGCTATATACCCCCACATTTCCACAATTATCCTCCAGCGTATCCATCAGGGACAGGTAAAACATGCCCGTACTGCTGATAGGGGGCGAAATCGTCAATTCGTATTCATCCTCAAACGTACCTCCTGCCGCACAATTAGCTCCTGTAATTCCCGAAACCGTGTAAGGGCCTCCTGGACCCGTCAGGATAAAATCGGCAGGATCAATCGTACTACAAACAATATTCTCAGAAAAGGTAATATTGAAGAGGGTAGCACTACAATCATTCGTAAAAGAAGTCATCGTAGGCTGCACATTATCAAAAATTGCTGCGGTAGAAGCCGAGAAATCCAGGGTATATCCTGCACCTGTACCGGACCAGTTACTCACATTCACCACATATGTCTCTCCTGCCAGCACATTTAAACAAGCATTATTTTGCCCGCCTGGCAATCCATTAGGACCTGTAACTCCGGGAGTACCGGAAAAATTACAACTTACTTCCAGGCTTGGATTGGTTGCAATATCTGAACAGCTATTATTGGTCAGGTTATATACGGCCCAGTCATAATCATTGGAAATGAGGTTAGGCGTAATGCTAAAACATAAAGTACCCGAAGTCTGTACTGTGAAAATATACCAGACATCGTTTACTTCTCCTCCCAGTAAACAGGAGGCGTTTCCATTAATTTCACCGGGAATCAGGCCTGCTCCCTGATAAGAGTTTCCCTGGCTGTAGACATTTTGACAAACAGGAATGGCATTCGAACAATCTTGCTCAGGTTGATTAGGGGGGAGTTGCGCATATGCGGGTTGCGCCATGATCCACACGAAGACTGTCAATACGGAAAAGAGTAAAGGTTTTGTCATCTTTTATTACATGGCCCTGGGATACAGGAGGCGATAAATACTTACAGAACAAATTTGGCCGTGTAGGGGAAAAGCGACAATAAATATACGAATCCGGACCTATTTTGGTCTATTCTCCTAATAAAAGGAGGTTACTCTAATCGAATCCAAAACCTCTTTCATCCCTAAAAAGCACCAAAAGTTAGGAAATCCTTACATGAATTCCTTATTAACCTCGCCTAACGGTGAAAAAAGGGGGATGGGTGGGCAGTACAAAACTGCCGACAATAGGATGGCAGGCAAATGAACTGATTATTGAAATGCTTCTTCTGCGAGGGTGTAAAAATCCCCTCTCTCTGTGGGGTGAATCTTCAACAATCCGGCACGGACCATGAGAATCAATAAAGTAGAAGTTTTTCGTTTTGAGATTTGAAGGCGTCTTTGGGCAGCCTCAAGGCTCATTTGGGATACTTCTTCTACATATTGCAAGAGCGTCCGCTCCTGATCTCCAATATGCAGTTGGACTCCTTTGCGCATTCGGGAATGCCGCAGGATGGAAACCATCTCCCGGCTAGCCGTAATACTCATATCAGCCACACGCACAAAGGCAATTTTGGATTTGATTCCATTTTCTACCCGAATAAAGTGGGGCTTATGATTGCTGGGAGCAATTTTCATGACCAATACCTCCCGGCGAGCGTTTACAGGCACATGAATGATGTCGCAGTTGATCTTGGGATAGCAATTTTTTTCAAGGTATTGGGAAACCTCATAGGCATCTCCTTCAGCTGATTTAGTTCCATAAATCTGCCCGTCATCATCCACGCCAACGAGTAGATAGCCTCCTTCTGTATTTGCAAATGCGACGATCTCACGCGCAATTTTATCCGGATGATTGGCTTTTCGCTTAAATTCCAACTGCAAGTGTTCCCCCTGCCGCACCAATCGCCGAAGCTCCGATATATCCATATTTCAACACCTAGAATACGAAGATACAAAATCCTCCCATGTCTCGCAGGCTGCAAAATACTGAAAGTGCGTAACAGGCCGGACGAAATTTTCAGTCGAAAAGTCCCGGTTATTGAAGAGAATTTTCTAATTTCCGGGCATGACCAAGCATGTAATTCCAATCCTGTTCATTCTCCAGTCTTTTTTCGCCTATCATTTGCAGGCCCAGACTTTCATTGGGTTTCAAAACAGCAACTACGCAGGGATTTATGCCATCGATCTTCAGCCGGCAGCTATTGCGGATAGCCGACTCAAATACGATGTTTCTCTGTTTGGCTTGAATACCACCTTTAGCAATTCTTATATCAGTATTGCCGGAAGTGCGATTCTCAATGGGGATATTGGCAACCTCACTTCCGACAATTATATGGGGATTATTCGGGAAAACATCAATGGAGATCCCAAATCCTTGTACCTCAATTATGACATCCAATTGCCGGGGGCGATGATCTCGCTCTCCCCGAAACACAGCATTGCCTTCACCTCCCGCTGGCGGAGTTTCCTCAATATAGATGGCGTTGAAGAGCCCGGGGCCCGATTTGGGTATCACCTGCTCGACCTCGCACGGCAGTTTGATTCGGTCTATACCAATCCCGGCATGAGTGTCAATATCCTCAGCTATATGGAATTGGGTCTGAATTACAGCCGGGTTCTGTATGACGATGGGGAGCATTTTGTAAAAGGAGGTGCACGACTCAAACTACTGAGCGGCCTCGCGGGTGCCTCTGCTTATACAGATAGCCTGCGATATTCTTTTGCGGATGATCATACCATTAGCATACAAGAGGCCAATGTTTCTTATGCGCATTCAACCGTTTTGGATGGAATTCAGAATGGTTTTGATCCGTTTCGGGATTTTGGGAATATTCGGTTTAACGATGTAGGATTGGGACTGGATCTGGGATTTGTATATGAATACCGGCCCGACCATGCAGAATACCACTATGGAAGTGGGGACAGCAGAAGCCCCATGCTTGACAAGAATAAATACAAATTCCGGGTGGGTCTCTCCCTGTTGGATGTAGGGGTTATTCCTTTTTCTCAATCACCGCTGGGCCAAAACTTTAGCGGGAGCGTATTGGACTACGACCTCAACCAACTCGACCTGAACGGAATCGCTGCTTTTGATAGTGTAATTCAGGCAGAATTTAACACGGAACAAGGCAGTGAAGATTTCACCATGGGACTCCCAACGGCTTTTAGTGCCCAATTTGATCTACAAATCAAGAAAAAATTCTATATCAACCTCACGCCCTATATTGCTTTCAAACGCGGTGGGAAATACCAATCCGTTCATACCCTGACTCAGGTTAGCCTGACACCGCGCTGGGAGAGCAAGTGGTTCGGCCTGGGAGTACCGATATCCCTTTCTGATGCGGGAACAGCAGATGTAGGTTTTATGTTCCGCGCAGGCCCCTTTGTAGCGGGCTCTTCCAATATGACCTCTGCTTTGA
>CAYGTH010000594.1:0-4644 GCA_964352745.1 uncultured Bacteroidia bacterium
CCTGTACGGGCTATTGGCGGATTCCGGTCCGCCAATCATTATTCGCCAAAGCGAATCCATCTGGCTAGTCGGACCGGAATCCGACTATAGCAGGCTGCTAAGCAGTTACGGTTCAGTAATATCTGTTTAACGAAAATTTTCGCCTGAGGGCTGTGCAGTTTCTAATATCTTGATAATCCGGTGGAATGGCAAGGGAGGTGGGCATTCCCGCAACCTGAAGAAAAGGAGATATCAGGAGGTATTCTCTAATTACCAGGTATTTTGCTACCTTATACAAACAGGTAACCCTCCTGGCTTATGAAGCAATTTGCGCAAGTCCTTATACTCCTTTTGTTAAGTGCTCCTGCGGATCATCTCCGGGCGCAATGCCAAAGTGTGGCGATGGCTGACTCCAGTTTCGAGTCGGGTGAGTTTTACGGATATTCAGGCGAACCAGAAACCGGTAAATGGTTTTATGATGATGGAATACTCGCATCTAGTGGGGGCTTTACCGGAAACAAAAGCGCATGTAGCAATGGAGGAGGCGCTTTTCAGGTCATTCGCGTAGATTCCAACACGACTTATTTTGCAAGTGCATACATCCTGAATGGAGCAAATGAAGAGGCTCCTTATCCCCACTTCCGAATTAATTGGAATTCTCATCCCGTATCTGTTAGCACGAACAATTGGACATTTATCAGCACCAGTTTTGATTCCGGATCAGATACGATAGCTATTGTTGGGTTTTATAGCATGGGTGCCTGTTTTGACGAATTCAGAATTACCTGTAGCCCTTTGACCTCCCTGGATGCCCTTGAAGATACCCCAAGGCCCTACCTCCTTCCATCCAATATTTCCAGCGACCATTTTCGCCTTACCGCCAATAAGCCGTTAACAGTTAAGATTTTGACTGTAAATGGTCATCTGGTAGAACAATGGAAGGGATCCCGTCAAACGCAATTCGGATCAAACCTGGCTACGGGCATGTATCTGCTAAGTGTGCAAACAGACTCAGGAAGTTGGGTTGAAAAGTTAATCAAATTGTAGCTACTCTCGTGCAAATCCGTTGATCGCCCGAATCATTAATCAATAGGATTTTCCATTTGTATTTTATTATTTCTACCCAAATCATGTTTCGATTTTTCTCCATATCGCTGCTGATTGGCCTCCTCTCGCTTAGTTCTTCGCTTGCGCAGGATAGAGACAGTCTTTTGCAGAGGGGAACCACAATGCTTCAAAAAGCAAAAATAAGTCAGGACAGTACGCTATTTGCCAAAGCCTATCTCCAACTAGGCAATGCTCATTTTTCTGTCGATAACGAAGGTGCTTATACACATTTTCTGGAGGGTCTTCAATATGTAGATTCGGCAGATACGCCCTTGAAATGGGCAGAAATGAGGCAAAATTTGGGATTTGCCAGCTATAAACTGGGGAAGTACACAGAAGCCCTCACCCATTATCAATCTACCGAATCTGTTTATCAACGGCTGGGAGATCCTGGCCAACAAGCGAATAACCAACGGAAACTGGGACAAGCCTATGATCGACTGGATCACTTTGAGCAGGCATTTAGTCATTTCCAAAATGCCTACGTTGCATCTCTTTCTGCCGATACAATAGACTCCCTGAGTCTGGCAGGGCTGTTTGTTGATATCGGCTCCGTCCATAGCCGACAATCCAATATTCCTGAAGCCCTTGCCTACATGAAGCGGAGTGTTGAAATATTTGAGCGAATCAATAACCTGACTCACTTGCCCTATGCCTTGAATAATATCGGTGCTACCTATATCAGAGAAGGGAATTATCCCCTTGCGCTTGAATATTTGCAAAAATCCCTACGCCTGGCAGAAAAAGAAGGAATGACAAGACTGGCAAGCAGTTCCAATAGCAATATTGGCGGCGTTCACATCTCTTTGAAACAGTATGAGAAAGCCCTTCCGTATCTGGAAAAAAGTGTAGCCCTGGCCCAGGAAATCAACAATAAATCCTATTGGGCTTCCAATACCCGCAAACTGGGTACTGCCTATGAATACCTGGGAGATACTGCTGCTGCCATGGTCTACTATCAAAAAAGTCTGGAAATTGATCGGGAAACAGGCGCAAAACATGGACTCGGGAGTGCGCACAGATCCATCGGAGAGTTGATGATGAATCAAGGTAAATATGCGTTCGCATATTCCCATTTGGAAGAAGCACTAGATTTGAGTAAGAAGGTCGGCGATATAAAAACCCTGTCGCATACTTACTCTATGCTCGGGGAATGGGCCCTGAAACAAGGAAAATGGAAATCGGCCGTAAACCACTGCCTCAAAGGGCTTTCCCTCATGGAAGAGATTCAAATGTTTCGGCAAATTGAAAGCAATTGCAATTGTCTTTGGCGAGCATATGAAAAACTAGGGAATCATCAGGCTGTTGCCATTTATCTGAAGCAGTACATGGAGGCTCGGGATTCTCTTTTCAATGAAGAAAAACTGCAGGAGTTTACCCGCCTGGAAATGCAATATCAGTTCGATGCAGAAAAGGAGAAGATCGCTTTGCATCAGGAACAAAAAGATGCGATTATCGCCAGTCAGATGCGAAGACAACGTCTGATCCGTAATTCTTTTTTAGGGGGGCTCATCGCGGGTGCAGTCATTCTAGCTTTGCTATGGAGGAGTTACAGACTCAAGCAACGCACGAATCGTCAACTTAGCGTACAAAAAAACACGATCCAACAAGCCCTTAACGAACGGGAAATCCTGTTAAAAGAAATTCATCATCGCGTCAAAAACAATCTGCAGGTGGTTTCCTCCTTATTGGGGCTCCAATCCCGAACGATCGAAGACCCGGCAGCCCTGGATGCAATTGAGGAAGGGAGAAACCGTGTTCGGGCGATGGCGCTCATTCATCAAAACCTGTATCAGGAAGAAAATCTGGTCGGGGTACACCTCCCGGATTATATTGAAAAACTCACTGAAAATCTTATGGCCTCCTACCGCGTTGATCAGGATCACATCCAATTGACCCAAGATGTCGCGCCCATCTCTCTGGACGTCGATGTGCTCATTCCCCTGGGGCTGATTCTCAATGAACTGATCAGCAACTCCCTCAAGCACGCCTTTACAGATCGATCGGCGGGCCAGATCGAAGTGCAGGTACTAAAAGCGGAGAGAGGGTTGGAAGTTCTTGTGAAAGATAATGGCATTGGCCTACCCACGGATTTTAAACCCGAACAAGTCAAATCAATGGGCTTTAAACTCATTCGATCTTTCATCTCCAAAATGGAAGGCAAACTCGAAATCGCTTCATCTGGTGGCACCCAGATTCGGATGGTTTTGCCGAAAGCCTTATAGCAATCTCGCTATCGTATTTCCTAAATCGTAAATCAAAATTCGCACCCCATAAATATCCCTTCTCAAAATCACCCGATCGGGTGACGACTCTGTATGTCTGAAGTTGGAGATTTGTTTTCATCTACCAAACACCTCTCCACATGAAAACGCTATCTCTCCTGGCATTTTGGGGGCTATGCCTTACCCCTTTTATGCACGCTCAGCCCGTAAATGATGTGTGTATTAATGCGATTTCTCTAAGCAACCTCGGAAACTGGCAATCGGTTCTGGTCGATTTGAGTACCGCAACGGAAAGCCTGGATGCTTCCTGTGAAAATCCGGCAGACCTCAACCGGGACGTCTGGTATATATTGACCATGCCCTTTGATGGAAAACTACGGGTTAGCAGCGTTACGGCTAGCAGCCACCTTACGCTCTTTGATGCATGCGGAGGGAATGAGCTCAGTTGTCAATCGGGTGGGAATATTTATTTTGACTCCCTGAGCAATGGATCGACTTACTACTTGCGGTATGCATCTCCATATACCGGATTCACTACAGACAATATTTCAGTACAGGCATTTGGGGAGATTCCCAATGAAAATTGTTCCAGCGCAGCCATTGTCTCCAATATAGACAACCCCCAATCCATCACCACTGACCTTAGAAGTGCATATGAAGAATTAGACGCATCCTGTGAGATGGCTTCAAATGACAATTTTGATGCATGGTATGAGTTTTTGATGCCATTCGATGGAAAAATCGAAATTTCCGGACTTTCATCTGTGAATTATGCTGCACTATTCGATCAATGTGGCGGAACGGAAATCGCCTGCCGGTTTAGCAGTGGGTTTTTTGACAACCTGCTCGCCAATACGGCCTATTATCTGCGATACAGTACTGCCTCCAATTACGCCCATATAAATACCTTTGTCATCCAGGCATTTGCAGCCCCCATCAATGATGAATGCAGTGCAGCGGTCCTGATCCCCTTTGTCGACACCCTGCAGAGTATAGCTGTTGATACCCGCGGCGCCTCCGAAAGTCTGGATGCCAGTTGCGAGAATGCCAGCAGTGACAATTTTGACATGTGGTACACCTTTACTATGCCTTATGATGGAAAAATCAAGCTTTCGGGTCTATCCGTTACTCAAAAAATTGCCCTGTACGACCAATGTGGCGGGACAGAGATCGCCTGCATGGCAGGGAACGGTTTTATAGATGGCCTGATGGCAGGCAATACTTATCTCCTCAAATACGGAACGGCCTCAGTATATGCTGGCAACAATATATTTTCTATTCAGGCTTTTGGGATTCCCCCCAATGATGTGTGCGCCAATGCCCTCAATATTCC
>CAYGTH010000595.1:0-4641 GCA_964352745.1 uncultured Bacteroidia bacterium
TATTATACTGGGTAGTTTCTGCTAAAAGAAAAGAGACCCGGCAAAAGAGAATCCTGGAAATCGCAGAAAATGCCGGCAACAATTTGAAACCGAAGTCATTTAGGTAAACAGAAAAAAACGGTAGTGACAATGCCGATATGAGCGTGTTCCGTAGGGATCGCACCTCAGCATATGCAAAAACTATTCATATACCCACCGTTGGAGCGTCATGAGCAGATCATCAGAAATTATGTCGAATTCCTATCTGGCAGCGGATAGCAATATCACCCTTAGGCAGGGCCTGGAGCAGTTTTATGAAGGATACAAGAGCCAGCTTAGCCATAACAAGGAAGGGATTCCCAGTGAAGTCAAAGCCTTCTTTACCTCACACGATATCGCGCACGTACTATTTGGGTGTGATATATCCCTATTTGGGGAAGGCGCTGTCAAAATATGGACGATCTTCGGCACCACTTTGGGGTTTTGGAAACATATCAGTGCTTATCAAAAAGCCAATGCTTTTGAACTATCCAGAAGTTTCAGCTTTACGCATGTGCTAAGCAATATTTTCAAACTTTTACGATCCATCCCTGTGCTGATCATCCGATCAAAAAACATGCACAAACCATGGCCCTGGGATGAGTTCGAGCCCTATTTGGATACCTCTATTGCTGAAATAAGAAAAGAGTTTAATATTCAGGTTCTATCGTAGCAATGCGTGAAAGTATATTAGCCAGAAACCCGAACGCACAACATCGGTTTTGTCCTGCTTCTAAGGGGATTTGAGGGGAGATGCGGAGAATAAAAGAGCTTGTGTAACAAGAGGTTCCAGAACAGTTCCAGGCAGGCAGATGGTAGCACCCATTAAATCAAATACACATGAAAGTTACAGCTGAAAAAAATGAAAAGGTTGCTAATATGATCTTTGCATCTATTTACCCCCTTTACTGGAATAGGTTGGAGAAGAATGGTAGGACAAAAGAAGAATTCCATCAAGTAATAGAATGGTTGACTGGTTTTGATGAAGCTAAATTACAATCACTTATCGATGAGAAAGTAACGTTTAGAACCTTTTTTCAACAAGCTAACATACATCCCAACGCACACTTGATTAAAGGAGTCGTTTGTGGGTATCGAATTGAAGAAATAGAGGATGAATTTGAATTGTATAAACAATGCAGACGTATGGAAAAGCTAATTGATGAATTGGCGAAAGGTCGTAAAATGGAGAAGATTTTACGGGAAGAAAAGAAATAAAACGGGTGCTAATAAAGCACATCAGGTTCATCGCTGGCAGTGAAAGCAGCTTCGCTTTGGCGAATAGGATTGGCGGACCGGAATCCGCCAATAGCCCTTGTGGGGCTAAACCTCTTGATCCTACAATCTGTCTACTTACTTATGCTATGTATACCTATTTGAATACGCTAAGCTTGTTACTTGGGATAATCTGCACCGCAACCGCACAACAAGCGCCCAACATTCCCCTACCTACCCCAGCCCAAATTCAGTGGCAAAATACCGAACTGGCTGCCTTGGTTTGTATCGATCTGCATGCATACGACGGGAAGGTTTATGTACAAAAGGAAGCACGTATTACGCCAGTCGAAGATTATAACATCTTCAATCCCCAAAAGTATGACATGGATCAATGGATCAAATCCTTACAAGACGGTGGATTTAACATAGCCATCCTCACCGTAAGCCACGAAACGGGATTCTTTTTCCACCAAAGTAATGCCACTCCCTATTCCATGAAAGCCTTAACATGGCAAGATGGGAAAGGAGATATTTTGCGAGACTTTAAGACCTCATGCGAAAAATACGGAATCCTACCGGGGGTATATATCGGAACTCGTTGGAATGCCTATTATGGCATCCACGATTTCAAAGTGAATGGTAACAACGCTTTTGCTGAAAACAGACAAAAGCACTACAACACCATGATTGAAAAGATAACAACCGAAATATTCAGCAACTATGGCGAATGGGCGATGGTTTGGTTTGATGGCGGTGCACATGGGCCCGATCAAGGGGGGCCCGATGTACTCTCTATTTTTGAAAAATACCAGCCCAACTGCTTGTTCTACCACAACCTGCAGCGTGCCGATATGCGCTGGGGAGGAAGTGAGAGCGGAACGGTTCCTTATCCGTGTTGGGGAACCTTTCCATATGTTTCCACGGGAGCAGGAGAGAGCGCCAAGAAGGAGATTGCTGAGAATAACTTCCAGCTATTGAAAACCGGCGATCCAAATGGGAAATATTATATGCAGGCCATGAGCGATGCCCCTTTACGCGGCAATGGGGGGCACGACTGGTTTTGGGAACCCAATAGAGAACACCTGATTTTTCCAGTAGAGAAATTGGTGGAAATGTACTACAACTCAGTGGGGCACAATACCAGCCTTATCCTGGGAGTTACCCCAGGGCCAGACGGATTAATGCCCGAACCCGATGTAAAACGACTGAAAGAATTTGGAGCGGAAATAAAGCGAAGATTTTCAAACCCAATTGCCGCTGCTTCAGGAGTGGGAGAAAAAATCACCCTAAAACTGCCTACCCTACAGCAAGTCAATCAGGTAGTGTTAATGGAAGATATTTCCAAAGGAGAGCGCGTACGGGAATTTGTACTGGAAGGAAAAACAAAAAAGGGTTGGCAACTGATTGTTACAGGTTCGTGTATTGGGCATAAATTTATCCATCGGTTTGAAGAAATGGAGGTTTCTGCAGTTCGACTCCATGTGACGGAATCAAAGGGAGAACCCAATATTTTGAATTTTTCTGCTTTTCATTCCCCCGATGAATAGGGTGGATACACAGGGCCATCGCCCGCCCCCCAAAAAAACCGTATTCCCGCCTCCTGATACCCCGGACAGGCAAACAACCTGAACAGCCGGACCGTACTGCACAAATGAAAGATCGCCTCGGCGGCTCAGGACTTCCGCATGACGGCGCACCGGCAACCCCATCGTTGGAGGAGCCGGAACAGAAGGGATACAACAGACGAAACATGCACGACTTATTATTTGATTTTATTTCAAAATACGTTTCTCTTTCTGAAAATGAGCGAAACGCAATCCTTTCATTAGACATTTTTCGCTCGGTGAAGAAAGGAACGATCCTGCTCAAGGAAGGAGAGCATTCCCAGGACGGCTACTTTGTGTTAAAAGGCTGTATACGAACCTATTATGTAATCAATGGAGAAGAAAAGACAACGGCCTTCTACACAGAAATGGAAGGCCTGACCCCGCATTGCGTTACCAACAAGCAACCGTCTGAGTATTACCTGGCCTGCGTCGAAGACGCGATCCTGACGGTTGCAACTCCGGACATGGAAACGGAGATTTTTGAAAAATTCCCCAAATTTGAAACGCTGTGCAGAATCTTATCGGAAGAACTCTTAGCCAGGCAACAGCTCGATTTTGATAAATTTAAGACCTCCTCTCCCGAACAGCGATACCTGAATCTATTGCACAACCGACCCGACCTCCTTCAACGCGTCCCGCAACATCAGCTGGCCAGCTACCTGGGGATCACGCCGCAGTCCCTCAGCAGACTACGGGCAAGAATTGCCCAGAATGTCAAAGGGTAAGACCTCTTATTAACTTAAGTGAACGATTTCCAGCTACCCGCCGGGCTAGCTTTGCCCTATCATTCACCTAAACAACAAGATATGCAAAGCAAGAGGTTCGCAATTGGTTTATTCTTCTTTTTGATCGCCCACTTATCCACCCAGGCCCAATACACGCCGCAGGACAGTACCTACAAAAAGTGTTTTATCGGCAGCACGTTTTTTCTCCTGGGCAATTTTGCCAGCACAAACAGGCCTGATTTTGTGCAGCTAAACATAGGGTACCGCCTGACCGGTAAAGACGTAGTCTCGATTGAAGCCAAAACCTGGAAATATGCCTGGCCACTCGGGATACCCTATGGGCCGTCTTATGAAGCCCCCGAAGAAAAGTTTCCCGGTTATATCCGTGAATACGGCTTTGCCCTTGTCTACCAGCGGTTTTGGTGGAAAGGATTGTACACCGGCATCCATGTGATGAATGCCTGGCAGACGTTTGTAGATGATCAGGGAGCAAAAGTTGACAATGGCTTTCAACTATTCAACACCTACAGAGTGGGGTATCACCTGAAGCTGTTCAGGGACAGATTTTTTATTGAGCCCTCCCTTGCCCTTACCCATCGCCCCTATCACACCCAAATGCCCGACTCCTTTAAGCAAGTGGATGATCGTTGGTCTAAGTTTTTCCTGGGGGAACCGGGCCTGCATGTTGGGGTCAATTTTTAACAGGCGCACCCATCGAATAGAGAGCCACGCGCATGCCTCCGCTGCAAAAGGGAGCTGCGCAGCGATTCAGCTAAGCCCATGTGATTGACCGGGCCTTTCTTTATGCAACTGTATCACCGTGCCAATATGAGACGTTTTACCGTGTCATATTGGCACGATCATGTATATTTCCATATAGTCAATAAATACATAAATAACTCATAATCAATACATTAACAACCAGTGGCACGCACTTTGGAAACATAACAGGAGAATTACGCAAGTGCCAACAGTATGAAACGCCCCGCCCCGCCTTATTTCTTCTTTACCGATTACTTTACGGGCCTGAGTCCTGGCAATCCATCCCGACCGGAACCTGAGCTTTTCAGATA
>CAYGTH010000596.1:0-4637 GCA_964352745.1 uncultured Bacteroidia bacterium
CCTTATTGTCGGGTATGCTGCTGCCACGTGGAGGCCTGGAGGAATTGCTGAGTCCAATGGAAGGGGTGATAGTCGGACCTTATCAGATTGATCGACTCCTCGGGCGCGGGGGCATGGGAGCGGTTTATCTCGCACATCGAATCGACGGGCAATTTGAACAGCAAGTCGCGATCAAGCTTCTCAAGCGCGGTATGGATAGCGAAGAATTGCTGCACCGCTTTCGGATCGAACGCCAAATTCAGGCGCGGCTTGAGCACCCGCATATTGCCCGGCTGCTGGACGGAGGCCTCAGTGCAGATGGGCAACCCTATTTCACAATGGAATACGTCCCTGGCTTGCCCCTAAATCAGTATGTAGCGCAGCAAGTCTGGAACCTGAACAAGCGCTTACAGCTATTCCAGCAAATATGTGAAGCGATTCAATATGCACATAGTCAGCTCGTCATCCATCGCGACCTGAAGCCTTCCAACATCATGGTCAGCCCCGATGGTCAGGTCAAACTACTCGACTTTGGGATTGCCCGTATCCTGGATGATGACATGACTGGCATTACCCGGGAAGGCCATCGGGTCTATACGCCTGAATATGCTTCTCCCGAACAGGCTCAGGGAAAATCGGTGGGCATCGCGACTGACATTTATTCACTAGGAGTTATTTTGTACGAAATACTGGCTGGCACCCGCCCGCTGGATCTCGAAAACTTATCCCCCGCCGAGCGCGAACGACGTATTTGCGAAGAGCGCCCCAAAGCGCCTAGCCAACAGGTGCAACGCCCCCCTTTCCCTACCAGCTCTGAGACTTCTCCAGATCGAATACGTCGGATTTTGCGGGGAGACCTGGATACCATTTGCCTCAAAGCCCTCCGCAAAGAACCCGAACGGAGATATGCTACCGTCAGGGAATTCTCAACTGACATTTATCGTTTCCTGAATGACCTCCCTGTGAGTGCAAGGCCTGATACCTGGGGATACAGGAGTAAGAAATTCATACAACGAAATCAAATTACTCTCCTTGCAGGGGTTGCGATGCTACTCGTCCTGGTAGGGCTGACCAGCATCTACACCTGGCGACTCAGTCAGGAACGAGACCGCGCAACCCAGGAGGCGGCAAAGGCCAAACAAGTAACAGCGTTCCTTACTCGTATTTTTGAAGAGAATAATCCAATCGTCAATCAGGGAGACACCCTTACCGCCCGCCAATTGCTGGACAGGGGTACCGTTCGGATCGAAACAGAGCTTTCCCAGCAACCGGAACTCAAGCAGGAAATGCTGTCCCTGATGGGGGATTTATATGGAGAAATGGGCATGGCGGATGAAGCCCGCACCTTATACCAGGACGCCCTTTCGCTTGAAACAGAATTAGGAAATGCCCTGGGCCTTTCCACTCCCAAAATTCTGGGCAAAATAGCCCGTGTGGAATTGGTGAACGGATTTCCACAACGTGCAGATAGCCTGCTCAGGCTGGCATTGAAGACTCGGAAAGAAAATAAAGCACCTGAAGATGCCCAACAAGGGAAATTGGTTGAGATGCTGGGAGAGGTATTTATCCAAACGAGGGGATTGGATTCCGCGGAATATTATCTCCTGCAATCCCTGGAAATATTTGAGAAAGTCCATGAATCTCCGCACAGCGATATTGCTGCTACTCTGCAAAGTATCGGCGTTATGTACGACGCTGCTTTTGAGAATGATAAAGCCATCGACTATTTACAGCAGGCCATTGCCATGCATGAGCAATTGGAAAAGGAACAAGGAATTCCCTTTCGGCGTCCCATGCTGCTGCATTCTATTGGGATGGCTCACATGCGAAATGGCGAAACAGCGTCTGCGAATCAGTATTTCGATGAGGCGCTTACCTTATTTCGCAGCGTGTACGGAAATGCACACCCCACACTGGGAAACATACTCCGCAGCAAAGCGCTCCTGCTGGCCGATGAAGCTAAGTATGAAGAAGCCAAAGTATGCCTGGATGAATGTCTCCGGTTATACCAAACCTTATATGGAGAAAAGCATCCTCGTGTTGCAACTGTCCTAAGCGAATTAGGTACCCTTCGCAGCGACCAACTGGATTACACCGGCGCAGAAGCTTATTACCGACAATCTTTGGCGCTTCGGGATCGAAACAAACCTTCTCAATCGCTTGCAATTGTATTGGTAAATCTGGGGGCGGCTTTAGAAAAGCAAAAAAGGTATCAAGCTGCTGAACCGTATTATGTAGAGGGGCTTGAAATTGACAAAAGTATCCACGGCAATGTACATCCTTATATTGTTGATGACCTTACCAATCTCGGCGACCTCAAGCGGGAACAAAACGAAATTCCAGCGGCTATTGCGTATTATCGGCAGGCAGTCGCGCTGGTAGATAGCGGACTCTCGCCTCAAAATCGATATGTGGCTACCGCCTACTTACTCCTTGGCCGCGAACTAGATTTGCAACAGCTACAAGAAAATGCCGTTGAGATGCTGCAACAAGGTCTATCTATCCGACAGGAAGTGCTTCCCCCCAGCAGTCCGCATATTGCTACCGCTCAGCGCATGCTGGCAGAGGCTTGCATCCGAAGAAAACAGTATACTACTGCCGATTCTCTGTTACAGCTGAGTGTCACTAGCTTAACTTCCACCCTTGGGGAAGCACACCCATTAACAGCAGTTTCTGCAAAAGTACTGGCGGAACTCCCTGCCCCCTGACTCTCCTAATTGAGGTGGGTTTCAGTTCCCAACTATTTTTCCTACCTTCTCAAGGTATAACATAACGCCCTAATTTTAATCTAGCCATGAAACGAAGAGATTTTATCAAAACCAGCGCACTGGCAGCAGGCACCTTCGCCTTGCCAACGCCTTCCTTTCCTTCCGCAGCAAAAATCAAACTTGCTATCCTGGGTACTGGTTGGTGGGGTACAGAAATTTTACTTGTAAATGCTCTTAAGTCAGGGCTTTATGATATCGTTGCCTTGTGTGATGTGAATTCCGCAACCCTGGAAAATGCCTCAAAGGTGGTAACAGAAAGCGGCCAGGCCCCAGCCAAATTGTTCTCTTCCTATACCGAAATGTATGACATGGACGGCTTGCAAGCTGTAGCGATTGCGACCCCCACCCATTGGCATGCCCTCCAGTTCATCGATGCCTGTAAAAAGGGCCTCCATGTATTTCTGGAAAAACCCATAAGCTATGACATCCGGGAAGGTCAGGCAATGATGGCTGCACATCGGAAAGCCAATAATGTAGTTCTCGTAGATTTTCCACGCGTAATGGCAGACACCAATAGCCAGGTAAAAGCGTATCTCGACAGCGGCAAAGCCGGGAAAATCTTTCAGGTGCAAGCCAATATTCATTCGGGGGATGCAATGCTCGTAGAGAAACCCATCCCGGAAACCATGGATTTTGAGACCTATTGCGGCCCCGCGCCCAAACTCAAATATCTCTGTGGCGAAAAAAACACAACCCCGAACTGGCGCGGACAACACGACTTCAGCAGGGGGATTATGGCTGATTGGGGAATTCATTTCCTCCACAATATTCGGGAGGTAATGGGACTGGGCCTTCCCAATTCCGTTTCCGCGATTGGCGGCACAACTCGAAATTTCACTCAGGATAATCCCGATCACCTGGATGTCAGGTTTGATTTTGATGGTTTACCCGTTTACTGGACGCATAAATCATGGGGATTTACCTCCAGCTCACCCGAGCATAATATCGGCGTTTTCTATTATGGGGAAAAAGCAACCGTATTTGCAGGAGATTTAGGCTGGGCCGTCTATCCGGCGGAAGGAGAACCTATTGTACATGGAAACATTCGATTCACTCCCTGGAAAGCTGAAACCAAGCTAAAATATGAAGCAATGTTTCTGGAGATGTTTACCGAGTTTGCAAATGGGGTTCACGCAAAATCCAATGATGGCATTACCAATCAGATGTTAAGTGCACAGCAGACAACTGCCTGTGTGATCTATGGAGATATGGCGTATCGGGCAAATGCCGGACTTGAGATTGATACAACCTCTATGGATATCACAAATCATAAAAAAGCCAATAAGCAGTTAAAGCGGAAATACCGATCCCCTTACAAGCACCCATATTCGGGATAAAAGGCTACTGATTGACGCGTTCAATCAGGTCAATTTTATTCCCATATAAATCCTCGAATACAATAACGGTGCCCCAGGCCTCATGCCGCGGCTGTGGTTCGCAAAAGCTTACCCCATGCGACTGCAGCCGCGCATAGTCCCGTTCAAAATTATCTGTATCCAGAAATAGAAAGACTTTGTTTCCCGTCTGATCGCCTACCCGATCCTGCTGCGCGGGCTTACTCGCTTTCATTAATATCAATCCGACTGCATCCGGCCCCGCACCGACAGGGCCCAGACGTATCCAGCGCTTGCCATTCCCCATATCCGTATCTTCCAATAGGTCAAAGCCTATCACCTCGGTGTAAAAGGCAATCGCCTCATCGTATTCCCTGACCATCAGGGAAATATGGCTGATTTTATGTTTCATTCTCCTTATCTTGATTGGTAAATATACATCGCGCAATATTCCAGCGACAATGGGCACTTAGCCCACTAAGACCATGTTTGGAACGCTAATTTCAACATTATTTAGCTGCCAGATATGCTTGAAATAGGGCGAAGCCCTGTTTCC
>CAYGTH010000597.1:0-4624 GCA_964352745.1 uncultured Bacteroidia bacterium
AGTGTCCTAAGTGCCTGAGTGGTTTCTCTTTGTGGATTTTTGGCCTACACCCTATTGGGATAAAACTCTCTGGTACTGTGTTCAAGCCCAGGTAGAGTGATCGAATTCACCTTTTCTCCCAATCAAACAACCATTCCCTATGCATAAACCATTCATCCTAACAGCATTCTGGACAGGGGTAATCGCATTAGCATGTATCTCCTGTCAAAACGATGAAGTACAGGCAGAAGAGTCGCTGGAGGGCGTATGGGACATCGTTTCCCTCACCTCTTATTATGGCGAATTTTCCGAAACCAGTTTTGATGCCTCGGAAACCATCTCCGAATCCGGTCAATTAGGCACCTTTGAGTTTGAACAGGATTTCGTGGCGTACAGCTTCACCCGCAACGACACCGCATACGTCGGGAATGTGTCATGGATTCTGGAGTTGGAAAAAGTCAGGTCCGGGTTTTCGCGGGAAAACCAGTTCACCCTGACCGTTGAGGATCGTTTTGTATTTAATGTCTCATTTGAAGATGAAACCCGAAACGCCGAAAAGGATGCGACCACAGCCGCATTTGTAACAATTCCTGAGGAGGGGAGCAGTGTCTTTGTTGAGATGTCGCTGGAGAAGAGGTGAGGCTGCGTTTCTTGCAAAAGAATTTATGTACCTTTTGGCGATAACCATCCTCCCTATCCTATGATGCCAGGGAAACAAAAACAGCGTACATGAAAGCTAATAAAATCATTCAGGACTTTAAGGAATTTGCGGTAAAGGGAAACATGATTGACATCGCGATTGGTGTCATCATCGGAACAGCGTTTAATAAGGTAGTCGATGCGCTGGTAAAAGAGATTTTTCTGCCCCCGCTCTCATTTCTCACAGACGGCGTTAATTGGGAAAACAAACGAATCATTCTCCGTGAGGCAATTCTGGAGAATAATGTGATACAGCGGGAGGAAATCGCAATCGGCTATGGGAAATTATCGGAGGCCTTTGTTGATTTTTTCATCATTGCCATTACCGTATTTTTTGTCATCAAATTCATCAAGGCGATTCAGGATAAGGCAGAGGACCCACAAGATACTTCCGTCAAGACGCCGAAGGACATTGAGTTACTGAATGAGATGAAAGAATTGCTAAAACGCCAAAATGAGTTGATCGCAGGGCAGAAGGAGGAGTAGGCTTGTTGAGAATAAGTGTCAGGGGCTATCCTCCTTTATGGGGAGTGGTTAAACAAAGGTTATCCTAACATGACAAAATGTCGTCTGTTTTTAGACTCGATTCGGTAAATTGGGTTATACACATGAACTATCCTGCCAACTGATTACCCTAAGCCCCATGAGAAATCTACTGTTTTTCCTGTGTCTGAGCTTGACCGTTTCGGTTTCTTTCTCCCAGCCTTTACTGGAAAAAATCCTGTCCAACGAAATTGAGCTTGCTCTTTCGGACGGCGTTCGATTCGACGATGGAAACTGGATGTTTTCGGCCTTTGCCTATTCCGTAACGCCCGGAGATTCGGCGATGGCGATTGTGCTGAAGACGGACTCTACTTTTACCCCACTCTGGGCCAAACGCTATAAATATCTCCGAAGGGATGATTTTTCCTGCATGACGCTCCTGATGGATGGGAATGTACTGGTAGGCGGCACCATGCGGCAGGATTTTTCGCTACAAGATGGGGGCAGCGTTTTCAAACTGGATACAGCCGGTAATGTGATCTGGCACTTGATGTATGACGAAGACTTTGATGATCGGGTGCTTGATATTTTCGAGCAGGCTGATAGCAGCCTGATGATATTTATTCGGGAAGGCGTAACCAATCGACCGACCAAGGTGATTCATGCTTCAAAGACCGGTAGTATCCTCAGTCAACGTGCCTATACGGTAGATAATAACCTGGGTTTACTGGCCAATACCGTGGTTGCAGACGAAAATGAGCAGTATTACTTCTCCGGAACCGTTTTTGTCCAGGGGACAAGTGAATTATATGTGTGTGCGGTCAATGAGGACAACCTGTTGTGGTACAAGCGGTTCAAGTTTGGGGACCGGAGCGTTGGTCATTTTAATAGTGCCTATAACCCTGCTGATCAAACGCTTATGCTGGGAGGATCGATCGTTGACACGGTAGGTATTTTTGTCAATATCTGGCTGGCAAAAATCGACCTGCAAGGCGACTTGGTTTGGGCAAAAGAATATGGAAGAGACCTGGGATATACAGAAAACGTATCCGTTATAAGTCCGCTGCCCAATGGCGATTTTATGATGCATGGAAGGGTGTTTGATGACCAGGGCTCTCAGGGCTTTGCGATGCAACTGGACTCCATGGGCAATCAGCGCTGGGCCCGGGGCTATGCCCCTACGAGTCCTTCCGTAGGCATTGGGAATGTCTTCTTTCTGCCCGATGGCAGAATGCTCCTTAATGCCAATTCCGGTGAGGAAGTCTTTTTGATCACGACCAGCGCAGACGGGGAGAATACCTGTAGCACGACTGAGATCATGATGAATATAGCCGATCTAAGTGCAAATGATACCACTTATGTCCTCACATCAGACAATCCCGGTGTTCAGGAATTTATTCCTCCCCTGGAGATATTTGATATTTCCCTCAATGACAGCTTGATCTGTGCGGGCTCCGTCGGAATCCCCGAAGTGGAGGCAGGATCGTTGGAGGTGTATCCCAATCCGGCGGCTCATGATCGGGTAGTTGTTGTGATGCCAGAGGGCACGCCCCGTAAGGTGACATGCACCCTCTTAGATGCCTGGGGGAGAAAAATCATACCCAATATGACCCACCGCCAGGGAGAAATCGAGATAAATGTATCGACCTTGCCCGCTGGTATGTACTGGATTTTGCTGCATGCAGATGGGAAAGTCTACGCGGAAAAGTTGGTGCGGCAGTAAGGCCGGAGATGTCCCTATCTGCGACCGACCATAAGGCGATAAGATTTGTTGTGCGTATATTATCGGATGAACCACTCCCACTCATTCGGAGAAATAGTGAACCCTCTTGATATGCCTACATCCGCACGATCCATCCAACAATTACTGCCTAATATGAGTACCCGAATCGGGAAAATAACAGCTATCACCCTACTATTTTTACTCGCAGGAAACGGGTACACTTCCCATCCCCACCAGCAAGTGCCCAGCAAACCGAATGTGGTGCTGATTTACCTGGATGACAGTGGATACGGAGATTATGAACACACGGGCAATCCGACGATCAAAACGCCAAACATTACAAAACTCAAGCAGGGCGGCGTAAATTTTTCGCAATTCTACGTTACCTCTCCAGCCTGTTCGGCATCGCGCTATTCGCTGTTGACAGGTCGCTATCCGGGACGCTCAGGCCTGGGCTCCTGGGTCATTGGTCCCAATGCGAAGAAGCATATCCACGAAAAAGAAATTACCCTGGCAGAAGGCCTGAAATCTGTCGGCTACGCAACCGGAATATTTGGAAAATGGCACCTGGGCTCTCCCAATACAAACAACGACTTTACGCCGACTTCTCTCCCCCTGGCGCATGGCTTTGACGAATGGATCGGCACAAATGTATCGCACGACTACGATGTGGCCATGCTGCTGAAAAGCGATCCGGAAGGCAATACGCCCGTCCCCGGATATGAGGTGATCGCGAAGGATTTACCGTCTGACCCGGCGGCGTCTGCATCTTTAACGGGCGTATGCACAACAGCGGCCATTGACTTTATCAAGCGAAACAAAGACGCTCCCTTTTTTGCCTATATCCCCTATAACATGCCGCATTTGGGGCTGTTTGTGAGTGAAGAACATAAAGGTCGCTCGCGCAAGGGAGTGCTCGGAGATGTAATGGAAGAGTTGGATGCTGCAATTGGAGAAATTTGCCAAACGCTGGAAGAGGAAGGGGTACGCGAAAATACCATTGTAATCTTTTCGTCAGACAATGGGCCGTGGATCGTTTTTGAGAATCGCTCAGATACCAAATATGGGGATACGCGATTGCAGGTGGGATATGCCACGCCTTTTCGCGACGGGAAAGGATCAACCTGGGAAGGCGGACATCGGGTGGCGGGCATTATCAGTTGGCCTGCGCAAATCACAGGAAACCGAAATGAGCAGACGCCCATCAGCACCCTGGACATCGTCCCCACGATTTTTGCCATAGCCGGTGTGGAAGTACCGCAGGATAGAACCATCGATGGCCGCGATATTCGTCCGCTGTTGATGCCGGAAACACACACCACTCCGATTGCACCCTTTACTTTCTTCTACAACTATCACGACAACCAACCCTCCGCCATCCGAAAAGGTGCCTGGAAACTCCATATCCGCATCGGTTCCCAAACCAAAAACAACTACGGCTTTGAGGCCTCGAGAGAAACGCCCCTCTTGTTTCAAGTCGAAGAGGACCTGGGAGAGCGAATTGACGTAGCAAATCAAAAGCCCCGGATAACCGCTGAATTGCTCACAGACCTGGAAGCTTTTGAACAGCAACTAGAAGAAGAAGGCTCGTTTTGGGAGGGGAAGTAATCGCTCCGTCCAGGCCCAAAGGGTTGTTTGAAGGAGTTTCTGCCATTCATTCATAAAGTTGGGGAGGCATTTAATGCATAGGGGTGTAGGCCAAAAATCCACAAAGAGAAACCACTCAGGCACTTAGGACAC
>CAYGTH010000598.1:0-4619 GCA_964352745.1 uncultured Bacteroidia bacterium
CCCCCAATGCATCCCGGTTCAGGCCTGAGTCGGGTTGAGGCCGGGACGCCAAAAACCCAAAAGAAGTATTAACTCCCAGGTGAATATTCCCCTTTCGTTGTGGGCCTCGGTTATCCCTCAGATAGGCAAGTTTACGTGCTTCATATCGCTCCCAATCCACTTCCCAATTGTACTTCCCACGATTGAATTTTTGGATTTCATCGAGATCTTCCCCCTGTATGGGTAGCGCCTCTCCCAGGACCAATATAGATTTTTGCCTTTCTACTTCTGGGGTATATCCAATATCTCCCGGATTCAGCAAGGTTAGCGTCGTAAAAGGAACCGCAGCATATTTATATAGCGCGTATGAAAGCGCTGAAGCAGAACAGGTCCCCAACACATAGTGATACCTACGATCAATATCCTTATAGGATCGTTTCAATTCGATTAGCACTTCCTCCATTTGATAGACAAAGTGATCGGCATCTTCAGCGGTTAACTCATCATTCAGTTCGACCACCAACCAATACCCGTTAACATGCGACTGTAGCGTTTCTATACGCACCTTGTCTGGACACGAAGGATCCGTTTTTGGTTGGATAACCACAAAAAGAGAGTAGGAGGAGGCATGGGAAGGAGCCGCTGGTTCATGTAAGCGAACTGAAAAGCGGTATGCTTTGGAAGTAGATACTTCTTGTGTAAATCCTTTCAGCACGATAAGTATCAGGAACAGGGTCAGGCCGCATCGAACCGTCGATAGGCAACAGAATCTCACTACCAGTAGAAGTTGGAATATCATCAGCAAATGGATTGAAAGGTGAACGCAACAAGTTCTCCATCCTGGAATAGATATTCCATAATAATCGACGTTTGGCAGGATTTTATCGAAGTTATGCGGGATTATCGGCTCAAACAATCCGGTAGTACAGAACAAAAAAGGAGAAATAGAAGTTCAGGTGGGTAGCAGTTTCACCCGCAACGCAACTGGATATCTGTCCCTGCTCAGGTCTTTCCTCGCCCGGCCAATGTGTCTCCAGCCCCTGCCCCTGAATCCAAGCTCAAGAGAGCACTACTTTAGATCGATATTCAAATCCATTCCTTTAAAACATCCTGGGACACCACGTCATACTCGGGTGCTACTAAACAACCAATCATAAAGAAACTTCCCTAATTGCAATACGGAGTAAAAAGCCCTAACTAGGGGTTAACAGAACAAAGAATGAATCAGTTTATTAAGAACAAAAAAGGAGACATTCTAAGGCTTTGCAAAAAGTATAAAGTATCCAGGCTGTATGCATTTGGCTCCATTACTTCAGGTAAGTTTGATCTGGCATCCAGTGATATAGATTTAATAGTGGAATTGAAAGCATTAGACCCATTGGAAAGAGGGGAAATATTACTCAGTTTATGGGATGAACTTGAAGAGTTGTTTGATCGGAAAGTGGATTTATTATCAAACCCGGAAATAGCTAATCCCTATTTGAAGAAATCAGTTGAAAGTTCTAAGGTTTTGATTTATGACGGATCAAGCGAAGAAGTATTTGTCTGATATTCTTCAAGCAATCCCCCCTCACCCCGGCCAATGCGTCTCCAGCCCCTGCCCCTGAATCCAGGCCTGAAAATCACTGAGCACTTTGCGATTTTCCCGGACACCTCTGGCGACGATTTTCTTTTCCCGGGCATAGGAGACTAGCATACCCACTGCCTCGCCGATGCTCCACTCTACCGGGTGCAGACGGTAACAGCCGTTGGTGATGTGAGTGGTACCGATGTTTTTATTCGCTGGAAACAGATTGTTCACACGCTTGGGTAACAAGGCTCCCAGGGGAATTTGAAAGGGCAGCGAACCAAAATCAATGTAATTATTGCCTCCGCTGCTGGGGTGCAGGTCGATATGGTAATACCCTGTTCCTACACTGTCGAAAAAATCGGCGGCCTTTTTACCCGCTTCCGGGCCTGCGACCATTTTGCGGTTGTCTTTCCCTACATGTGATTCGAGTACGGTAAACTCGGCCTCTATGCGCCGGGATTCGCGGATATACGGGTATTTTGCCATGCCATCCGCTGTGCCCATGATGTCTTTTCGCAAGCGGATTCCGGGCCAGCCTTCTCCGCCATCGGGTCGGGGGGCTTCGGTTTGCAGCCAGTACAGGAGAGACAAATTCATCTGCGTAGCATCTGCCACATGCTGCTGAAAAGTCGCTTTCTCTACATCGATCAAATTGCCAGCGAAGTAATCATTTTGGGGCCAGTTGACAATGGTGATGTCGCCTGCATAGGTGCCTTCCACAAAATTGTGGCGACTGATGATCTTGCGGTAATTCCAGAGATTGAGCATATCGCCTGTTTTGATGCCCTCGGGATGAAAACCCAGCGATTTGGGTGCCAGGGTGCGAGGGTTGGAATACTGCAGGCTGAGGAGTTTACCGGACCAGGGCGGAGTCATCCTGGGCTCAAAAGCTTTCCATTTGTCATACTCATCCGGCCGATCAATCGTATGGTCTTCACCCGGCTGATAATCCATGGCAAAACAAAGCGTGAAGGCCTGGTGGTTGGCGGGGTCGCCTTTTTCAGGGGCATGGAGTTCTTGCGTTTCCTCCTTGGATTCCGTGCCGGTAACATATTCTGTGTTAGTCAGCGGCAATACATCGCCCAGTTCGGTAGCATCGATAAAATAAGAAGCCGTCAGAATCCGCGTATTCCCAGTAAGGAGATCGACCATTTCCACCGCCTGCACTTCATCCCCTGTGGTTTCGGCAGCTTTGATTGTATGCTGGAGGAGAACCGCCAGCCGGCCAGAACTGATATAGGGACTCAGCATTTCCCAGAGTACCGCTACACAGACACGGGGTTCGTGACACAGGCGCGAAACCGCTCCATCACCGGGATTGAGGTATTGTTTGTTTTTTGCCGCCTCGGTAAGGGGATAATTTCGGCGGTAATATTCCCGTACCCGATTGCGGTAATCCCGGTAGGATTGTGGTGCTCCGTGGGTTTCGATCCATTGATGCTCATCCGGCGGCACGCCTTGCTGGGAGATTTGTCCGCCCAGCCAATCCGTTTCTTCAGTCAGGATTACCTGTAAGCCATTCCTGCAAGCAGCCAATGCAGCCGCACAGCCTCCTAATCCACCGCCGATTATGATGGCATCGGCATGGGCCTCCTTACCGATACGGGCAGCTGAACGACTGGCTGATTCCTGACTGAAAGACGAAATCCAGCCTGTCCCCAGGGCCATACCTGAACCTGTATAGCTTAGGTTCTCTAAAAAGGTTCTTCTATTCACGGTAGCATGATATCAGGTTATATTAAGTAAGTAGACAGATTTTAGTATAAAGATGAAAGATCTTATCTGTCTGATAATCAGTAGTATTACATCTAAGTACGCTATACTAAAATCTGTCCATCTACTTTTCTGGGAATAATCTACAATCAAGTTCGGAAAAAAGAAACTGATTTCCTGCGTAATGGGCAGGCGCTAACCTTCTTATTTGGGTCCTTTTACCTTTGCAAGCTCCTTGTCCAATCGTGCATCCATCTCCTGTATGATCGTTTCATAGCCTTGCCGTTTTGCCAGATTCTCAGTTGCCAATGGGCTTTGGGCATGGTCGTATAATTCCCGGTCGATAATGGATTTTCCATCTTCATATGCCTGCCATCGGGTATAGCGATATTGTTCGGTGCGCATGCTGTAACCCATCCATTCACTTTTGCGATCGTATCCAAGCGATTTGCCGCGAGGATACTGGCTAATGGCAATTTCCTTGACCCTGGCTTCCGGATCTTTCAGGATCGGCACCAGGCTTTGACCTTGCAAATGCGCGGGCTTATCTATGTCCGCAAGTTCACACAGGGTAGGATAGATATCCACGAATTCAGACAGCGATTGGGTCCGTGCTCCTTTTTCCAGCCAGGGCACGGAAATAAACATCGGCACGCGCGTATCCAGTTCCACATTGGAGTGTTTGCACCAATTCCCATAATCGCCCAATTTCCAGCCATGGTCTCCCCATAACACGATGATCGTATTATCTGCCAATTCCAGTTCTTCCAGCGCATCCAGCAGATATCCCAGTTGGGCATCTATCATACTCACAGAAGCATAGTAGCCATGGATCAGTTCCCTGCTTGTTTCATCGTCCAGGGGGCCTTCTGCCGGAATGCCGTGGTATTTCCTCAATTCCCCAAAATTTGCCAGGGCGAGGTCCGACATGCCTTCCGGCTGCTTCCGTTCCGGGATTATAATCGCGTTCGGGTCATACAGATCCCAGTATTTTTGGGGCGCCACGAAGGGTAAATGAGGTTTGATAAACCCTACCGCCATAAAAAAAGTGGAGTCCTTGAGGGCGCGAAGCCTTTCGACCGCATGATTGGCAATCATCGCATCTGACATATGGGCTTCTGGTTCCGGAGATCGGTAGTAGGGGAGTTTTTTATCAATAATCGATGCAAAGTCCCGTTCCAGCCCTACCGTATCGCCGCGCTGTATTGGCCTTAATTTTTTCACTTCGGCCCCCAGGTTCCAGCCGGGAATCGACCAGGAAAGGGAATCGTCCCGGTTTCCATGACCGGTATGGTAGATTTTTCCCATCCGCTCGGTATGGTACCCATTCAGTCTGAATTGTTGCGGAAGCGTAATC
>CAYGTH010000599.1:0-4607 GCA_964352745.1 uncultured Bacteroidia bacterium
AAACCGCTGGAGGGTGGAGTGGAGGCTTCCCGGATCGATTTTGGCACCCAAAACAAGGTGGATACAGAAGCGGTTAATCAAGTCTTATCAGTCCTCGAAAATCGCTTGCCGGATTTAGACGTATTGATCGTCAATCAACAATTTGAGGAGAGCCTGGCTGCTTCCCGCCATCTTGAACTGTTAGGGAAATTGCTCTTGGAATATCCAGATTGTCAGGTGATTTCGGATTTGAGAACTTCCGCGGGGCAGCTTAAGGCCGGAATCGTGAAAGGAAATGTTGGGGAGATTGCCCGCATGTTGAACCTGGAAAAGTATGAGGAACGACATACTGAGAAGTGCCGCGCCCTGGCAGGAAAAGCATTCCAACAATTGGGGCAGCCACTATTGATGACCCGAGGCGAAAATGGGCTGCTGTATATCGATTCCTCGGGTATATATGAAGAACCCGGAATTGCCCTTACCGGGAAAATAGATGTGGTAGGAGCTGGAGATGCCTGCCTGAGTGCTTTCGCAGCCGGAACAGGCAGTGCAGCCCTTTTACCTCATCGCCTCAAAATCGCGAATCTCGCAGCTGCCATTACCGTCCAGAAGATCAATGAGACAGGCACAGCGAGTCCGGCAGAAATCCTGGATTTTGCGGATCGTTTTCATTATCAATACCACCTGGATAAGGCCCATGACCTCAGTACGGCTACATTTCTGGGAAACAGCAAGATTGAAATCGTAGAATCCCTGCCCGCAAATCGGGATATCCGTTGCGTTATGTTTGATCATGATGGTACCCTTTCGACCCTTCGGGAAGGCTGGGAGGGGATCATGCAGGAATTTATGGTGGAAATGATCTGCGGAGGTAAGCAAGGGGGGCTACAAGCATCTGAAAAGGCAGTAATAACTGCACAGATACAGGGGATGATCGACCGGACTACCGGCTTTCCGACGATTATGCAGATGGAGGCTTTGGTAGAAATGATCCCGGAATTTGGATATGTCGCCAAGGCTGAAATCCAAACTGCTGAGGCGTATAAAGCTATATTTCTTGAGCGATTGATGAATCTTATAGATGAGCGGGTTCGCGGTCTGAAAGCTGGCGAAATTCAGCCGGGTGAATTTATCATGGCAGGCGCTGAACAAATGATGGAAAATCTGGCCCTTCGAGGCATTTCGCTCTATCTTGCTAGTGGTACAGATGAAGAAGAAGTAAAAAAAGAAGCCCGGTTACTGGGATACGCCGATCGATTCGGAGATGAAATATATGGAGCCCGGTCGCATGGAAAAGATGCCAAACGTACCTTATTGAGTCGATTGGTAGGGGAAGAGGGGTATGAGGGACGACACCTGTTGGTGATCGGAGATGGCCCTGCAGAAATGCGGGAAGGTCGTCGGGCAGGAGCTCTGTGTATTGGGATTGCTTCGGATGAAGTAAGCAGGGAAGGCATCAACCCCGCCAAGCGAAATCGCTTGATTCGTGCAGGCGCGCACGTGATTATTTCGGATTACCTGGAGCGGGAAATAGTACTCAATACCCTATTCCCACAGCGTACATAAGCCTTGAATCTGGATCATAACTGAACTTAATGCAATCTCTTTTCCCGGGGCCAATTTTCACCACTAAGGCACTTAGGACACTGAGCATACACTAAGCATGTTGTACATGAGACCTCGGAGATTTCGCTTAGTGCTTTATGAGGAACAATTGAAAGATTTTGTTACTTGTATCCGATTCAATGCAACCGCTTAATTATTAGCAACATGAAAAACCTATCTTTTTTTCTCCTCCTTCTGACTTTTGGAATCGCTTGCCAATCCACAGCAGAACAAAAACCGGCCGAAGCTGAAACAGTAGCAACCCTGGATCCTGCCTTGCAAACAGACGCAGAAGGGTGGTATACCCTATTCAACGGCAACAACCTGGAAGGCTGGAAATTCAGTGAAAATGAAGGCTCTTTTTCCGTGAAGGATGGGATGATCGTTGTGGATGGAGACCGCAGCCATTTGTTTTATCAGGGACCCGTAAAGAATCATGACTTTAAGAATTTTGAATTCCGGGCAGAAGTGATGACAAAACCCGGTGCTAATTCCGGTATCTATTTTCACACCGCTTTTCAGGAAGAAGGATGGCCCGCAAAAGGCTATGAGATTCAGGTGAACAACAGCCATACAGACTGGAGAAGAACGGCCAGTATTTACGCCATTCAGGATTTGAAAGAAGTCCCAACCGTAGATGACGAATGGTACACCGAGTATATCAAAGTAGAAGGAAAAACAATCACCATTAAGCTAAATGGGGAGACGGTCAATGAATTTACAGAGCCTGAAGGCGGAAATCCGGATAATCCGGGTCGGGTGATTTCCAGCGGTACTTTTTGCCTGCAAGCCCATGATCCCGAAAGTGTGGTGTACTATAAAAATATTCAGGTAAGGCCGCTGGATTAAGTGCCTGTGGCGAATGGCGCGCTTTTGGATGGGACGCAGAGAGACACAGAGAAGCCATAGCTGCTGACAGATTCAAATACAAAGTTCAATCTCAAATGCAAAGTTCAATCTCAAATTCAACATTTCACCTAAAGCCTTTTTTCCTTTGCGACGCTGCGGCTTTGCGTGAGAAAAAGAGAGAACTTTCACCACTAAGATTAAGAGCACGAAGGATACACTAAGCGGAAGCTCCGGATGCTCTCTATTCCTTAGTGCTTCCTTTGTGAGCTCAGTGGCTGAGTGGTAAAACGGAAAGGCCCCGTATGTCGATACGAGGCCTTTGTCTTCCAGTATTATTCAGTTACCCATTCCGCCTATTCAGCAGTCGGGTAATCCGTATATCCCTTTTCGCCAGGGGTATAGAATGTGCTGTAATCGGGGTCATTCAGGGGCAGATCATTTTGGTAGCGCTTTACCAAATCCGGATTGGCGAGGAATGGACGACCAAATGCAACGAGTTCACCTACGCCGGATTCCAGTGCGGCAATGGCTTTGGCTTTGTCGAGCCCTCCACTTGCGATGATAGGGCCACCAAATGCTTTACCGATTTTGGCTTTGACAGAAGCAGTTACTTCCGGTGCGCCCATAGCCGAATGATCGACAATGTGAATGTAAGCCAGATTGAGTTTTCCTAGTTCTCCTGCCAGGTATTCGTAGGTGTCCTCCAATCCATCAAATGGAATCATGTCATTGAAAGCGCCATAGGGAGAAAGGCGAATTCCGGTTCTCTCCGGGCCGATGGCTGCAGCTACTTGTTGGGCGACTTCAATCGCAAAGCGGACCCGGTTTTCGCTGGAACCCCCATATTCATCTTCGCGTTGGTTGGAAGCGGGATTGATGAACTGATCTACCAGGTATCCATTGGCACCATGAATTTCGATACCATCAAAACCCGCTTCGATCGCATTTTCGGAAGCCTTGACAAATTCAGCTTGTGCCTGTTGAATGTCCGCGAGGGTCATGGCTTTGGGGACAGGATGGGCTTGTGGGCCTGCGGTGTCGGTGTACATTTCACCACTGGCTAAGATGGCAGAAGGGGCGACGATTTCAGTTCCTGCTTCCATATTGGCTGGATGCGAAATGCGTCCGGTGTGCATCAACTGAGCGAATATTTTTCCGCCTTTTGCATGTACGGCATCTGTCACTTGTTTCCATCCTGCTACCTGTGCCTCGCTGTACAAGCCGGGAATCCGAGGGTAACCGAGACCAGTTGCGGAAGGAGCAACGCCTTCCGTTATCAGGAGGCCGGCTTCTGCTCGTTGTGCGTAATAGGTGACCATGAGGTCGTTCGGGATATTGTCGATAGCACGGGATCGCGTCATAGGTGCCATGACAATTCGATTATTGAGTTCGATATTGCCTAAGGTGAATTTGCTAAATAAGGTCATTTTCAAGGGATTAATGTAGAGGAAATAAACAGGTAACTACTGATTGCAGGCATCTGTTTTCTTTTTTGTGAAAAGAAAGCTGCTACGATACGTTTAGTTTCAGCATGTCGCCCATTCCAAAGGCAGTGTAGATACCGTTGGTAACCTGATCGAGGTGGTCATTGTATCCTGCTACATGTGTTCCCATTCCCATTTTATCGACTGGAGTACGGAAAGCCCGTTCACCGGCTGGCGTATTGATGAGTGCTGCAATGGCATCCGCAACATCCTGGGTTTTTTGTTCGGGATTGGCAGCAAGGGCACCTTCAAAACTGTCAAATGACTGCTTCGGCGCATTGGCCATTTCGCCGTAACTCTGCTCTCTTTCTTTGTCAGAAGGGAGGATGAGACTGCTGAAAAAAGTTGTGGGATAGCCGCCGGGTTCAACAATTGCGGAATCCACGCCAAACCCAGAGAGTTCGACCCGGTAGTTTTCTGCTAAGGCTTCCAGCGCCCATTTGGAGGCATTGTATGGGCCATAAAACGGCATGGTAATGCGACCGAGTAAACTGGAAATATAGATGACGAGGCCATGACCTTGTGCACGAAGGTGAGGAAGTGCGGCCCGGTTGACTCGCTGTACGCCAAATACATTGATGTCAAAGAGGCGCTGGAAATCTTCGGTGGTAAAGGCTTCCTGGATCCCCAATACGCCCACACCGGCATTATTGATGACTACGTCGAGGCCGCCCATCGCTGTGATGGCAG
>CAYGTH010000600.1:0-4592 GCA_964352745.1 uncultured Bacteroidia bacterium
CAAAATCTCCGCGACCTATACTTTCATAGATCGAAGCGATGACTCCCCCAAAAAATTCGTTTGTCGCTGCAATTCGATCGGCTCGATACGCCTCAATGCTCATTGCTTCATAGGTCAGATTTGTCCCGAAAGCGAAGTTTAAATAGTCCGTCAATTGTTGTTGGGTGATGGCTGTGCCCATCAGGTTATATGTCTTGCCATTGTGAGTATTTTCCAGCACCATCTTGCGATATGCATATCCCAATTCAGGACGTGTGGTATAGGCACATTTCCCGTCCCCGGCACTGTTCCGAATTTTTCCATCGGCTACATATTGTTCGATGTATTCCACATCCGGTTCGATGTAGATCCCATTCCGGCCGATCACCCAATTCATTCCTGAATTTCGAACGTCTTCTTCCGTTTGTCGATTGCTCTTGACAACAGGTCCAAAATCTCCGGACACACTGGTGTACACCACTTTGCGAACGCCTGCTCCTTTTGCGGCCTCGATGATATTTCTGTGCTGCTGAATCCGGGCATCAGGCTGAGTATTACCGGAAAGGATGACCACTGCATCTATTCCTTTCAAGGCTTGATCAAAATCTTCCCGGGAATCATAGTCACCCTTTCTGAATTCCACTCCCAGGTGTGCAACTTTTTCTGGATTTCGGGCAATCGCTACCACTTGTTCAGCAGGTAACGCTTCCAAAACAGCTTGTACAATCGTACTTCCCAATTGGCCGCTTGCAGCCGTAACAGCAATTTTCATAGGATCATTCATTTCTTACCACATGTGTACTACGCAGCAAAATTGCCACCTGAACAGGATATCTTCAAGGTAAATTTTCGCCTTTTTAGGGTAATTTCGGGAAAGAGAATCAGGCACTAAGGGACGGCTCTAACATACAATCACCATTTGGCTCTCCACGCACTTGCGTCATTCCGGAGGTCTGAGGTTGCGCAGCTTCCGCGGACAATCCGGAATCTTCAGCTGCCTTGCTTAACACCTCGTTTGGGGCTGGGAGGTTTGTTTTTTGCCCCTTACTAAGGGAGTACGATCACTTCTTCCGGTACCAATTGAAAATACCTTTCTCCCGGTGGCAGCCATAACAAAGCGAGGGAATCCTGCCCTCCTGTACTCACATATTCGATTTCAACCGGGTAAGTACCGGGTTCGAGTTTGAGGTTAATCTCCTGATCATCTTCCCGATCTGCAATGACCTGTAATCCTTCCCACTTCATCAGAGCGCGGCTGCCTTTTGCGAGTTTAAAGAAATAAACGCCTCGCTTTTCAATCTCTATCTGTCCATTGAATTTGAGGTAAAAAGGAGTCCTTAAGGGGGCAAATGCTGAAGATTGATCCAGGTTAATCATCGGAACAATCCCTTGCAGTTTCGGAGATTTTTCCGGATTGACCTTGGGGAAATTGCGGGAAGGAAACCGGCCCAGTTCTGCTTCGGTCCAGCCAGATACTTTCCAGCCAGCCCCTTCCTTCCCTTCTGAGAAGGGAGCCAGATCTTTCAGGATATAAACCTTCCCTTTAGCTGCTGCCGCAGCTTCCGGGCCATTCAGTGACAAAATCCACTTGACGATATTTTTTGCATCCTTTTCCTTGAGGAAAGGGTGTTTACTCATCTGTGCGCCCCCCCAAAGTCCGCCGCCTCCTTCTATGATTTTGCTGGCCAATCTCCGAACATTTTCGGGATTGGACTCATAGCGTTCGGCTACCTGCGTGTATGCCGGGCCAATCGTTTTATCACTAATATTATGACAGCCCAAACAGTCATCATTTCGGATAATACTGAGCGGTTCTTTGGGCGCTTTTTTCCGGGATCGTTTCTCTGCTTCGGGCTCGGATTCGCCGCAGGACATCAATAGACTTATGAGTGCGATCACGATCAGTCCCGGCAGTTTCATATACACAGCCCTTAAGTTCATCATTGAATTTCGTCGCAATAAGCAGGTTTCGCTTGCCAGGCCCAATGACTTAGGTCATGGCATCAGGATTCGGCAGAGAAAATAATAAGATTTACAGAAAGATCATCCCCTATTCGAATCAGGCATCTTGCGTCCCACCAGCAGGCCAGGGAAAAGGGTGAATGGATATGGTTTACCGGGCTTGGCCTATTGCCCAACAATTCTTGTTGGCTGAGACGCCTCACAACTCCCAATAGCGATATTCCTGACAAATAGTTACGCGGTATTTGGGGCTTTAAGGGATTTTGGGGAAATTGAAGGAAGCCTCAGTCAATCGCCAGGATTGGGTAGCGATCGCGGTCTGTAGTGGCGGGGAAACAGAACATCAAAAGCAATCAACCCATCCCAACCCAAGCCTAACACATCAAAACAAAAACAGCATGCGTGAAAAAACTAACATGTCAACAAACCCAGCTCTTATAATAGGGGTTTTAGGGTTTATTGCTGGAATTGGCCTATTATTTACTGAGAGTTGGTTTATTGGAATCTTTGGCGCGATTGCCAGTGCTGGAATAGCCTATAAGGGATATCAGGATTCGAGAAAATCAACAAACTGAAGTTTACCATTAAGCAAGAAGACAGAGGTAAGTATAGAGATGCTAGACTTTATGCACCTGATAACCAGTGGTTTTCAGCCTCAATGTGTAAATCTGACCCTCTACTTATCAGTACATAATGTCGGCTCTCTGACAAAAATCACGGACGCTGGCTCTCATGCTATTTGTCGGCGGATAAATCCGCCGCTACAAGCCCGTACAGGCGAATTTCATTCGCCTCCTCCTATTGCCAACGGACATCTCCGCTAAAATTGTCAGAGGACCAAATAAATTTCAAGATTCCAACCCTCCCGTGTTAACCTTTCACAAGAGATCTCCATAACTAGGAAAACTGATCTCTTATGAAAAAATATCTATTCATTCTCTGCCTGCTTCCTTTGTGGGGGTTCTCCCAATCCTTCACTGATTTTGCACTCAATCCAAATGGAGACGTATCTCTTGGGGACTTTGCGGAAGCAAATGGCAAGCTCTATTTCTCCGCTGCAACCCTGAGCTTCAACCAAACAGGATTGTGGGTCACCGATGGGACCCTCAATCAAACCATGCTTTTCTCGCAAGTCTTCCATGGCGGCAATCTATTTCAATATGATTTGGCGAGCTTGAACGGGAAGCTCTATTTCCACGGAGAACCTACCCCCAACGACCCCGTGAATGGAATTGAGCTATGGACATCCGATGGAACGACAGCCGGCACCCAATTGTTGGTAGACATCAATCCGGGACCAGCACCCGCTGAGATTTCTGCGATGATTGAATTTGGCAATGAACTCTTTTTCGCTGCCAATGATGGGACCCATGGCCTGGAATTGTGGAAAACAGATGGTACGGCCAATGGGACCGTTATGGTGAAAGACATCCAACCAGGAGAATTCGGCTCCTTGCCAACCAACTTTACCGTGGTAGGCAACACCTTGTATTTTCGGGCCATTGATGAGGTAAATGGCTATGAAATCTGGAAAACCGACGGCACCAGTGCCGGAACTGAAATGATCATAGACCTCAATCCCGGCCCCTTTGGTTCTGGAGGGGTAAACCTGACGCCCTATGGCACGCAACTCCTCTTCGCTGGAAGCGACGGAACGACAGGGCAAGAGCTCTGGATCACGGACGGAACGGCTGCAGGTACGGTTCAACTTGCCGACGTCAACCCCGGCAGCGGGAATTCCTTCCCTTCTCATATTACGGTAAAACAAGGGCAAATCTATTTCTCAGCAAATGATGGCAGCAATGGGAATGAACTGTGGGTCTCTGATGGAACGCCCGGCGGCGCACAGCTGGTCAAAGACATCAATCCCGGTCCAGCACAAGCCTACCCTGCGAGTATTTTGGTCTTCAATGACAAGGTCTATTTTGCGGCGACAGATGGCACCAATGGATATGAAATCTGGGTGACAGATGGAACGGAAACCGGCACCTCCCTGCTGGTAGATATTTTCCCCGGAGCCGACGGGAGCAATCCAAGCGACTTACTCCAATATGGAACAAGCCTCTATTTTACCGCCAATACCAATGCCACGGATCGGCAGCTCTATCAAAGCGATGGAAGTGCTGGTGGAACCCAAATCATAGCCCCCCCTTCCGCCACGAATAGCAATCCCATGACAGGTTCTATCTTTAGCCTTTCCGCGATCTACCAGGGAGACCTGTATTTTACAGCGAATTTTAATGCAGGAGGACGGGAATTGTGGAGATTGTCAGATCTAGGAACCGCAATAGACGAAGCGGATGTCCTTCAGCGCGTAAACGTATTCCCCAATCCCAGCACAGATGTGATCTACGTAGAGCTGGAAGCATCTGTCTCTCAGGTCGAGATAGAGGTTGTGAATCTTTGGGGCCAGGTTGTGTCTCGACAGACTCATCCAGGAGGCGGGACCCTGCCTGTGCGATGGGAAGGAACGCCCGGTGTGTACCTGCTGCGTATTCAGGCAGATGGAAAGACATCCACAAGGAAAATTGTGAGGGAGTAGGAAAGCAGTATCTCGAAACCCATCAATACATGAGCTACCCCGGATTTCACATCCGGTCACTCCGTCAAAGAGGTCATTCCAGACGAATTTCATTGCGTAGCTTTGAAAT
>CAYGTH010000601.1:0-4586 GCA_964352745.1 uncultured Bacteroidia bacterium
TTTATCTAAGCAAGCTACTGAACGCTTGTTGGTTTTGTCGATTCTGGTCAAATATTTAGAAGACCGGCGGGATGAGCAGGGAAACACGGTATTTCCAGATGGTTTTTTTGTTCAGTTTGATCCGGATTCAAAAGCAGCGTCGTTCTATGACCTGTTGCGCATTCCCGGGGCTTGCGTGGCGCTATTTGATCGTCTGAGTAGAGAAGATCATTTCAATGGAGAGTTTTTCAAAATCACGGATCAGGAACGAGAAGAATTTGACTCTGTTGACTTATCTATTTTCGCAGATTTATTTGTGAGCGGCAAGGTTGGAGGAATCCAATTTGCTCTCTGGAAGCACTATTCATTTGAGGATCTGCCGACAGAGTTGATCAGTAATATCTACGAGGAGTTTCTGGACGATGAACATACTAAAAAGAATGGGGCTGTTTATACCCCTCCCTACCTCGTCAACCTGCTCATTGACGAATGTATGCCCATCCATGAGCCGAGAGATCATTTCAAAGTCATTGATCCTGCTTGTGGATCAGGGGTATTTCTTGTTGCAGCTTATAAGCGATTGATCTTGTGGTGGCGCCAACTCAACGGATGGAAGAAACCTGGTAAGGAGGACCTTCATAAGCTAAAGCAACTACTCACCGAAAACATCTACGGGGTCGATAAGAATGGAAGTGCCGTTCAACTCGCCATGTTCAGCCTTACCCTTGCACTTTGTGACGAGCTTTCCCCCAAAGAAATCTGGGAGGAATTGAAATTCGAAAATCTAAAAGGAAAGAATCTATTTGAGGAGGACTTCTTCCAACTACTACTTGACCAAGCCCTTCCCCAGGATTTTGATCTGGTGATTGGGAATCCCCCTTTTGTCTCTGAATTGACTCAAGCTGCCCAACTAATAGAAAAGCAGGCTATCCGGAAAACGGGGCGGGTTAATGTTCCGGATCAGCAAATAGCCCTGCTTTTTTTGGAGCAGGCACCCGGGATTACGAAGGTAGATGGACAGGTTTGCCTCATCATCAAAGCAGGCCCATTATTATATAACAAAGGTTCGATCAACTTCCGTCGTCATCTGCTCGAAAGATTTCAAACAGACAGTATTTTTGATTTCACCGCATTGGAACAAGTACTTTTTGGCGCTGCAACCGTGGAAACTGCGGCTATCTTTCTAAAAAACAAACCGCCTGATTCCGACCACTTATTTCACATCACCTTTCGGCGCACCCAAGCCACAAAAGAGAAAATATATTTTGAGTTAGATGCTTATGATATTCACCGGGTCAGGTATGAAGATGCGTTAGAGAAGAGACTAATTTGGAAGGCTAATCTACTGGGAGGAGGACGACTGCATTATTTATTGGATCGGGTGGAAGGCGTGAGAACATTGGGGAAGTTTTTAGAACCAAGATTAAGACGAAAGGAAGATAAATGGTTCTGTGCCCAAGGATTTATTGTTGGTGATAAATCGGGTCAAAGAGGTAAGTTAAAATATCTTCTTTCCAAAGATCGTCTCTCTGATTCAGAATCCAAACAGCTTTATAAATTAACAAAGAAGTACAAAACAGGTTCACACATTACAAACAAAAGAATGCTTCCAACCTTTGGGTTTACACATGAAGGAATCGATAATACTAAAATTACCCTTCTTCAAGATGAATATTTCTACAGGCCTATTACACAAAATAAAAATATATTTTTGCCTCCCCATTTATTGATTAAAGAAGGAGTCCCAAAGGGGAGTATTCCGGTTGAACTTAGAGATGATTATCTAACATTCACAAACGAAATTATTGGGATTCATGCTCCAGTAAATGAAAGAGAAGAATTAAAAGAAATTGAGAATCGGATTAAAGACAGCTCAGGCTATCCCTTTTGGGCAGCTGCACTAAGCCCAAGGTATTTAGTAAGTAGGGCAACTTCTTTATTAATGGATGACATTCTCAGTCTTCCTTTCCCACAAGATGAGTCCATGCTTGCAGTAAGCGAACTTGAGCAAATCCTCATCGATGATGTGCTGGACTATCGGGTTTCCTTTCGCCGCAGAGGAGAAAACTCAGAGAGTGTGAAGCCGACCACTGACCAGCACCTCAACCAATTTGCCCAATCCTACTGCAAGGTTCTCAACTCTGTTTATGAGCAGTTTCAAGCCTTGCCCCCTATCCGCGTACCTGCTTTTGTCATCTTTCCGTTTTGCTATGGGAATCAGCCTTTGATAGAAGTTCCAGAAGAAACAGAAATCGAAGCCCACCTGGAAAACCTATTGGCGCATCAGCCTCATCAACACTTACGCATCAACCGCATCTTGCGCATTTATGACAACAACCTCATTTATCTTGTGAAGCCCGATCAGATTCGCTATTGGATGCGCTCCATCGCCATCCGGGATGCAGATGAGACCTTTGCTGACTTGGTAGCGCAGGGATATTGATAACAGCATGGCCACAAATTTTGGGCATATCTTGAACAATAGCGTTGGAGGGCTTTTCGGCCTCCCTAAGATTGTTTCTATTGAAGCTATTCTTCGTCATGTCCAAAATCGCTTGCCTCAGTTTGCGCTTGAAAACCGCGGTGGGGTAATTGAAAATGAAAACGGACTCACCCAAGCTTTGGTAAAGCTTCTGAATAACAGACATGTACTGCCTTTTAGTTTTGACAAGGAGTACATGGAAGATGAAACGAAGGGAAGTAGCCCCCGATCAGATTTTTCAGTGATTACCAATCAATCTGTCAAATTCCACGCCCATACGTATACTGACCGCCAACGCATCTTCACCTTTGAAGCAAAACGACTCGCCAACTTGGGGAATGCCCGCGAGAAAGAATATTTGGTCGGCAGGCACGAGGGGGACAAGTTCATTAACTCAGGTGGTGTGGAGCGATTTAAAAACAGTACGCATGGTAGTGGTCTGGACCACGTTGGCATCATCGGATATTTGCAACTCCATGATTTTCTCCACTGGGAAGAGAAATTGAATCATTGGGTTGATGACTTCATAAGGATTTCTCCAGCCAAAGGAGAACGGTCTGATCCTGAGGGTGTGACCTGGCATGAGGATGATAAATTGCTACTCGCATTTCCAATGACCAATGATTTTGCTGTATTTAGATCGAGTAATATTAGAATCGGAATGCGAGTTTCGATGCATCATATTTGGGTGAACCTCATAAACTAGCCCCTACCCCGCCCAACTCTCCCGATCCAAACTCCTATACTGAATCGCCTCAGCGATATGCTCCGGCAAAATATCCGGCTTATCCGCCAGATTCGAAATGGTCCGGGCCACTTTCAAAATCCGGTCAAAGTATCCAGATACCGACTGCTTTTTTATACTCCATCGCAATATCAATATGGAGTTTGTAACCGGGATTAATACTCTTCAATCAAAAAATTAGGATCGACTCGCAAGACTGCAGAAAGCTTGCGTACCATAGCGAGGTTTAACTTTCGCTTTCCTTCCAAAATCTCAGTTACTCTGCTCCGTTGTCCATTGAAAGCCAGACGAGCCAGATCCGCCCGGCTATATCCCATTTGTTCCATGCGGAATTTGATCATTTCGACTGGATTGGCCTCTGGAAGGGGGTAGCGTTTCTTTTCATATTCGGAAACCAGCAGAGATAATATATCAAGCTCATAGTATTCGGGCGTACCTTCCTCAGCATCCCAAATCACGTCAATGCGCTCGATTGCTCTTTCGTTATCTTCGTCAGTCAGTATTGGGGAAATTACCAGTTCCATAGCTATACAGTATTAGGATCAATTTTGTCGTATTCAGCATGCGTACCAACAAAACGAATATATACAATGCCCCGGTTATAGTGGATGACTACCACCATGCGATAATTACCGCCCCCAAGACGGAACACAACCCGGTTATCGGATAAGATGCTGGCACTCGGGTAATCCGCCCGTACATCAGCCGGGCTTTCCCACTTGGCATTTCGCACTACTCGTATCCATTCCATAAACGATGGTTTGGCGTTTGGGTGATCACGAATGAACTCCTTGATCACCCGCGTACTAATTATTCTCATTATACGAAAATGATTGGATTTGTTACCAATCTGGTTACAAAAAAGCGAAAAAATATTCTCGGCATTGATGAGGCAGGCCGACTACCGTGAAGCCATAATTTCCACGAACCAAGGCGACCTCAACCTGGACGATTGTAGGATGACCACCTTGAAGGGCGCAGGTGAAAGTTGTGCCGAGCATAGCAAAAGATAACGAATTTTGTGTGGAATGGATGCAAGATTCCCCCTACCCCGCCCAGCTCTCCCGATCCAAACTCCGATACTGAATCGCCTCGGCAATATGTTCCGGCAGAATATCCGGCTTATCCGCCAAATCCGCAATCGTCCGGGCGACCTTCAAAATCCGGTCAAAAGCCCGTGCAGAAAGATCGAGTTTCTTCATCGCGATCTTCAGCAACATCTCTCCCTGCTTATCGATCTGGCAGATTTTGCGGGCCATCGCGGCATGCATCATAGCATTGGAATAGAGTCCGGGATGATCTTTGAAGCGGGCGAGCTGCCGGTCCCGGGCAGCGATGACTCGCTCGCGAATGTCGGCGCTGGATTCCCCTGCATCGCGG
>CAYGTH010000602.1:0-4584 GCA_964352745.1 uncultured Bacteroidia bacterium
CATTGGGCTCACTTTCGTAGGTTTTGTGAGAATGAAGGTGGATGTCTGTGATCGCTTGCGCAATAATTGCCTCCTCATTCAGGAGTTCTTCTTCTTGAAGCTGAGCGGTAAAAGCTGCAACTTTTTCATGGAATACAGCGGGATCAGTGCCCGGGCTTACCTGCACATATACGTAATCGTTGTTTTGGTTCCAGCTATTCACATTCCACCCCATCGCAATTCCCGTCACATACGACATCAGAAAATCAAACTTCAAATGACTTTGTGCAGGAATATCTTCGATAACTCCTACTATTGCCAGGTCCCGAATTTCATCCGAAGTCTGCACCTGAAGTAATTCACCAACGATATCAGTTCTGCCAAAATACTTCTCAGCGGATGACTCAGTAAGCACAATTTGCATCGGCTCGGTCAGGGCCTTTTCCGGATCTCCGTCAATAAACCGGTAGCTAAACACCCGGAAACAACTAGAATCCGCAAGAATAACCCGGTTTTCCTTGAACGCCTGATCCCCTTTGCGAAACTCCACCGTTTCAAAAGGATTCATTCGGGCAAAATCAATGACTTCCGGAATTCGCTCTACCATCATAGGGCCGGCAGGGCGATACATCTGCGCATCCTGAACCTGAAGTTCAGGCCCCTCATACACATCCACTGTGATGCGATAGATATCTGCCGCATGCTCATGCCAGGACTCATAGCCCTGCTCAAAGCGAATGTATTGCAGAATCATCAGGCAGACTGCCATTCCCACAGCAAGCCCCAATATATTGATTAGGCTGAATGTCTTATGGCGCATAAGATTCCGCCAGGAGATGATGAGGTAATTGCGAAACATATTGAATGGAAATTTGAATACGGGTGAACTAAAGTCAAACATAAGGTTTCAACATATGTGCCAACCCTAACTAAAACATTGAATATCAACTACTTAACACATTTAAACGATATTTCAAATTGGGCAAATCGTGCCATTATGATACGACAGGTTGTGTCAGGTTGGGACAAGTTACCCTCATAGACCTATTCCCGGAAGCGCATAGCCTATCCGATGAGCAGCCTGCTCAAGAATGGGGAATACTTGGCAATGTTCTTTGGGCGAAAGGTTTTCTTTCCAGCAGAACGCTTGATCAGCTTATATTTCAGCAGCAACTACTGTTAAGGTTCCATTCATCATCCGCCAATGCCCCGGAAAAGTGCAGACGAAGGGATAGTCTCCCGGTTTAGAGGGAGCGGTAAATCGTATGCTGACAGTTTCATTGGGGTCAACCATTCCCGTCGTGTATAAGACTTCAGAAATTTCAGGCACATAGGCTTTTTCAGCACCACTGGGTTCCATCGCCAACTTGTCAGCGGCCGCCCCTACCCGATCGAGAGTGCCGGGTTGGATGATCAGTAAATTATGTTGCAATAAATCCGTATTCGTAAAAACCAATTCCACCGCTTTACCAGCCTCTACCCTTAGCTTTTCGGGGGTATATTTCATCTCATTTTTGACAGTTTTGATTTCCAGGCGAATGAGGTTCGGATCCTGAACACTGGCTTGCGCTTCAGCATCCTCAGAAGTGGCCCGATTATCGTATTCCCAAAATAACCGATGGAGATCCATTGCAGAAGCAAAGCGAGACTTATTTTCAGCAAAATTAAACCGCTCAATGATTTCATATTTCCAGGTCCCATTCAAGGGAATCCGTTTGCGGCCTACCTGCAAATACATTTGCTCCGACTTCCCATAAATACCACCGCCCCACGCATCGTCCCGCACTTCTATCCCAATGACATTATTTCCTGCAACAAGCACACCTGCCGGGATGGGATATACCCGATCTTGTCTCGAGTTATCCTCAATAGCTCCCACAAATACGCCATTGAGCCAGGTCTTGTCACTTTCATCTACAGGGCCGATATGGAGCCTTGCTGCCCTACCTGCCAGATTATTGGGCAGGGATATTTCTTTGCGAAACCGGACCCGACCATCCAATCCAGGCTCTCCTGCTTCTTCCCAGCGACTCGGGAGTTCCATTTCTTTCCAGGTATCCGTTTCGGCGCCAACTGTTGCCCATTTCTGTGCATTTTCCTGAGAGAATGCTTGAGTCGGATTCGGATATTCGGCTTCCAGCGCAGCTAAAAACCCTGCTCTATGGCGATTTGCGGCAATATACACGGCTTGTGAAAGCCATTCATCGGCATATACCTCTTCTGTTTTACTCAGCTCGAATAACTGCTTTCCAACTGCCTCGGAAGCCGGGATTTCAGCGGCTGCGAGTACTGCCGCAAGGCGCGTATGCAGGTCAGCGTCATTCAATATTCCTGAGGCCAATAAGGCTTCCTGTGTTTCAAAATTCTTGGGCAGTACCTGAATCGCTGCTTTTCTAACCCCAGCAGCAGGGTGTTTCAGAGCAGCTATTGCCACCGCCAACGCCTCTTTGTTATTGCCGGTAAGTGCCCCCAATCCATGCAAGGTCCACAAAGCATGAACCGCAGCTCCATTGAGGCCGATGGCATCCCTCTTTTTCTGCTCAACCAGATCATATAGCTTGGGGAGCACATCTTGCTGACCGCGCTCCACCAACAAGCGCTGAGCTGTCATGCGCCAAAACAGATTATCACTACTCATTGCCCGAATTAATCCTTTTGGATCATCCGAACTTAGCTCGATGGGCGAGTAATTCGGAGCATCTTCATGCACAATCCGATAAATACGTCCATGAGTACGGTCTCGAAGCGGATTAATGTGGGCATTTCCTTTGCCATTTTCGGCTTGATAGCCTCCACGATCAGGGCGCGGCGTAGGGTTGTGTTGAATGATAAAATTGTACCAATCCAGCACCCAAACGGCGCCATCAGGCCCCACCTCGGCATGCACCGGCGAGGTCCATTCGTCCGCACTGGCAAGCAGGTTCCAGCCATCATGGGTCTGGAAGCCAGCGCCTTGTTTTTCCAGAATCCCCTGCGCCAGCAAATTGCCGGTTGGTTCACAAATGAAAGCAATCCGGTTCCAGTATTCCTGCGGGTAAGCCCGAGCCGTGTACAGTTTATGTCCGGCAGCGGCGGTGAATCCTCCAAAGACATCTACTTGCCGGAAATTGGGAGTAATGGGGTGAAAGGCATAATACCCCGCGATCTTTTTACTGCCCCGTGGTTCAAGGCCTTCGACGCCTTCGTAATATCGGTTAGGGATCGCCAGGTGCCAGCTGTGGGCATTATTAGCAGTCGATCCAAACACATCAAATGTTTCTGAAAAGCCCAGTCCCCAGGTGTTGTTACTGGTACGTGTCAGGTATTCAAATGAGGAAGCGTCCGGGGCAAATCTATAAAATCCCTGGCCAAATTTGTGCGCTTTCCCTGCGATGGTTCCTTCAAATCCGGAATATCCGAGAGTGCCCCATATCTGATTATCAAAACCATAAGTCAGGTTGGACGGTCCGGCATGTGTATCTGAAGTCCCCCAACCCGTAATGATACTTTCCTGGATATCTGCCTTATCATCTCCATCGGTGTCTTTGAGGAATACAAAATGGGGTGCCATCGAAATGATGATCCCTCCTCGCGCAAACACAATACTGGTTGGAATATTGAGCCCCTCTGCAAAGACTGTAAATTTATCAGCCTTACCATCCCCATCCGTGTCTTCACATATCTTGATTCGGTCATCGCCGGTTTCTGACCGCACTTCATTAGGATAATCAACCGTTTCCACTACCCAAAGTCGGCCTTTCTCATCCCAAGCCATCGCAATGGGATTGATCACATCGGGTTCTTGTGCAAATAGTTCCGCTTTAAATCCGGGAGGTACCTGCAGGAGTTTTTCAGAATCTTCTTGCGAAAAAGGCTCCTGAAAAAGCGGTGCAGGGTCTCGTTTTTCATAATTGGGAATATTGGCCTTGGCTGTATAAACCGCCTTGGGGAAAGTGAGTTGCGACCAAAGCCCCTTAACCCGATCCCCTACTGCCCACAGAATTCCTCGCTCCATCAGGTCATGAAAACCGGGGTTACTCCATGTGCGCTCATCATGTCCATAGGCCGTATAAAACATCCGCCCTTTGCCCATGGTCCTGGTCCAGGTCCACGGCTCCCTGTGGTCTCCCTCTACGCGTTCCATCAGGATCGTTCTATCTGACTGGTGAAGGTCATGCACATAGGTTTCGTCCCAGGTTTCAAAGGGGGTAAAACCTGTCATAATTGAATTTTCCGGCGCTATTACTTCTGCTGTAAAGGTGCCGGTTTCATGCGATTTGAATTGGGCACCAATGAGCGAAACGATTGGCTCCGAATTGCGGAAGCAATAGCTCGCGCAGTGAACCGGCAGAAAGCCATTTCCTTCCTTCACAAAGTTCAGCAATGCAGATTCCTGACTCGCTGTGATCGAATCGTGATTCGCATACAGCATCAATGCATCAAAGCGGGCAAGCTTTTGGGGATTCAGGTCCTCTAGGTTTTCCGTGTAGGTGAAATTGATCCCCTTTTTTCCCAATGCGCCTGCCAGCATCGGCAGATAGGAATAGGAGTCATGGTGCTTGCTATCATGTCCCAGGAAGAGCACTTCAATTTTTCTGGGCTGGTTGTCCTGTCGTTCCTGCTTAC
>CAYGTH010000603.1:0-4577 GCA_964352745.1 uncultured Bacteroidia bacterium
GTTCGGCACCGATCACTTCTTTGCCGTCTATCTCGGTGTCGGAGAAGATGGTGCCTTTGTTGGTCACGTGTATGTGCCGCTTGCACCCGACAAAAAACAGGAGGACCCCTACGCGGATATGATCCGGAAGGGATTCAAACAGGGGCAGTCGCCGGTCGCATATCAATGTATTGAACTTCTCCCGGGCATCGCCTTTCCAGGTATCTGCATCATCTGGATTCCGATCCTTGACAGCAGGGCGTGACAGATAGCAGACGATCTTATTCAGGTATTCAAATGCGAGATCGGGATTTCCAGCAGGTTTGAGATTTCTCACATACATGCTGTAGCAAAAATCGACGTAGGCATATTCGATCAGGGTGATGTTTTCCAGCTTGTCAGCTGGCAATACATACACCTTGCCTTTGAATTTGAATTGTGATACAATCGGCGAGGTCATACCGGAATCCCAGAGCCAGTCCACCAGGTGAAGCATGTCTGAGAGGTGATCAGGTGTGAGGAGATTCCATCGGGATTTGGAAATGCGCTTGCCACGCTTGCTTTGCAGCAATTCGCGGAGAATGTGTATGCGCTGGGGATCCCCGTTTCCTGTCAGGATGAGCGGCATGATGCGCTTCCATGTCTTCGGTCCCACATCTGGCCAGCCAGCTGCGACCTGGTAAGAATGTCGCTTCCCCTTTATCGTGATGTCGACCTGATGCATACTGGCAATTTCGGCAAGCCAACCGCATCAGGATAGGACGTTGCGGGTTAATTCAGCTTGTCAAATATGATATATGCTACCGTGCCAAGCCATGACAGCCATCCCAGCCAGCCCCGCACTTCGACTAGCTGGTTATGATCGACTTCCTTTCTGGGGTGTTCAGTTGCGGGATTGTGGATCAGATTTTTGACCTTGGCAGAATTCATATCTATCGTTTTTTTTGGTTCAATTCCTTGATCTCGTACTGCATATCTTTCACTTTTGATTCCAAATTGAATATCTGCATCTGCATCAGCGAGCAATCTTCTTTGGTGCAGCGTTCCCCCGAAGCCTTCCAACTGACTAGCTCATTCAATTTATAATCCATTACGTGAAAATTCACGTACATCAAGACCATTCCCCCGATGGCCATCAACAAAACAGGTGCGAGCAATTTTTCAAAAAAGGCCCAAATTTTCTCCATTAACCTAATTAAATTTTACACAATAAAAAAAGTCCTACCCGGAAAGGATAGGACTGTGTGGGGATTTCAAATGGGGGATTGGGATTAGTAAACTTTTATTGTCCTTCCTGCAAAGAGTTCCTTGAATATCCTCTTCCCAATTTCCTCTCCGACTTGATTTGCAGTAAGACTCTCATATACATCCGCATGTCCATCCTCGTACTCAATTGTAAGCCGAAGACTACCGGCAATATTTCCTTTAAACAAATTGTCCCGGCCTATAAAAGACGGGCCCGAGATTTCGGGCAGCATAACATATATTCCTGAGCACAGCATGTCGGGGATTGTTTTATGATTGATCGTCGTGTATCCAAGTATCTGGATCGTCATAGTATCCCATGTCTGCGGCTATTTCTTCTGAAGTAAGTACTCTCCAGCATAGGATAGTCTCCCCAATTGGATTTTTCATTGTCTTGGGTACTACCTGTTTATTACAGATACTACATGTTGCAATAGAGTAAACTTCATCGCTTTGACAGTCGATTTGGTCATGCGTTGAAACACTTATCGTCTCGCCGTGATCCGGGCATATATATATTTGTGCAAATGCCATAGCGTGTTTAATTTTGTAATACAATCTACTTTTCTTTCGCAAGAACTTGATTCAAGCTTTGTGTAAGGGTATCCGCTTCTTCAAGCGGATTACAGATGCGTATGAGCGCGCCATGGTATCGACCATCTCCCTCAACTGTTATGAACTTTTCCTCATCCCAGGCTACGTATATCAAATTTTTAGGCATAGCTAATCGTGGTTAATTTTGCCCGACTCATTTTCATGAATCGGGCTTTTTTCATTCTTCATAAAAAGATTCCTGGGCCATTGTATTCGGCAATGCTTCCGGAGCAACCAATATGCCTTTTTCCACCAGGGCCTCAGCCATCTGCGTAACTTGTGGCAAGGTGAGTTTTTTGAAAGCCTCCTCAGCCATCGCGTTGACGATCTTCGAATGTTGAAATCCTTGCACGGGTTGTGTTTTCAACTCTTGCGCATAGTGGCGGGCGTAATCCTCATTGACGATGGTCATCCCATAGAGACTCTTAGGATGGACATACTTTGTAAATGCGGGTATAGGAGTTACACAGTTTTCGACAGCCACTTCAGGAATGTCTAGCCGGAGCATTTGCTCTCCCGCGACGAGCTCTTCCTGTACATAGCCAGCCAATTCTACATGGCCCATTTGTTGGATAATTACCCAGGCCGCAAAGCCCGGTTCGATTTGTTCTGTCATGGTTCTAATGGTTATTTAACTAAAACTCTATCATTGATAAACTCAATTTCAAAAGGTAGGCAAAGCTGATTGTCTGCAATCGGAATGGGTTCTTTTTTCTCCCCTGGCTCAGGGTAATTATACCATTCCTCATAATACTCTTCCGCTGTATTCTCGCAAGCAGGGCACCAGTTACAGCCCATTGAGATCGCTGAGCTTGGTATCTCATTTGTTCGAGGCACTTCAGTCGTTACGCCACAATTGCAGGTGATATTTATTGTTGCCATAGCGTGATTATTTTCTATTTTTGAACGTTATTTTGTAAGCGGATACAGGACTCATCCAAGCCCATACCATTTTGCCACCATGTTTCATGAATGGCCATATAAGCCGAAAAAAACACTTCCAATTTTTCATAGTAGTGTGGTTATTTGTTCATTGGCTTTGATGGTGGGGGTGGTGTCGAATCCCTATCTGGAAAGGCTTTGTTGGTTCCGGTTCTTGCTTGTGAATATCGACATACTTCAATCTTGAATATCCCCCACCCATATACCTTTATATTGATAATATTTTCAACACCAGGTATGTATTTGCCTATTGTTATTATCATATCATGGGGTGGTTAAAATGACGGGGCTGTATATTCTTGCTTCACGCCCCTCCCTTGTGGCAAACAATCTTCAAGCTGATTGAGGGAAGGCATTTCCTCCTGCCCTTGCCTTCGTTGCGTATCGTTGAACCCGTAATCGGGTGGTTTACTCTACTCCTAAAACTTCGTACAAATTTCTAATATCAGTTATCATATTCTTAGTAATACCAAACCTCTTCTGGGCTATCGGAAGAAAATCAAATGGACTATTATAAATCCCAGACCTTTCAGATGCTGATATCCAATCACAAAGCATTTCCAAAACAGCGTCGCCAGACATTTCCGTAAGCCAGTTTTCGAAGTGCTCCGGGTGATGGTCATTCTTCTCATAATGACACGAAACCGCTTTCTTAAATTCTTCTGTTGCCTCACCCTTTAGGATAATATCCTCATATCCATAAATCTCGTTATCATCAAACTTTGAGCAATCGTGATAAACGGCCCGGTACAAAAGCATTTCCCTTAATTGATCCTTTCGACCTGGGAATTCACTTACGATTGGATAGATGTATGAGTGATAGTTGAAATCATCATCAATCAATCGACACACTGCAACAATGTAATCCTGCACAGTTCTGATGTGCTTATATGTTGCTATGAAGAAATCTACTTGCATTGTATGGTGGTTAATGATTTTAAAGGGGTATAGGTACCATCTGACCAGTGCACTCTCCTGGAAGGCAGATGTAAGACGTGCCAGTCGGCTTCGTCGTTATCTCCTTGCCACGCTGCTGCTGCGCGCTTCGCCTGGTTTAGGCTGGCGTATGCCCCGTGGAAGTCTCTCATTCCCCCACGCGGATACTCAAATTCGTAGGTAAACAGGATGAAGTTTTTCATGATAAATCTGCTTCTCTGATGTTGTGATCCTGGCATATCCGCCGACGCGATATCTCTCGCACGCCCTGATTTCCTGCCCAGGCCATCAACTGCTGCTGGTAGTTTCCGGGTAGGGCTGGATCATACTCAAATCGGATTTGATTCTTTTTAGCGATGGGCCTGGTGCGAGGCCGCCCTGCCTTTTTGCGGCGAACAGACTGGGTAATGGTAGGAGCGTTTGATTTGGATACCTTTTTCCCGCCGATCTTTACGATCCTTACCCGTCCCGTTTTTTTTAGCCCTTGCTCATCGGCTATTTTCCGGAGTGTCGAAACGGAAATACCTATGTGATTGGCAATATCTTTCAGGCGCAGGGTTTGAAAATGCTCATGAACATATTTCAGTTGATCGGCTGACAGAGCTTTGTATGGCTTACGACCTGGACCTTTACGGGGAGTTGCTGTGGGAGTATTGTTTTTCTGTTTGGGAACCTGCTTTGCCTTGACTGAACTACATCCTAATGCAAAGAGCCGATTCTTGATCTGTCGCTCAGTAAATCCTAACTGGGTGGCGAGTTGCTTTGCCGTGTATCGCTGGAAGTTATCTTTCAGATACTGCTCAGCAGTGGGGGAGAAGAGGCTCTTTGCATGAAGTGCTTTCAACCATTTCTCTTTGTTTTCCTCTCTATTGATACTCACC
>CAYGTH010000604.1:0-4553 GCA_964352745.1 uncultured Bacteroidia bacterium
ACTGATACCACAACGATCTACACGCTGATTGGAAACTCGATCAATGGCTGTTCAAGTGAACCCAATACGCTCGATACCCTCAGCACAGTTACGGTCCATGTGTTAGACCTGCCAATCGCAAATGCAGGTTCCGATACTGCGATGTGCCTGGGAGATACCATTCGCTTACAAGGATTTGGAAATAGTGCAAACGGGCAATACACATACGCCTGGACTCCGACGCCTAACTATATAGACGATCCTTCTTCTGCAACACCTCGGGTAAGTCCTCCGGCGACTACCACCTTCTTCCTGGTCGTTACGGCTCAGGGTTGTGATAGCTATGCAGATTCTGTAAAAGTGGTTGTCGATACCAAGCCTACCCTATCTCCGGGAGATGACAAAACAATTTGTCTGGGAGACAGTGTGGTATTGGACGGCAGAGCCGCTGGTGATCCGAATGGCGCTCAATACAACTATACCTGGACACCGGCTGCCGGATTGGATGATCCGACCAAAGGACAACCGCTTGCCAGTCCGGAATCCACTACCTTGTATGAAGTATTTGCTACTTCTGAGCATGGATGTGGTTCTGATGTAGCGCAGGTGCTCGTTACAGTTGAGTCTACTCCGATTGTAGAAGCGCTCAGCATCGACACCGTAATCTGCGAAGGCAGTGAAATTGAATTAAAAGCCACCCATAGCTTTACCACCACCGCACCGGCTAATCCGGTTACGTATCGCTGGCTGCCTCAAAATGCTGTGAATGGCAGTAATAATTTGCCTAATGTATTTGTCAGCCCCAAGAGCACGACGATCTATACCGTAGAGGCGAGTATTGCAGGTGATTGCCCAACTACTGACCGGGTGGTTGTAACGGTCGCTCCTGAAGTCGAAGCAGGTATCACCGCTGATACCAGTAGGATTTGTAAGGGAGAAGCTACCCAACTCTATGGTACAGGAGGACTAGGCAATGCGACCTTTGAATGGACTCCGGCAGCTGGCTTGGATAATGCGAAAGCCCAAAACCCAGTTGCTACACCCGATACCACAACTACCTATACCCTCGTGGTGAAAGAAGGAGTGTGTGAGGATACAGCGATGTACACCGTAATCGTAAACACCACCCCGGAGGCTGCTTATTTTGCCAGCCAGGCCAGTGGGTGTGAAGGATTGGAAGTCAGCTTCCTGGAAAACAGCCCGGGTGCCGTTGCATTCCGCTGGGATTTCGGAGACGGAAGTGCGATTAACAATGAAGCGAACCCAACCTATGTGTATAGTGAAGCAGGTACCTACCCGGTAACCCTGACAGTTGTAGGCGAGGGAGGATGTGAAAGCAGCATAACCAGTACTACGGTTACGACTACTGACGGAGCCTTTGCGGACTTTGGTTCAGATCCTGGGCCGGGAGTTGCGCAACCCCTGCCAGCTGCAGTTGTTCGGTTTACCAGCCTGGCAGCAGGAGCTGTGAATTGGTTCTGGGACTTTGGTGATGGCAAAACATCTGCCGATGCAAATCCTGTACATACCTACAATGATCCCGGTTCTTACGAAGTAACCCTCACAGTAACTGACGAAAATGGATGTGTGAGCTCTGTAGCCTATGGCATGTTTGATGTAATTGAGCCCGGACTGCTCATCCCGAATATCGTAACGCCTAATGGAGATGGAATCAATGACTCTTTTGAGGTCATGTATAACGGGAAGGATGATTTCTACCTGAAAATATTTGACCGCTGGGGGAAAGAGCATTTCATCAGCCAGAATCCGAATGATGGATGGGATGGAGGACAGGCAAAAGAAGGCGTGTACTTTTATCAGCTGGAAATAGGTGAAAAAGCCTATACAGGCAACATTACCCTGATGCGGTAAGCCATATTATTATTCCGTAGTAAAAACTCCGAAGCAGATGAATTATCCCTGTTTCGGAGTTTTTGCATCCCAAATATTAAACCATTATTCAATATTTCTTACCTGAGCTCCCTTAATTCCCAAGAATTGTAGACCATTCGATTTACTTGACACGTTTTTTGTAGGGATATTGTCGTCTTCAACTCACGTTTCGCATGCTGGCCAGGTAATATATTCCCATGCAAAGATCTGCTGACTTTTTTCGGTTGTCTGCTTTCCGTTTGCTTATTTTCTGTTTACTGTTTTTTCCTGTTAATATCCTGAAAGCCCAATCCCAAACAGTGAATGGTGCAAACCTGATGTGGTTCCTCACTTTCTCCCTCATCCTGGCAGGTTTTGCAGCAGGGATCACCTGGTACCTCTCCCAGAGAGCATCCCAGCTAACGGTACAGCCTACAGAAGGTTTGTTAAAAGCTTATCAGCGAGAATTTATCCAACAGTTAAGTTTAGGTATATTAATTTTATTCATTCCCATTATTGGCTATGCCATTTTTATAAAACGATTGGATTTATTCTTGTGTCTGATCCTCCTCCAGATTTTTAACCTGATCGTATTTTTAGGAATAAAACGACTCCCGCTCCAGTTCATCGAAAAAGGAATTGTTATATCAGGGTATACCGTACTGCTGGCGTTGGTTTATTGCCTTCCGGGTATTTACCTGATGGCATTGAGTATTATTACCGTGTTCATTGTCAATACTTACCTGATTAATTCAGTCCGTTGGCAAGTGATAAATTTACTACTGGCTTTGGTTTCTCTTGCCTGGTATTTTCACCTCACAGACCTTAACCTCGCATCCGGTACTACTGGCTCTCAACCCGAACTGGAAGCAATTGTTGGGGCGGTTACTATGTTCATGATCGCCTATACCCTTTATTTTTACCATAAACACATCCGAGAGTTCCAGCAAGGAATTTCCCAACAATATCAGCACCTGCAATCCAGCCAACACGCCTTAAATACTTCGTATTCCCTCTTACAAGCGACACTGGAAAGTACAGGAGATGGTATCCTGGTCGTGGATATAGGAGGCAATTATACCCAGTACAATCAACGGTTTATTGATATATGGGGACTCGATAGTGCCATCATTAAGGATCAGAAAAGTGAAGAGGTAATAGCCGCGGTCCTGGATAAATTAGAACAGCCGGACCTATTTCTCAGTAAGGTAAGAGAACTTTACGCAGATGAGAAAGCCATCAGCTATGACACCTTACGATTCAAAGATGGTAGAATTCTGGAGCGGTATTCTCAGCCCCACCAACTCGATGGCGAGGTGATTGGCCGGGTATGGAGTTTTCGGGAGGTAACAACCCGAGTATTGGCAGAAGAGAAGTTGAAAGTGAGTGAAAAGCGATTCCGCTCCTTATTTGAGAATTCGCTTGACGGCTTGCTTGTCTACGACCGATCTCTCCAAATATTTGTTGATTGTAATCGCGAAGCCTGTGCAATATTTGACCTGAAATCTGAGGAAATGCTCACTCATGCGCAGCTTTTGATTCCCTTACTGAGGCCCGATGACGTATCCGGTTCTCCGCTGGAAATTCTGGATGAGATTGCAGCAACCGGAAAATCACTTCGATTTGAAACAGATCTGCTTAAGAAGGATCGAGAATCTCTCTTTACAGCAGAAGCAACCTACATCCCGAACCTGGAGGATAACAATGAGATCTTGTTAATGATCAAAGATATCTCTCCCACAAAAGAAGCGGAGCAGGCGCTGAGGGATTCGGAATCCCGGTACAAGCAACTGATTGAGTACTCGCCCAGTGGCATTTCCATCTCGGACTTAGCAGGAAACCTTATTTACATTTCCCCCCAATCCTATGCTATTTTCGGATCAAGTCCGGAGGAAGTATTTGGTAGGAGTCTGATGGAATCGCTCCATCCCGATGAGCAACAGCGGGCACAAATGTACATGTACCGACTGATGCAGGGGCAAGGGCCTGTGGAAGACAGATTCCTGGCCAAACGAAATGATGGAAGCTCTTTTTATATTGACTGTAAAGCAGCACTTGTATATGATTCGGCGGGAACACCAGATCGGATCATGATGATTTTTAATGATGTTACCGAACAAATCAATGCGGAGAAAAGGCTAAAAGCATCAGAGTTACTCTATAAGAATCTAGTAGAAGCTTCTCCTTCCGGCATTGTCCAGTTTAATTCGGAAGGGATTCAATTATACGTATCTCCCCGAAATGAGGAAATATTTGGGTATGAACCCCAGGAAACAATTGGACGAAATATCCTGGAATTTGTGGATCCCGAGTTTCACCCTGCCGTATTAATCGCAATCTCGGACTTGTATTCCGGCAAGCGGGAAATCGTAAAGGAAAATGTAAAGGCATATACCAAAGAGGGCAAGACGATCTACATAGAAGGAATAGCGCGGTTGATCTATCAGGAAACAGGTGAACCCGGAGATGTACTATTGATCTGTAATGATGTCACCGAAAAAATTGAAACGGAACAGATTCTTAAAAAAACGAGAATCGCCTATCAAATGCTCTATGAGAATATGTTTGATGGGGTTTTAATTTATAATTACGAGCAGGAAAAACTTATTGGATGTAATGACGCGGCCCGTCAATTATTTGGGTTTGCCCCCGAAGAAGACCTTTCGACTTATTCACGATTTAATATTATTCCTCAATTTTCT
>CAYGTH010000605.1:0-4547 GCA_964352745.1 uncultured Bacteroidia bacterium
CCCCCAATCACAAGTACCTGGGTAGGGCGTGAATCGGGATGAGTTTTATGAGACTCGGTACATCCTCCGAATATACCCGTCATCAGGACCAGGAGAATTTGGAGGGGGATATGTATTTTTGTCATTTTTGCTGGATATTTGAGGGGTCGCGTATCAATCAATTAAAATGCCACGAAGAATTCAAACAAATTCCCCAAACAAATGATAAATCCCAAAAGTACTGTATTGGTCTTCCTTATTCTATTTTTTGCGATTACCTATTCTCAGCTTGTGGCGCAGCCCGGTAAGGCAGATGATGGGCTTCCGGGAGTGAATAACCCGATTTCGGTTACGCAGCATAGTATTGAAATAGGGGGAGAGCAGATTAATTATACTGCTACTGCGGGGTATATGATTCTTAAAAGCGAGCCGGGAAAGCCTCGGGCGTATGTGTTTTTTATGGCCTACTCTAAAAATGGCGTAACAGATCCTGCCAATCGCCCGATCACTTTTTCTTTTAATGGCGGGCCCGGCTCGTCTTCTGTCTGGCTACACATGGGCGCACTGGGGCCAAAGCGAATTGTCATGACAGATGAGGGAGAAGCAACAGAGCCCCCCTACGAATATGTAGATAATGAATTTTCCTGGCTGGATCAGACCGACCTGGTATTCATCGATCCGGTTATGACGGGGTATAGCCGACCAGCCGAAGGCGTCGATAAAAAAGAATTTTTGGGATACACGGAAGACATCCGATCCGTAGGGCAATTCATTTACAATTACACGAGTAAATACGAACGCTGGAATTCGCCAAAATACCTCGCCGGTGAAAGCTATGGAACAACCCGGGCAGCGGGCCTCTCGGGGCATTTGCAGGATCGATATGGTATGTACCTAAATGGGATCGTTATGATCTCAGCCGTAACCAATTTTCAGACCATCCGGTTTCATCGGGGAAATGAGCTGCCCTATGCGATGTTTTTGCCTACCTATGCCGCAACCGCCTGGTATCACGGTAAGTTGGATCCGGCCTTTACCAGTCTGCCTGACTTACTTACCGAAGTCAAAAACTTTGCTTACGGTGAATACGCTTTTGCACTGATGAAGGGCGACCAGCTTTCTCCCGAAGTAAAAGAAATGGTCATTGATAAACTCCATCGCTACACCGGGCTATCCAAAGCATATATCGAGCAGACGCACTTGCGAATTAATATTTTTCGATTTACCAAGGAGCTACTGCGGGAAAAAGGAGAAACGGTAGGACGTCTCGATAGCCGAATCAAAGCGGTGGACTATGACCGGGCGGGGGAAAGCTTCGAGTTTGATCCCAGTCTGGAGGGTGCAATCAGCGGGCCTTATAGCATGGCGATCAACGATTACATTCGCCGGGAACTGAAGTTTACCAGCGAATTGCCCTATGAAATTCTGACGGGACGCGTGCAGCCCTGGAGCTATAAAAATGTGCAAAACAGATATTTGAATGTCTCCGAAACCCTGCGCAAATCGATGAGCAAAAATCCTTCCCTCAAAGTCCTGATTTGTAATGGCTATTATGACCTGGCCACGCCATTTTTTGCCACAGAATATACGGTCGATCACATGTTTCTCGATCCTGCCTTGCGCAACAATATTCAGCTGAAATACTACGAAGCGGGCCACATGATGTATATCCACAAGCCTTCTTTGGAACAAATGACGAAAGATGTGCGGGCCTTTTATGAGGGATCAAATTGAATTAATTTCCGTAGATTGAATATAGGAAAATTAATATGCGAATATGGCAGCGTTGAAAGAACAATTCTTGATAGATGAGCAAGGCAACAAAATTGGGGTTTTTTTGCCTATTTCGGTGTACAACGAAATGATGGATTCAATCGAAGAATTGGAAGATATTCGATTGTATGATGAAGTGAAAACGCTTGGCGAAGAATCAATTTCTTTTGATCAATATGTCCGAAGCCGAGCAGGTAAGAAAGATGAGTGAGTACACGATACTTATCACCAAAACTGCTCAAAAACAACTCGATAAGTTGTCAACTCCGGTTGCAGACACACTAATTCAAGCTATCTTTGAATTGGGAAGCAATCCCCGCCCATCTGGCTGTAAAAAATTAAAGGGGAGAAATGCATATCGAATTCGTAAAGGAAATTATCGAATCATTTATGAAATCAATGATGGTAGGTTGATCATTACCGTTATTGCGATTGGGCATCGCAAAGATATTTACCGATAGCGACCGCCTATTCACCCGCCCACTCCTTCACTGCTTCCACATACGCTTTTGCCACCTCTTTGATCCGATTGGGAGCCATGATTCCTGCAATCGAAAAATCGCGTTGATTCAAGGCACGTGCTTCGCGTGTATTATCCTGACACAGACTTTCTCCATAACAAATTGGCCCTGCGATCAGGCGGGTAAGCGCCAGATTACGCGCATATACCCCCGGCTTTTCCGTCAGAATTGAACCATTGTTCAGGTAGGGCATTTCGTTGGGTTCCGCAATGATGGGTACGCCGGTATAGCGGACGGAGGCCTGTACAAAGGCATCACTGAGCCTGATCGATTCCGGAATGTCTGTGCTTAATAATTGCCGTAAAAAGGCGACACGAGATTCTACGTCTTCGAGTTCTCCTGCCATAAAACTCCCGGGCGTAAAGGCCATAAGGTAATTTTCTTCAGTTGGTGTGAAAAAGCCGTCTTTGTCGCGGAGTTCCCAATTAGGAGAATCGATATTATAGTGAATGATCAGGGTTACATGAGGTTGGAAAGCATTGATTTTCTCTGATCGCAAGCGCAGGTCTACCGCATTGAATACCCGCTTGCACCAGGCTTTTTCATCTGCTTTGTTATCCCACCAGTCCAGGTCGGCGCTGTCGATGCGGCCAGCAGCTACTTCGGCCATTAAGGTGGCCTCGGCTTCATAATCCCGCCAGTCTGCATAATTAATATCCCGTACGCCCTGTCCCGGTGTTTCCCGGCTCAACAGGACGGTTGCGCCAAGCGATTTGAGTTCATCCCGAATCAAATAAGCCGTGGCCAAACTGAGATTGGCTTCGTTGAACGCAATGGATTCGTTTCCGGTTTGGGAACTGGGATGCATTTTCATGTATTTCCCTTCCAGTTCTGCCAATTCCATATCCCCCGCAAAATGTCCCGGATCAAGGGCAACCCGTAGGCCGCTTAAGGGGCGATCCGGATCCCCGATAGACTGAAAAGCAGTTGCGCCGGTCACCTGATGGGCAATCTTAAGTCGGTTGTTTCCTTTTTGCTGATAAATGGAAACAATACTATCCATCGGCAATTGGGTATAAAGCTTTGTGATCCATTCGTATTCATCGGGATAGATGTGCGCTTCGACAATCCCGGATAGCTTGTCTTCCGGACTGGCAAAAAAAGTAATGCCGCCTGAATTTACCTGGAAATAGTCATAAACACTGGAATCTTTGACTAATAAAGGTAGCATGGCTACCGGATCAAATGTTCGGCTAACCTCTTCAATTGGGGAAGACTGGCCGGAAATTTCCTGTGTACATGCACACAGGAGGGGCAACAGGCACAAAAGGCTCCAGCGTATGAATAGAAAGGATTGCATGCGTCTGTAAATCATAACCATTTGAGATGAGGACTTAATCAGTTAACCATTTCCCCAGATTCCGTTCCACAAATGAATCATCGTTCAAATCCGGATAATCGGTGTAAACCCGGTCAATTTCTTCCAGTTGGCCAGGAGAAAGACCTTCTTCCGGATCGAGACACCATAGACCTTCTATCAGGCCTTGTCGGCGGAGGACTTCGTGAAGTCCGGCGATACAGCCTTTGAAACCATTACTGGCATCAAAAAAAGCGGCATTTGCATCCGTAATGGCAATGTTGAGGGTCAGCATTTGTGGAGGAATGGCTCCCCGGTTTTCGCGCAGCGATTTGATTCGTTGAAAATGATCCACTGCTGTTCGGGTCCATACGGCCCAGTGGCCCAGGAGCCCGCCTACGATTTGCTTTTCGACGACTGCACCCTTGACCTTAACCTGATAGGTCGTGAGTAAATCCAGAATGATATTATCATCATTGCCAGTGTACAGGGCGATCTCGTCTGCCCGCCCACTTTGGCAGATTCCACGCACAACTTCCAGCGTCTGATATCGATTAAAAGGGGCAATTTTGATGGCTTGTACAGTGGGAATTTCTGCGAATTGCCGCCAGAAATCCAGGCTCAGAACGCGCCCGCCTACTGCCGGTTGGAGATAAAACCCAAACAAGGGCATCACCTCCCCAATGGCGCGTGCCCGTTCCAGTAAAGCCCACTCTTCCCAGTTTCCCAGGCCATTGGAACTCACTAAGACCATGTCATAGCCTGATTTTTTTGCAATTTCGGCTTCGGCTACGGCTTCGGGGGTCGTGCCACTCACGCCCGCAATTTTGAGAAAGGGGCGAGCCAAATTAGCGCGATCTACCTCTTCAGCGGCGAGCCTGAGTACTTGCTCATACAGCGGTTTTTCCGGATTTCGGATGTCAAATTGAGTGGTGTGGACACCTACGGCAATGCCGCCTGCACCAGCAGAAATATAG
>CAYGTH010000606.1:0-1410 GCA_964352745.1 uncultured Bacteroidia bacterium
CGGGGAAAAGCCGTGCGGGAAAGACGAAGGGATTTGGCAAGGATCACTAAGGAGGGCATCGTAAATCCCGAAAGCAATTATTGCTTTGGCGAAGGCGGTGCTGGGACTTTCTCGGACGGAAAACTCTATACCCGCTCTACCAAGCGCGGCGATACGCGGGAGGTGCTGGAGACTCTTGTTCATTTTGGCGCGACGCGCGAAATTTTGATTGATGCCCATCCACACATTGGCACCAACAAACTCCCGGCAATCATTCAGCAAATGCGGGAAACCATCATCGAATGCGGCGGCGTATTTCGATTTGATACGAAGCTCACAGGCTTGAATGTGCAAGCAGGCAAGGTCCATAGTGTCGTCCTGAATGAATCGGAGACAATGGCTACGAACACCCTGATTTTGGCAACGGGCCACTCTGCACGGGATATTTTCAGGCTCCTACATCAGGAGCAGATTGCCATAGAAGCCAAGCCCTTTGCCCTGGGCCTTCGGGTCGAGCATCCACAGGAACTGATCGATCATATTCAATATCACAGCGAGGTAAAGCCAGAGCATTTACCGACAGCCTCCTACTCCCTGGTGCATCAGGTTCGGCAAAAAGGGGTGTACTCTTTTTGTATGTGTCCGGGAGGAATTATCTGCCCGGCAGCTACGGCGAATGATGAAGTGGTCGTCAATGGATGGTCGCCTTCAATGCGCAATACCGGATTTGCCAATTCAGGCATGGTCGTAGAAATGGAGGTAACAGACTATTCAAATGGGTCTGACTCCCCGCTGGTAGGCGTCGAATATCAAAGCAAGGTCGAACAAGCTGCTTTCACAGCAGGCGGAGGCAAACAGGTAGCCCCTGCCCTTCGACTCACAGATTTTGTAGCAGGCAAGATTTCACAGGACTTGCCGGGCGTTTCCTATTTACCCGGCATCGTACCCGGCGACCTGAATGCGATTCTGCCCAAAATGATCAGCACCCGACTGCGGGAAGGATTCAAGTTTTTTGGACAACGCATGCGGGGCTACCTGAGTCGGGAGGCAGTGGTAGTAGGGGTCGAATCACGGACCTCTTCGCCTGTACGGATTCCCCGGGACCAGACAAGCCTGATGCATCCCCAGGTAGCAGGTCTTTTTCCTTGCGGAGAAGGTGCCGGATATGCAGGGGGTATTATGTCAGCGGCAATAGATGGGAAGCGTTGTGCGCGGGCGCTCGTTGCGTTTGTGGGGCAAGCTTCGTAGTTATGCCCTTAGTAATAGATTTTGCTGAGTGTATTCAGGCTGGTTTTGAATTTCTAATTTTGGTATATGGAACCCAGATGTGCGGATAATTATTCACCCAATTACGCTTTTGGGTATTTCCGTTTTCTACCATTTCCCTTCTCTTTAATAGATGAACAAAAAAAATATCCACTCAAAATCTTG
>CAYGTH010000606.1:1420-4539 GCA_964352745.1 uncultured Bacteroidia bacterium
CCCAGATGTGTAGACAATTATTCACCCCATTACGCTTTGGGGTTCCTATCTCATTCTAAGGCTTCTTCCTACTTTTTTATAAAAAGTAGGGCAAAAAGCGCAGAAGCCAATACCAGCCGCACGCGCCGCCCCTGTTCCCGATGGCTTCTGCATCGCCGACTCGCCTGGGTGGGAATCATTAGATTAAATTCACCTCAATCGAAAATTTCTAAGGTCTCCTCCCCCCACGCACAGGGGGAGGAAAGCCCCTATTCCAAGTGACTCGGCCTTTGCAGAACAGCCCTCTTAGGCCCCTGATGAAACGCCAATTCCTATGCGAAAACTCAAACTAGAAGAACTCAATCGACTCTCAATAGCAGAATATCAGGAAGCAGATAAGCATCCGGTCGTAGTCGTGCTGGACAATGTCCGGAGTATGCACAACGTAGGCTCGGTGTTTCGGAGTTCGGATGCCTTCCGGATCGAAAAATTATACCTGTGCGGCATTACGCCCAAACCTCCACATCGGGAGATTCGCAAAACTGCTATCGGTGCAGAAGAAAGCGTAGCCTGGGAATCACATCCGGATGCCCTTTCGCTCGTACAATCGCTTCAGTCCGAAGGCTATCAAATTGCCTGCATTGAGCAGACAGATAACAGCATTCCCCTGCATACATTTCAGCCGGGTGATCAGCCGGTAGCAATCATATTAGGACATGAGGTCGATGGCGTGAGTCAATCTGTGGCGGAAGTCGCCGATGTCGCCTTGGAGATCCCACAATTTGGCACCAAACACAGCCTGAATGTTTCTGTAACTGCCGGGATTGTTTTACACCATATCGTAGTTCAAGGATTCCATATGAATGAAAACACTATTTGATCCCATGGTTGAAACTCGAATTTCATTTTCTAATTTGCAAACCTTACGTACCTAAAGCCTTAGCACGAATTTTGTTGTGATAAACCGCGAGGATGTGAGTCTTTATTAAGATTTGACCTCCAAACAGAGAACCTATGCGTATCAAAAGTCTTTTCCTGATAGCGATTGTGGCCATTTTCACGCTACAAGCCTGTAAATCCAATCAAAATTTACAAAGTAGTAACAAACCCCGAAAAGGATGGAAATACACCCTTTCGAATGCGGATTTGGAGCGTCCTGATTTTGAGACACTTACGCTCAATGGTAGAGCGGAGGTTCGGATGCCCGCACAAGGCATGCGTATTGGTGCCAGTTACCGGATCAATATTGCCAAAGACAGCCTGATCTGGATTCGGATGTCAAAATTTGGGATCGAGGCGGTACGGGTATTGATTACACAAGATTCCATTTTTGTGCTGGACAAATTAAATAATTCGCTTCGGGTCGCTGATTTTTCACTCGCAGAACAATACACAGGTCTTGAGGGGAATTTTGGCGCACTCCAGGATTTGATTCTGGGCAATCTCTACCTCATTCCGAAGAAGATGGCAGCAGAAAAGAAAAAGGGAAATCCGCATATTTTCACGGGCTCACAAGCAGGTATGGATTTTCGATACACCATCGATACCGATATCTATAAGGTCCTCGAAATCGAAGCCCAAAATTCGGGACAGAATCAGCATTCCCTGATCAAATACGAAGCGTTCAAGGAAGCTGGAACCAGTCGGATTGCGACCAAAGGGGCCTTATCCGTAATTGCGCCCACCGAAACCGGCGTAAGCTTTAATCACAGCAAAGTAGAAGTCAACCCGAACAAGATTTCATTCAAATTCAATGTTCCGGCTAGTTATGATCGCATTTCTAACTAAGCGATATCGGCGATATGTTTTTGGGCTTGTGTGCATACTTCTATGCGCACAGGTATCCTGGGCACAAACCCGTGCCTCGCTTAGTATGGATCGGGGCAAACTCAACCGACAATTAGCACTTACGGAACGGCTCCTCTCGGAAACCATGGACCGAAGTGAGCGGAGTCTGGTTGAGCTCAGTATTATCAACAAACAAATTTTGCTACGGGAGCAATTGGTGGCCAATTTGAATCGGGATATCGGTCGCACCAACCAGAAGATCGACCATAACAGTGAGTTGATTTGTTCAATGGAAACCGATATTCAGCATCTCAAAGAGGAATATGCCCGCACAGCCAATATGACCTACCGGTCTATCAATTCAGATAATTTTTGGCTTTCCGTTCTCAGTGCGGAGAATCTATCCGAGGCCTACTACCGGGGAGTCTATTTCAGACAGTTCAGCCAATTTCGGAAACGGCAGGTGGAACAAATCAAGGTGAAACAACTGGTATTGGAAGAAAAATCCAAGGAACTCGGCCAACAAATCCAGGAGAAAAAACGCCTAGTGGGTAATAAAAGTCGGGAAGCTAATCGACTCAAGCAAGACAAAGCTGAACAAGCCAAGGCATTTGACGAATTGAAGATCGAAGAAAAAGGCTATCGAACCCTCATCAACCAACAACGCACAGAGTTGAAGCAGTTGATTGGGAATATGGACTCGCAATTTGGTACCAAAGTCAGCATGCCCATCAATGCTTCCGGAATGGCATTTGAGGAATTGGAAGGAAAACTCCCCTGGCCCGTTCCTACGGACGCAGGCATTATCGTCGGAAAATTTGGAATCACAGAAGACCCCTACGGCAACCGAATTGAGAATGACGGCATTTATATCCGCACACCTCAGGGGCAAGTGGTTCGCGCCGTCCATACCGGCAAAGTAACGGGGGTACAACGCATTCCCATGAGTGGCCTGATGGTCATTTTGGAGCACGGCCCTTTTCGCAGTGTTTATGCCAATCTCGAATATACAGACCTCCAAATAGGAGACCTTGTCGATGCCGAAACCCTTATCGGCACTGTTCGCACAGATGTTAGAAATGGAGAAACCCTCCTCAATTTTCTCATCTATCAGATTCCCGATACCTTCGTCGATCCAGAGGAATGGATAACAAGCGAGTAAAGGAAATTCGAGAGCCTGGGGCTACTGGAAATCTATTCCCAACTCCCGACATCTCGCTTTCTCAATCTCTCGCGCTCTCCTCTGCCAGATCCAGCATAAAGGCATATTCCATTGCTACTTCGTGGTATGCCTGAAAACGGCCGGATGCTCCGCTATGCCCCGCTTCCATATTGGTATGCAGGAGGAGTAA
>CAYGTH010000607.1:0-4519 GCA_964352745.1 uncultured Bacteroidia bacterium
CAATACGGGTAATCGTGAGCAGAAAATGGAACTTTCGTTGCGTCGGGCCCGGGCGGTTAAAAAGTATCTCCTGGATCACGGAATTCCGGATTGGCGAATGAAAGTGAAAGGGTTTGGTTTGCACCGTCCCATTGCGACGAACAATACAGCAGCAGGGCGCCAGAAAAACCGGCGGGTAGAATTTGAGATTATTAATAAATAGGGAAAACTACTTAGCCCTGCAAGGGCTATTGGCGGATTCCGATCTGCCAATCCTATTCGCCAAAGCGAAGCCAATGACTAGCCGGATCGGAATCCGGCTATAGCAGGCTGCTAACCAGTTACAAATAAGGAAAATCCCCATCCGATTCGTCTGTTTATCAGTTGATTAAGAAAGGACTCTCTCTATGTTTTTCAATCAAGAAATAGAATGTCTCCCGCTGCCAAAACTAAGAAACCTGCAAGATGAGCGACTGAGAAAATTAGTTGCTTATCAGTATAATCAGATCCCATTTTACCGCAATCAGTGGGATCAGGCAGGCGTCAGGCCCGAAAATATTAGGGGGGTAGCCGATTTGCCCCTACTGCCCTTTACGCGCAAAAACGACCTGCGAGATCAATATCCATTTGGGATGTTTGCAGTACCCAAAGAAGAGGTGCTCCGAATCCACGCCTCAAGTGGAACCACGGGGAAACCTACCGTGGTAGGCTATACCCGTGCTGACCTCGACATTTTTAACGAAGTCGTAGCCCGGTCGCTGGTAGCAGGAGGTGCGCAGCCCGGCATGAAACTTCACAATGCCTATGGATACGGTCTCTTTACAGGGGGACTTGGAATGCATGGAGGGGGCGAGTTGTTGGGCATGTCGGTCATACCGGTTTCCGGAGGCATGACGGATCGTCAGATTTTATTGCTGCAGGATTTTGCTCCGGAGGTCATCTGCTGCACCCCTTCTTATGCGCTTACCTTAGCGGGCGAGATTCAAAAAAGGGGCATTGATCCGGCTGAGTTAGCTGTGCAGTTTGCCATTTTGGGAGCGGAACCCTGGTCAGAGAAAATCCGTGCTGAAGTAGAGGCCGGGCTCGACGTCACAGCAACCAATATTTACGGCTTGAGCGAAATAATCGGCCCAGGCGTTTCACAAGAAGATTGGGAGGAGAAAAATGGCAGCTATATCTGGGAAGATCATTTTTTCCCGGAAATAGTAGACCCTGAAACCGGCGCGCCTATGAAAGAAGGCGAGACGGGCGTTTTGGTATTTACGACTCTGACCAAAGCGGCAATGCCCTTGATGCGGTATTGGACGAACGACCTTACCTACCTGTTTTATGATCCGGATGGAAAGCGGAGCCATATCAAAATGGGCCCTATTCTGGGGAGAGCCGATGATATGCTGATTATTCGGGGTGTGAATTTATTTCCTTCCCAGGTAGAGGTGGTGCTTTCCCGATTTGCCGAATTATCCCCTCATTATCAGCTACAGGTATCCCGAAATGGAACCATGGATGAGGTATGCGTGCGAGTCGAACTTGCAGCTGAACTATGTCGGGAGCGCTCCATCCTGGAATTGAAGGAATATAATGATCAGACCTACCTGGAAGAGCTTGTAGGAAAAATTCGCAGGAAGATCAAAGATACCATCGGGCTCAGTATGGCCATACAATTGGAAGATCAGGGGGCAGTTCCCCGATCACTCGGCGGAAAACTAAGCCGGGTACTGGACGAAAGATGACTAAGAAGTAGGCCCGATTTGAGTACTGGCAGGAAATTAGTGAATACTATTGAAGATATGTGGCCACAAAAAGAGCTTGTCATTCCAGACTCATTTCATTGCGTAGCTTTGAAATGTGATCTGGAATCTCCCCCTAACACAATGGAGGGGCAGGATTTGCGGAGAAGATCCCGTATTCTGACCCCTGATCCCTGATCCCTGACACCTCTTTCCTTAATACCCTTCGGTTTTCTGTTCGGTACCGAGGTTGCCTTTTGCTTCTTCAACAATTGCCACAGTAGCAGAGGCCCCAATTCGCGTAACGCCCAATTCGCGGACACGTACCGCGTCTTTATAGGTACGCACTCCTCCTGCAGCCTTTACCTGTACTGCTGGAGCGCTGTGTTTTCGCATGAGTTTGAGATCGTGTTCCGTGGCTCCCTCGTAGCTGTACTTTCCGTCAGCGCCTTTCACAAAGCCAAACCCGCTGGAAGTTTTGACAAACTCAGCACCGACTTCGCTGCAAATTTCGCACAGCCGAATGATGAAGGAGTCGTCATCCAGGTAGTCATTTTCAAATATGACTTTTAAGATCGCGCCGTGTTTGACACATGCCTCATGTATAGCGTTGATTTCGTTCCGTACATAGTCCCAGTCCTTACCGAGGACCTTGCCAATATTCACCACCATATCAATTTCCACAGCGCCATCGATGCAGGCCTGCTCTGTCTCAAATACTTTCACCGCTACAGAACTATTTCCATGCGGAAAACCGATTACAGTTCCAACCAGCACACCTGAGCCTTCAAGGATTTCGACAGCCATCTTGATCGCATAGGGCTTGATGCAAACGGAAGCTGTTTGGTATTGCTTTGCCAATTCACAACCTTCTCGCATCTGCTCATCTGTCATAGTGGGATGCAGGAGAGAATGGTCAATCATAGCCGCAATTTCAGAAGGGGAAACCATATTTTGTTGATTAGAGATTAAGAGAGGATTAAACTGCAAATGTAAGGAATTACCTGTCGGTAAATGTGCTGCTGCATCCTGCTTTTTTATAAACACAACATCCCACCTGACAATATTGCCAGACGGGATGTTGTATATGTCAATTGAAATCTATCTAACGAATTTCAATACTTTTAGCTGCTCACCAAACTGTACTTTCACCAGATAAACTCCAGGGGTAAGGGCATGGAATGCATTTCCCATAGGAAGGACATTAATCCCCCGTAATCCTTGCTGCTGTTCCTGGTAAACACGGCGGCCACTTATATCATAGAATTGAAGTGATACTTGCGTATTGTATTCCAATTCTATTTCCAGCGTGGTAATCTCTTCGATAGGGTTAGGAGCCAATGTGAGGTCTGAAGAATTCCCTAATTGGTACGTAAGGGTACGGATAGGACTGAAAGCAGTACTCCCATCCAAATCCACAAATTTGATTCGATACAGAATCTTATCCGCATGAGTGCCATACCCAACATCTGTATAGGTGTAAGAAGCTCCGGATGCATTGTTTTCACTTTGTACCTGACCAATTGCTTCCCAGTTTTGAGCATCGCTGCTCCGTTCTACCTCGAAATAGCTGTGATTGACTTCCGTAGCAGTCGTCCAGGAGAGGTTGGCATCTCCGTCGTCGTCCTGTACCTCGAAGGTCAATAGTTCTACGGGTAAAGGATCTGTGTTGAAGAACCAGGTAAAACCCGTGTTGAAGAAAATGTCATTATCAAGAACGCGCCAATGGGGACCTCCATTAATAGAGGTTCCAGTAGAGGATGAAGAAGCAAAGTTAGTATTAGTATTGTTAAAGCTAATAACCATATCAGCTAATGTTGTTTGCCCTGCATAGGTAAGTTGTAGGGTATAATCATCGGCTGTTCCGGCAACTTCGTCCACACCCGCCATCGCATACAGCAGGCCAGCCACATCATCATGCCCAAGGGTACGCTGCGCCTCATCACTAGAAGTACCCTGCTGCATAACTGCTTCAGAGTTGGCATATCCCAAATCAGCACCTACAGTACGGTCTGCATTGGCTACAAATAGGTCTCCTACTGGTAAGTTAGCTACATCCCGGGAATAGGTGGTATTGTCTACAATGCCAGTAATTGTGAAAGGGTCATTCCCGCCAATTTGAAACCATCCCAGGTTTACATCATCTCCCCTGACATCATCAGCTGACCCAATAATCCCATCTACTCCAGGATCAATATTGAACGTGTTATCTACCCCATCTGCAGCTTTTGTATAGTTCATGTTATTCCCTGTAAGTCCTGATTCAGTTGCCGCATTACAATGAGCAAGTCCTAAGGAATGCCCCATTTCGTGTAATAAGACAGATTCAAAGTCAAAAGAAAGTGCCGGGATATTATTGCTAGCTCCAGTTATCAAATTACCGGTTGTGGGGGTTAGTGCATTAAAAACTGCAATAACATTTTGTGTTGGGATAACCATGTCGTTGGCATTAGGACTTGTCGGATCGATACCAACAGAAACTGATATTGCCCCTCCGGTTCCCACGTACCCAATGGGATGGGTAACGTTATTAACATCGGTTTCATTAACAAAAAAATAAGAAAATGCTAATGCAAAATCAGAAGGAATGGCAATAAGAATGCTGAATATAAGAGCAATGAAGAATTGTTGGGACTTACCAGATAGTCGCATAAAAATTAGAGGTTGCGTGTGTGTGTTTGGGAAAAAAAAGAGGATTGGAGACTAGTCCCGGATGATATGATATCCGATTCGGTAGTCTTCCTTTTCGGTTTTCTCGTCGATTTCGAGAATGGTATAAACTTCGTCCCTTTGCCAAAGACTAAGACATT
>CAYGTH010000608.1:0-1906 GCA_964352745.1 uncultured Bacteroidia bacterium
TGTCCCCCACGCGCTGGCTTGGAGCGCCGGACGGTGGGGGACAGCAAGCGCAGCGCGCAGGGGGAAATAGGGAGAAGAAAGAAGAAAGACGGAAGAAAAAAGAGGAAATCACACCCCGGTGCGATGGCCCTGCAGAAGCCATAGGGAGTCGGGGCGGCGCGTGTGACGAGTATTGGCTTCTGCGCTTTTTTACGCTACTTTTTTCTAAAAAAAGTGGCAAAGAGATATAACAATTCTTGAAGAAAATGAACGACTGCCACGAATATCAATCCCTTCATTCTCGAAGAGACTTCCTGTCCAAAGCTGGTATGGGGCTCGGCGCATTGGCCTTCGGCTCCCTTGTGAATCCCTTGCAAGCAGCGGGGATGGGCGAAATAGACCCGCTCGGGGGTGTATTGGGTGGTCCGCATTTTCCGGCCAAAGCCAAGCGGATCATCTATCTGTTTCAAAGCGGTGCGCCTTCTCAGCTGGAGTTATTTGATCCCAAGCCGCTGCTGATTACCCGAAATGGAGAAGAACTCCCCGCAAGTGTCCGGCAAGGGCAGCGACTCACAGGGATGACCTCTGGGCAGGCGTCTTTTCCCCTGGCTGGCTCCATCTATGACTTTAAACAGCACGGAGAAAGTGGAGCCTGGATGAGTGAATTGATGCCCTATACCTCCCAGGTGGTCGATGAGTTATGCTTCATCAAATCTATGTACACCGAGGCGATCAATCACGACCCGGCCATGACCTTCTTTCAGTCCGGATCCCAATTGCCGGGGCGACCTTCTATGGGTTCCTGGCTGAGCTATGGACTGGGGTCGGATAATGAAAACCTGCCGGCTTTTGTGGTATTGGTCACCAAAGGGAAATTTGGACAGCCGCTGTATTCCCGACTGTGGAGCAATGGTTTTCTCCCTTCGCAGCATCAGGGCGTACAATTCCGTTCGGGTGAAAATCCGGTTTTGTACCTGAAAAATCCTTCGGGCATCAGTCGGGATATTCGCCGCGAGCAATTGGATTATCTGAATGAATTGTCTGCGATGAATCAGCAGGAGTTGGGCGACCCGGCCATTGAAGCCCGAATGGCGCAATATGAAATGGCCTTCCGGATGCAGACCTCTGTGCCGGAGATTATGGATACTTCCGGCGAGCCCGACCATATTTACGACCTGTATGGAGAAGACAGCAAAGAACCCGGGACTTTTGCTGCGAATTGCCTGTTGGCCCGACGATTGGCGGAGCGCGATGTGAAATTCATTCAACTCTACCATCAGGGCTGGGATACACATGGAGACCTGCCAAAGCGATTGAAACAGCAATGCAAAGAAACAGATCAGGCAAGTGCGGCCCTGATTATGGACCTGAAGCAGCGCGGGATGCTGGACGATACCCTTGTCATCTGGGGGGGAGAATTTGGCCGGACCAATTATTCGCAGGGAAAACTCAGCAAAGAAAACTACGGGCGGGACCATCACCCCAAATGTTTCACCTTGTTCATGGCCGGAGCCGGGATCAAAAAAGGATTCAGCTTTGGCGCGACCGACGAATTTGGCTATAACATTACCGAAAACCCGGTCCATGTCCACGATTTTCAAGCTACCCTCATGCACCTGATGGGGATCGACCATGAGCGACTCACCTTCAAATACCAGGGCCGCCGCTTTCGGCTGACCGATGTGCACGGCAAAGTGGTGAAGGAGGTCTTAGGATAGGCTGCCTGTTCACTCCTGCTTTTTCTCACGCAAAGCCGCCGAGTCGCTTTCTCTGTGCCTCCGTGCCTCTGCGTTCCATTCAAGTCGAAACCTGCCACAGGCCCTTTGCTTCTTTGCACCTTCGCGTTCAATCTTTCTTTTTCTCACGCAAAGTCGCCGAGTCGCTTTCTCTGTGCCTCCGTGCCTCTGCGTTCCATTCAAGTCGAAAC
>CAYGTH010000608.1:2006-4510 GCA_964352745.1 uncultured Bacteroidia bacterium
CGCCGAGTCGCTTTCTCTGTGCCTCCGTGCCTCTGCGTTCCATTCAAGTCGAAACCTGCCACAGGCACCTTTGTTTCTTTGCACCTTCGCGTTCCATTCTTTTTTGCCTCACGCCAAGTCGCTAAGCCGCAAAGGAAGAAATGACTTTCCTGAAAAAGAACAGAAAAACAGCCACATCCCCACATAGAAGGCGATTTTAAGCACATAAAACACATAAATAGTATATGAACAGGCTTTACTTCACAAATAATTTGGAAGGAGTTGCCTGATTGATATCATACCAATCTGTGTATTGAAGGCCTGCACTGATCACCCAATTTTGGAAGGTAGGATAAGCCTCTAATAAATCTGTTTTTTCCTGTGGATAGCTGAAATCCGTATTAAAAGAAATTCCCCAGGGCATTCCATTGGCGGTCTGATAGGTATTGGCTCCGGAAGAAGCATCTGAAAACGTATTGAACAGCGTATTGTCAACCAAATCCGTCGCGGGAAATCCTTTCAGATGAATTTCATTTCCCCGATTTCCCTGTGTGAAAATAAAGGGATTAATCTCTCCAATACTTACCTGAGGGCCATTTAGGATAATTTCAATTTCCAATTCTACCGGATCTTTTAAGACACCTGTGGGGTCGCCCGTATTGACAAACTGTCCCCTGCGGGCACCCAGTAGCTCATGGCCATCGTCGTAAATGATGATTACCGCCTTGCTCTGCCCTGTTTCACAGCCATTGGCAGCTGTAGAAATAGAAGTGGCAGAAGTACCTGTTACAGATTGAATGTCCCCCGGATCCAGCCCTTCAAATTGTACCCCGAATCCGTTTTGAAAGCCGGCTCCCAGCGCTTTCAACTGGATGTTCATAGAGATTCTGTGGGTCAGGTTGCTGGTATCCTGAGCGATGACGTAGTGATAGCCTATTACAGCATCATTGAAATCAAAATCTCCCTTTCGTGGCCACATATCTTCAAATGCGTAGGTCCCATATCCATACTCGCTGGGGGTGAAAGTCGCAAAGGCTACATCCGGATCTTCCGGAAAATCATCGGTCCCATTGGGGATGCCATCTCCATCATTATCGGTAAAGGGAGAATCTGCCCATGCGCAGGAACAACCGTCATTGTTGTTTGTGATATCGCCTGTGAGTACATAAGAGGAGCCGATAGGACTACCGCTGTCATTCATTTCTATTTGATAGATTTTCCCCGAAGAATTAAAACTCCAATAGAGGTTGCTATCCGAACTGGTCCATCCCGCACCATAAGCACCACCAGTTTCCAGATTGGTAGAAAAATCTCCAATATCCTCGATTGTCCGGTTTTCATAATCGACCCTGAGCAGATGGGCATCCATCGTCATCGCATAATAGTACCGGAAATAAGGACTATAGACCAGATCATGCATTCTGCCCGATACCGTTCCGATTTTAGTTAAGGCGGATTCGGTAGCTGTGGGGGGCGAGGCTTCTATATCTATAATGGATAGAGAATAGGATCCGGATTTCTCGGCAATCGCTACGAGATTGCCGAGGGTGTCAAAATCAGCGCGGTAATTGAATCCACTGGTTAGTCCACTGATCGCGCCCAGGTCTATTTCCTGCCCGTCATTGCCGATCTTCCACAGGTTACTTCCCTGGATTCCATAAATGAAATTATCTTTTGGGCTGAAACCAATTCCATTATAGCCCTTGCTGGCCACTCCTACGGTCGTATAAGTTCCCGTGAGTACATCCAATTCCTTTAAGGTATTTCCCACGATTTGAAAAAAAGTAGAGTTGCAGATGAAAGAGCCATCTTGAGGAATCGTTTTATAGGCGGCATCCAGGCTGGCATCCGGGAGAGAGCCCCACAGGTGATGAATGGGATTTCTGCCTGTCAATTCCAGCCGTTGGGCAGGTGTCAGGTCTCGATAAGGAGTGTAGGCATATAAGGCCTCCTGATGGGTAGATACCATGATTTCAGTGCGAAACTCTCCTGCGGCATTCGTCAATCCTTTCGCGATTAGCACCCCTCCATTTTCGGGAGGAGCTGAGTATAGTTGAAACAAAATACGTTTCATGGGTTCTCCGGTAGGTTTCTGGGCGATCAGGGTGATCTCCTGCATGAAATTTGTTTCAAACTGAAATCCCTCGGGAGACAATAGATCATCTATATCATCGACTTCCATCGGTTGAGCTTGTGGAAAAGGTTCAGGTTCTTTTAAACATCCTGCTAATAAGAGCAGGAAGAAGACATTCCATATAAGTAGTAATCTCATAGTAGTTTTATCGGTACAAAAAAACAGCTGTTCCAATTGCAAATAAACACAATTGATCCACGGTATAAAAATAACATTTATCGTATTTTAATACATGGAATTAGTTTTGTGATTCGTAAAAAAAGATTCCTGTTGTATGGATTGGGTGTTTTAAGGATCCTGTTAAGTTTGAATTCGGTCTGACTATTTCTGAGAAATATTTAGATTGATGGTAACTCCCGTATTGTAAACACTTCAAAGCATCTGCAACTGC
>CAYGTH010000609.1:0-4490 GCA_964352745.1 uncultured Bacteroidia bacterium
TTTCCGCTCCCCCTGCTGCCCTGGATCAGCACATCAAGCGGCGTTTCGAGCAGCTAGCCTGCCGCGCACGAGAAGGTGATAATCGCGTTGCGCTCTTCGCCGACTACGCCTGCGGCTTTGAGTTTTTCGGAGAGTTTGCGCATCAGTTTGGGCTCTTTGAGCAGGGTATCGGCGGCTTTGAGTTCGATGGGAGAACCGGGCGGTTCCTTCTCTTGTTGAGCTTCGCCTTCGCTGGGGAGATTTTCCCGGTATTCATCCAGCAGGTCAGTTAGCTGGTTTAAGGCCCGCTCGATCTGGTCGGCGCGGATGCCGAGCTTGTCCCCGGCACGCCGGGCGGCTTTTTCGATTTGCTGGTCTTCGTAGAGGTCCAGCTTTTGACGCGAACGCTGGTTATTGTGTTGGATGGATAGGGTCACTTTGAGCGAGTCCAGGGATTTGCCCAGGCCGCCCAGGATTTGGTAGCGCGCCGCTTCGCCCTGACAAGTCAGCCGGTTGGGATTTTCTGTATCTAAGACAGACAGGAGGGGATTGTTTGGGACAGGATTGACAGGATTTACAGGATCTTCGGAGACGGAGGAGTTGGCAGGATGGGCAGGATGTTGGGGGTCAGGGCTTTTCTTTTCATCTGAAAGAAAAAGCGCCTGACGGGTTTCCAGTAAAGCGGTGAACACTTCTTCCTCATGGCCTTGAACCAGGCTGTTGATATCTTCACCTTCGGGCGTCAGCACCTGGGAGAGTTTTACCTTCGGCAGAAGCGCGGAGAGTTCATTGGCATATTTTTTTACCGCCTTTTCCCCGGCTTCGTCGCCGTCAAAAAAGAAAATGATTTCCTGCAAAGAGTTCAGCGATTGGATCGCATGGCGGTGTTCGTCAGTTAGGCCATTGGTTCCATACAGCGCCAAAATTGAACATTGATCATCGGTTATTGATAATTGCAAGGTCGCCGCGTCGATCACCGATTCTGTCAGGATGAGCCTCTCGGCGGTTTCAGGGGGATAGCCCGGATAGAGACCTTTTCGGTTTGCGCTGTAATAATGCTTCCCGGCCTTGCCTACGGCCCGGCCATAAAGCGAGACGATATCCCCATCTGCATTTTTCAGCGGAAAGACCACGCAGTTTTTCAGGGCCTTGTAGCTCCGCCCGCTGTTATAGCCGATCTCCAGCCGGTCCGGATCGAGGCACCGGCTTTTTAGGTAGGCAAGGGCGGTTTTGCTCCTGGAAAGCGCGGCCTGTAGCTTGGCAAAGATCGCTTCGTAGTCGGGCGGGGACTCCGGTTTCTGATTGGCTGGTTTTTTCCGGGCAGCCGCCGCTTCGGCTGAGGGGATCAGCTTCTGCGCCTGCAGGATCGCTTCATGTTTGCTGCAGCCTTCCATGTACATCACAAAGTCGATTACATCAATGGCTTTGCCCTGCAGCTTGCAATTCGAGCTAAAACAATATACCGTCCCGGTCTCGGGATAGACTTGCATGCTCGGGGTTTTGTCATCGTGGAAGGGGCAGCAGAGCATGTTCTGCTTGTCCGGCCTCAGGCCGTAGTGCTGGAGGATCTGCGAGAGCGGAAGAAGAGTTTTGATAGCGGCAAGGTCCATGGAAAAGAAAAATTTGCATTTGACTACACGAGGCAAATTGTGTATAATTGCATTTACATGCAACATAATTTTTCGCAATACCTCTATTTATTGCAGGAATCGGTACTTTCAGCTAGTTTTATTGCATACAAGCCCCCAAAACGTATGCAACTTGGACAGCTTATTCAAAAACTCAGAACCGACCGCAAGCTCTCGCAGAAGCAGGTCGCCCTATCGGTCGGGATCGACCGGGGACAGTATTCCCGCATCGAAAACGGCAAAGTAGAACCCACCCTGGGCACCTTGCGCAAGATCGCAGAGGCACTCGAAGTTTCCCTGGCGGACTTCTTTGCAGATACTCAGCCCCTGGACATCAACTCATTCGACAAGTCCCTGGTTGAGCGCCTCCGCCTGATCGATCTCCTTGTGCCCGAACAGCAGCAAATGGTCTTTTCCTTTATTGATGCCCTGGTGGCCAACAAAAAACTCAAAGAAACCCTGGCAAACGTCCTGCAGGAAGTCGCTTAACGATTATTCGACATGGCCAAAAGCAACAAACTCTCCATTCACGTAGAGGGCAAAGAGATCAACCTCCAGTCCATTGATGACCGGGATTACCTTTCGCTTTCCGATATGGCAAAAGAAGATGGAGGCATCGAGCGGATCAGGAACTGGATGCGTAACCGAGACACCATCGAGTTCCTGGCTACCTGGGAGCAGATTCACAATCCGGATTTTAATGTGGTGCAAATGCACCACATTACCGAAGATGCAGGCTTAAACCGATTTATCATGTCGCCCAAAAAGTGGTGCGAGGAGACTGGTGCGGTTGGATTGATCTCTAAACGAGGGCGCTACGGCGGTATATACGCCCACAAGGACATCGCTTACCATTTTGCCATGTGGCTATCTCCGCGTTTTTCCCTGCTGATGATCACAGAGTTTGACCGCTTGAAGCAGGAAGAATACGACCGCCAAAAACTCCAATGGTCCTACCAGCGATTCCTCACAAAAGTCAATTACCGCCTGCATACAGACTCCATCCGGGACCACCTCATCCCAAAGCTCCAAGCCACAAAGCCAGGAAAATGGCTCATCTATGCCGACGAGGCCGACCTGCTCAACAAGGCCGTCTTCGGCATGACCGCAAAAGAGTGGAGAGAGGCTAATCCGGAGCAGGCCAAGACCGGTAATATTAGAGATTTTGCGGATATCCTCCAGCTAAACGTACTCGCTAATCTGGAAAGCCTGAACTCGGTGATGATCGAAGCGGGGACTTCTAAAGAGAGGCGGTTTGAACTGCTCGCCAAAACGGCGATTTCGCAGTATCAGAGACTCGCACAGCATGAAGGACTAAACCGGCTGGAAGAGTGAACAAGAATCGAAAAAGCAACTTATTTTGCAAACTGGATATCAAACACCTATATCTTCTACACAGTTTTCCTCATGAAAAAACGCATCCCATTCCCTCGCTTCCAGATCAAAATTGAATAACCCCTTTCTACAGACCACATACAAATCTTTAGAGGATATCGTCATCTTGACCAGCTTTTCTTTCTCATCCTTCCAAAAGACAACTTTGTGCTGACCATTAAATAGTTTGCTGGTCGTTTCAATATGTAGGAAATAACAGCCGTCCTCCTCGGTGGTATGCCAAATTCCTTCATCACGCTTTTTCAGCGGCAAAGGATGCCCCTTCAGCACTGGATAGTACTTGGGTAAATCACATTGCTCGCCATTAAATGAAAGATAGTTCCCACGAATGTGAAACCTATAATCCTGATCTTTATAATGTATTTCATCAATAGACCAAATCCCTTCAATTAAATCTGAGGCTTGCTTATTACAAGATACCATTACGAAGAATAGTATCAGATAAATTCCTACTAAGAATCCGCTATGTCTTACAAAATTAGTTATTAGGAGTATCTTCATCTTCAGATGAAATAATTTGAGGTACGAAATAGTTTTGCCGAACCGTAGTAGCATCTTGACCTTGAGAACTACTGCTTTGCTCTGGTGTGAAACCAACAGAGATCGTATTATATATCTTCATACCGATTTCATATATCTCCGGATTGTCGGTGTTATTTTCTCCTTGAAGAACAACATTTGTGATGTTTGATATGTCGATAGGATTTAAATATTGTGAGGGTACGAGTCCCAATGATATAGCATCTTGTACATTTTGAGTTGCTAGCTGCGCAATTTCAGTATGACTTTTAATCTTGGCATCATCGTACAAAAACGCTCCCATTTTGTAACCTTGTAGGGTAGTATTAATCAACTCCACTGCAAGCAATCCCACCGCCGCCGCCCTAGCTCTTGGAACAGAAGAAGAAGGAATGCCTCCAGCCTCATTGATCTTATTTGCCTTAAATCTACGATCAGGATCTCCGTCCTTTTTCTTAGGTGTGCCTTCAATCATCATAGATTGCGCTTGAATTGCTTGATTAGGATTCCTAGAACTTCCGACTAAAGGAACGCTGTTTGAAGAGTGAATCAAAGAGAAAGTAGCTATCGTACTTCGAGTGCCTAATTCGCCACTTCTCCAATTACGGGGATTTTCATTTGCACCATTCCAAATGGTCCTGTTAATCCCAATAAAGTTCTCTACTTTCAGTACGAGTTTGCCATCCATAGCCTGGACTCTTGCATCATCTGAATCCAAGTATTCCAAGCCCTCCAACTCCACTCCATCAATGACCCGATTTTCCGAAAACGCATACGGCGAGTTCCACGGATATTCCGGCGCCAGCGGATCAATACTCAAAAACCTCCCCAACCTCGCATCATGCACCCGGTACTTATAATTGACCGAGTTCCCTGCTCCTTTCACCTCATCATCCTGCTCCTGCCCCTGGAACCCAAATCGATAACCTCTTACTCCATCGCCTCAATCCATTCCCGTATCAGCGCAAC
>CAYGTH010000610.1:0-4464 GCA_964352745.1 uncultured Bacteroidia bacterium
CCGCCTTCGTGCTCCATCGAGCCACCCGTAAATTGAGGATCACTCAGGCGAGAGAAAGTAGCTGCTGATTGATGGGAAGCGTGGGGGAAGAGGACTGTAATGAGTTGTGCATGTCCATTGAGGTCCGTTTCATACACAGCTTCCAAACGATTGTGATCTGGATAATCAGGATAGCGATCGGGTACCGCAGAGGCTACTTTTTCGATGTTGACGGATAAGGGAGGGCTTGCAAAGAAAAATGAGAGTTTGGCTCCTGATACGGTTTGTTGATGGTCAATATCCACTTGATAGGCTTCTGTAGGAGCAAGGATGGATACCTGACTTTCATTGGCCGGGTGGAGGTAGTTCTTGACCTGCTCACCGGGATCAGCCTGGACTTCATCAAACAATACACAATAGGCTTTTGCGCCATCTGAAGCATGTACCAGTACCATGCTGCGATCGTGTTGATCATTACTCAGCGCGGGTCCCGCAGCACCGGAAGCATAGTCCAATTCATCATGGGTAAAACCTTCTGTGATACCGCCCCCGATCCGGGCATTGTGTTCTTCGCCGTCGATGGTCAGGGTATTATTGAGCGCTGCTGCCTGCACAGGACTTCCAAGACGCCCCCCATTGACCAGTAAGCGATTTCCATATCCTGAAAGCGCCAGTCCATTTATTTCCTGATGCGTATGCCATTCGTCCTGACTCTTGATGTTGTAGAGCACGGCGTGGAGACCATTGGGATCGTCTGCTTTTTCGCGGAAGAAAGCACCGCCATTTGTGTAGAGCTGACTGCTGGGAACCTGTGGGGCTGGAAGGGCTTCTTTGGGAATAATATACGTGAGGATATTGCCCCAGGCAGGGGTGCCTTCATGAAACCAGGCAGCATAGGAGGCAGCTTCGCTGTCAAAATTGACCACCCGCCGATGAAGCATATCGTTGTAAACGCTCTGCGTCGGGAGCATGTCCCCGATAATGGCCATTTCCTTAGCGGTATTTACGCTGGAGCCAAACAGCCACCGTTGAAATTTCTGGAGTCGTTCATTGTTGTAATACCGGGGATCAATTCCTGTAAATTCAAGGACGTCCATATAACCTGATTTGGAAACCCGGCTATTTCCCCCACCGACGCGTTCCCAGGCATAGTGAATGGTAACGGGAGAGACGCCATCTTCTGTGATCTGCGCCATGATGCCTTCATAGTATTCATCATCAGGCTCAGTTCTGTCTCCGGTGTAAATATCCCAGGCGCCATGAGTACCTCGACGTACATCTGCCCAGGAACCTTCTCGATTGAGTTTGAATATTTGCTCCGAAATGGAGGATTCGCAGGCCGTGATTTCTGATGGGGTAAGGGCATTATAGACGATGTCGAGCGAAAGTATGGCTACAAAGTAGGAACCCAAATTGGGAACTACACCGCCCCAATTACTGGTTTCATTCAAATCCAGGTCGGAATAATTGTTTAAAATCGCATCCCGAACCCGATGAGCGTGTACAGTAGCATTGTCCTCGTCCAATATGTAGGCAAGGGCTGCTGCGCCTACGAATTTTTGAAGCTCGTATGCATTTTGAGAATTACTGCTCCCCAGAGAAGGCCCTGCCTGGGATTTGGAAAGCGCATCTGATTTCATGGATTTCCAGGGTTCGGTATCTGATTTTTCACGAAGGACCACATATTGATCTGCTTTGACAATCAGAAAAGGGTGATCAGAATTGCCTACCGGCGGTTCGGGAGTTTTGCCAGGATCTGTTCCCTTGCATGCAGCAAAGAGGAGGACGAAAACCCAACAATAAAAGGCCTTATGAGACATGATGAGAGAGATTATTAATTGACTTTATTGGTTATTCAGGAGTGAAGTTGATTCGTTTCTTATGGCTGATAGACACGGACAGGCTTTTCAAATTCTTGCTCCATCTCATACGGTAATTGGTACACATTCCCGTCGAAATCGCCAAAGTAGAGTGCTGAGCGGCTGAACGTATGGGGATCTCCATCGGCCCAGAAAAAGCAGAAAGGGGATTTGTAATTCAGCGGGCGGCGTACATAGGCATGATTACGTACACTATTTTGGGTAATCGTTTTTGCTAACGCCCAACCCTTGCCTCCATCCTGCGATTGCCAAACAGAGATTTCTCCCCCTACGCCATGTTGCTGCGGTCCTACGCCGGTTGGTCCGACTATTTTCCAGGTATTGCCATCGATAAACAGACTCCCCATATCGTAATTATGATCGGAAGTGCAGACGACCGTGGTTTCCCAAGCATTGCCATTCCAGCGAGTCAGGCACCATTCATAAGGCGCATTATCAGGGCCGGGTTCATGGCCATTGCTCCGTACATACAGACACACAGGGTTTCCGTTTTTATCGTATCCCATGTCTTTCATATAAATATTTTTTCCCTGAGATTGATAATCGATGACCCGGGCAGAAGCAGCACGCTCAGTAAGGGGAAGTACCAGTTTTTTTCCGGTAATGTCCTTCCAGGTTTTGGCAAAATTCCGACTTTGTACATAATACAAATCGGTTCGGGTATCAGGGTGCCCATCCAGATGCCGATTGAAAAAAGTGCCGACCTGCTTGTTTTTATAGCAATAACTGAGCTGGTAATGGCCGGACCGCTCCCCTTCAACTGCAGGAATTGCAGCGAGCATACGATCTTCCGCCCAATTGATGCCGTCTTTGCTGGTTTCGTAGTAGAGTTGCCGCACCCCGGTATATTTGGTGAATAGGTGCACAAATCCCTTTTTCGTTTTCCAGATTTGGGGATAGGTGAATTCTTCTTCGCTGATCTGCTCAAATTCCTCGATCGAATAGGGCTGCTTGCTTTTGTATTTGAAGCCGGGGCGTTTGCTGCCTCTTCCGCTGACAAATACCCAGATATAGCCTTTTGCATCTAAAGAGATCGACGGATTGTCATGGGGATCGTCAACCCCGTTTTTATCATACACAACCCGAGGTTTGCTGACCATTCCGCTTGAATGATCATAGACACCGATCATACACAACAGATGTTTTTTTTCTGAATCAATCGTACCACCATAGACAAAAAAAGTCTTGTCCACTTCCGGGGCGTAGATCGCCAGGGGAATGTGCTTGGCAGTATAAGTGCCCAGTCCGCCCGAATATTTGTCTCCATACGCGTATTTTTGATTGAGTTCAAACCAGATGCCTCGATAGCCATCTACTTGCGTATTCGTCAGACTGCCTTGTCCGAGGGCTGCGGTGAAAAGGAAAATGCTTGTCAGGCATAGGGCGATCAGGTGGTGGTGAGTATTCATGTGCTGTGTTGTTAAACTTGAAGGATAGCGAGCTACGCTCGTCCGTTTATGCCTCAGCGCAAGCTGTTAGCAGGCCTCATTTCTATTTGAATTGGAGAAGCACCCCTTCCAATTCCGGCAATTCAAAAACGGCCAGACGTTGGGAATTCAGGGTAATGATTTTTCCGGGAAAGGTCTGCTTTTCGGCTTCTGCTGATGATTCGAGGAAAATTTGCTTTAGGCTTGAGTCGCTTAGGGGAATAGTCAATTGGAAAGGATATCGAGCTTGTATCAGTAAGTTATTTTCCTTTCGTTGAACCGAAACCGTATTCTCCTCCTTCGATTCCATTTTCCATTGCCCGCTTTTGAGCAATTTGCCTTGTCCTAAAAAGAGTGCCTGTACTGCATCTTTCTGATAGGAAGCGACCCCAAATCTCCCCTGGAAATCGTGTTTGTCAAAGGCATTGACTCGTTCTCCATTTTCGTCATTGAACAGGTAGTCTGTTTGATCCTCAAGGGAGTGGACTTCGATTCCGATGCAACCGGCATTTTCGGTTTTTGGCGAAAAATAATTCACTTGTTTGATACCAGCTCCTTTCTCACTGCGAAAGGCTTCCATGATCGAAACAAAAGGTCGATTTCGAGCCTCTCCCGGTTGCCGGACTACCAACGTGGGGAGCTTCTGTTTGTAGAGCGATTTCGGTACAGATGCCGAATTGATTGCCCGGGAAGGAGGAGCCATTACGGTAAATACCTGCCGGCCTGGAAATCCTTGCATCCACAGGTTGAGGTGGAGCATGCTTTCTGTAAAAGTGGGCATCTGAAATTGAGCGACAAAATCTTCTCCATGTGAGACGGCTTGTTTATCGGTGAAATAATCATAGCCTACGAGATCGCCGTGAGCGGAGGAGAGTTCCTCAGTAGCCGAGGTGGAGAGGGCCTTCCCCTTTGCATCTGTCAGTGAAACCGGAGCCCCCTGACTGTGAAAAAGGTATTCGTGTTTTTTGTCCTGGCCGTCGGAACGAGCGGAGCGGAAGATATCCACGAAATAACCACTGGTTTTGCTGGTACGCACTGTCGCAGTTAGTCGCTGCTGCCGGGCATCGGTGGTGGGTTCGATAAAAGAGACATCGGCGAAGGTACAGGAAGAAATCAAGCTGTCCTTGCTGCCGGGTAGGGGATAGGCGGCATCTAAGGTGAAAGCATGGTATGAGAGC
>CAYGTH010000611.1:0-4453 GCA_964352745.1 uncultured Bacteroidia bacterium
TCCCGGACAGGTAGATCCGGCCGCACTGACCGTTACCGTATAGGTGCCATAGCAGTCATAATTTGCCTGAGCAGTAGCGCCTGCAGTGGTGATGGTCTGGCCATTTCCAAAATTCCAGGTAAAAGGCCCTTGAGAAAGTGGTGTTTGGGTTATGTCAATCGTGAAGGTCGGCGTAAAAAGGGTATCGGAAGAATTCGGAATACACTTGAAAGTGGAATCGACTGTAACCACAATGGGATTCGCGACAGCGACCTGCACGACTTGCGTACTGGTACAGGTGGTGCCAGAAGTATCCGTTACGGTGAGGGAAACAGAATAAGCGGTCAGGGTAGAGTTAAAAACATGAGTGGGGTTGGCAAGAGCGGAATTGTTATTCAGGCCGCTTAGAGCATCGCCAAAATTCCATTGATACCCCAACACGGTTGCCGGATCAGCATTTGAGGTAAAGGAAACTGCATCCGTCGGGCAGGCACCTTGCGTAAAGGAAAAAGTCGCATTACACTGCGCTTGTAGTCGATGTGCACAGATGGTAACCAAAAACAGGAGGAGATAAATAGATAAATGCTTCACGGGTTTAGGGCCTTGGGTTGAGAAAAACGAAGAATGATGAGAAGGAAAAACACGAAAAATTAGAATTTAGGACAAACCCGGGTGTTTGCAGGGCGTTTGTCGCATTTGATGATTTTGGCTTTGCCAAAATTCGCAGTAAACGAAAGCTCAAAGGTGCCGCCGCCATCACTTCTAATGCCTGACATATTGTAATCATAGCTCACCCCAAATCGATAGGAGTTATCAGATTTGGAGAGGTCAACGCCTTCACCAAATTCCACGCCCAGGGCAACGATGAGGGAGTTGATGTTGTTTCCCTCCGGAAAGGCCTGGTTCTTGCCCGTATGAGAATTGAGCCACGCACCTCCCCATAAACCCGGTTTTTGGAGGAAGTTGAAAGCGACGCCATATTGTATGGACGTGTACCAAAATGCCTGCGTAATAGACGCAACAGCAGAACGCTGCATATCCAGTTTGAACATCGGGATGAGTTCATATTTACGATTGCTACCATACATAACCGGAAGTACATACGAGCCATGTATAGTAGTTCGAATAGGGAGAGTATCTTCAATCAGGACAAGGGAAGGATCAATCCGAACGATGTGTTGAAAAGCCGCGCCTAAACGAATCCGATGATCATTATCGGTAGTCCACATGGCATAGGTGCCTGCCCCAAAATCAAAATATCCTCCTCCCAGATTATCCGGGCGATCGAGTCCTGAAGCCCCTCCTGTCGGCCCAAAAGGAGTCAGTTGATCACTGAACACCAATCGGTCCCAATTGAGGCTTTGCCAGCTATACACCCCCCGCATCCCGAAGGATAATTCAAATTTATCCTGAAAGACGCCTTGTTCAGGCCGGGACCGCCACGCATAGCTGATCCCCGCACTTTGTCGACGGAGGTCCCCTGCGCCTTCCAGATTGTCGATATAATTGATTCCGAAAGAAGATTGTAAGCAGGGAGCCTCAAAATCGATGCCCACAGCTTTTGTGGTAAATTCCGCATCTGCACCATCTACCCGAAACCATTGATTGCGATAATTGGTATTGACCGTGATACCTCCTTCAAAGCCTGTTAGGGCGGGATTGAGGTACATCTTATTGGCATAATACTGTGATAATATCGGGTCTTGAGCCCGTAAAGGGGATAAAAGAGCCGATATTGCGATGAGAAGGAGTAAGGTTTGTTTCATGGGACAAAAGGGCTGGCCAGTTGGTTTCTTGGGGAAAACAAGTGATAGGGTCTACGCGACCTTGATCAGATATGAATGTTTCTTCGATAGGGAAAGAATCCTAAAGATACAGATTCTGTTTAATTCTGAAAATGAACGGGCGGAAAAATTAGTCAAAGATTGAAACATTTTTGTAAATAGTTTGAATACGGTTGGACATTACTCGGCTCTAACTTCCTTTCAGAAGCCAATACGCTTCCTCCTCCTGAAAAAGGACGCATAAAATCGGGAAAAACTCAAGTGGAAGTGATACATTTAGGTTAGGTCAAAGACAGTAAGCTGTCTGCTGTTATGGTAAGCAATGAATCGCGTTATGACTGAAACCCACCTCTCCTCCCTCCTCCTAACGGAAGTCCGTCGTCGGCTCTTTGATGAAAACATTCCCCGGCTTGAGAAATGTCTCGGCATGATGTCCGAATCTGAAATCTGGCATCGCCCTAATGAAAATTCTAATAGCGTCGGAAATCTGGTGCTTCACCTCTGTGGGAATTGCCGACAATGGGTAATCAGTACCCTCGGCCCTGTGCCAGATGAGCGGCAACGCCAGCAGGAGTTTGACGAAAGAGGCCCGCTTCCCACGCAGGAGTTGATCCGGATGCTCCACACGCTCCGGGAAGAGCTCAATCGGGTACTGCACACCCTGAGTCCCGATATGTTGGCTCAAACCTATGAGGTGCAGGGGTATGCCGAAACGGGCGTTGCGATTCTGCTGCACGTGGTCGAGCATTTTTCCTATCACGTGGGGCAGGTAACCTATATAGTCAAGGCCTCCAAAGATGTGGACACGGGGTACTATGCTGGCCAAGATTTGGATGCAAGGGGAGTTTGAGTCTTGACAGACCATCTGTTTACTCCACATCTCTCCGCAACTGCGGAAAAACTTTTGATACTTTCCCCAATACATAGTCGCCATAAGTGCCGGAAAAACTATGGACATTGGCGCCATCCCAACGGTCCGAAGCGAGATGGGGATCAATCTCTATATGCGGCAAATCAATGGGGTGCATCACCGTATCAAAATTAGGATCAAAAAAGAAGGGATAGGAATAGCGATCCCGACCACTCGTATTGCGCACACGGTGAGGAGTAGAACGATAATATCCTTTGGTCATGTGATCCAGCATATCCCCGATATTGCAGATAAAAGCGCCTTCGACATAGGGCGCATCAATCCACTGATCTTGAGATTTGACCTGAAGGCCGCCGACCGGATCCTGTTTGAGGATGGTCAAGACCCCATAATCGGTGTGTTCGCCTACCCCCCAGGGCATTTGGGCGGCATCTTCGGGGGATTCGGGGGGATAATGAAAAATGCGAAACAAGGTGAGGGGATCAGTCGTGTAGCGATCTGAAAAATAATTAGAATCCAGTTCCAGGCTCAGCGAAAGCCCCCGCATCAGGTGATGGCCCAGTTGCGTAAGGGCATCCATATAGGCAAGGACAACTGCTCGAAAATCCGGCATAGATTCCGGGAATATATTTGCGCCATGAAGCGGAACCCCGGCCTGAACCTGCGGATGGTCAGCGTCCAGTTCTGTTCCGAAATACAGCCCCTCCTTTCGGTCGGGTTTGCCCGATGTTAATTCCTCGCCCACCGGAAAGAAACCCCGCCATGCCTTTCCGCCTTTGGACATGTGAATGGCCATCTTTTGCTCCATGGCTAAGGTAAAAAAAGCCTCGCTCAGTTCTTCCAACCGAATTTGTAAGGTTGGATCGATTCCATGGCCGGTGATATAGAAAAAACCATGTTCCCGGCAGGCAACTGCAAGTGCCTGCACAATAGGTGCGGAATCTCCCACCCCACTGACAAGAGATTGGATATCGATAACCGGAACGGAGGAAGGGGCGGACATAGGAAATTTGTTATGGAATAAGGGAATTCGCAGGATGAATATACAAATCCTTGTGGAGGGATGCATGGACCTTCCATCGGTCTGACTATCTTGCGGAGAATTTCTCTGAAACAGAACTGCCAACCATGTCATTCACCTATCAAAACCGCAACTACCGGATCAAGCGATACCCTAAAAGCGAAAACAGATCGCTACAGGCCTGGAGTGCTGCGGATGAACATATTTTGAATTACCTGTCCGAACGGGCCATTACGCCGGAATCTCTGGCGATTTTTCATGACCGATTTGGGTTTTTGACTTGCCTCTTACATGAACAAAAACCCTGGACTGTACTCAGTTTTAAAAGTCAGGAGAAGGCCCTTCGCCGAAACCTGGAAAGCAATACCATCGAAGTGGATGAGGCGCGTTTGCTGGAACCCCTGGCGGAACTGCCTGATTCAGTTGCCTGGGGCCTGATTCGGGTTCCTAAATCGCTGGATTTATTCCGCTTTTACCTGGCCCAGCTTTCCAAATCGCTGAATGAGGACGGTGAAGTGATTTGTTCCTTTATGACGCGTCATTTTAGCGCTCAAATGCTCGAAGTAGCCGGTACTTATTTTGAGTCGGTGGAGCAAAGCAGGGCCTGGAAAAAATCCCGACTCCTGGTTCTGAAAGGAAAAAAAGAGGTTGAAGAAACCGATCCGCTCACACAGGTTGCATTCTCCGAAGACATTTTTCTGCAACAATATCCGGGCGTATTTTCTGCCAATAAAGTAGATCCAGCTACGCGACTGCTCATGGACAACCTGCGAATAGCAGATACTGATAAGTGTGTCC
>CAYGTH010000612.1:0-4449 GCA_964352745.1 uncultured Bacteroidia bacterium
GCAAATTGTCGAACGACCTGATTCAATACCTCTTGCTGAAGAGATAATACGGGTTCTTTTTTTCGGATATTTTCCCGAAAGTCAACCTGATGCACCAACGCGAGGTAATCATAGATTCCTATTTGCATCTGGAGGACAACATAGGCCAGCCAATCTACCTCTACATCTGTACGAATTGCCCCTTGCATTTGCCGTGCTTCGAGCATGGGCCGCACGGTTTGCATAATTCTAAATTTGGTATGCAATGACATGTTGCCCAACTGGTCTGCATTTCGTTCCTGCATCACATTGTACAAAAACCCACTGACCAATGGATGCTCGCAATCATATTCAAGCTTTGCCTGTAACTGTTCCGTCAGCAGATCAAAAAAATCCCGGCCATGCACCTCCTCCAACTCTGCAACATGGGCTACCTGCATCAGCGTGGCTTGATCAATGAGATAGGCATACAGATCCATTTTATGCTCGAAATAGCGATAAAAACTCCCTTTCGCCAATTTGAGTTTGCGCACAATACGGGAAACGGATGCATTCAGATAGTCATTAAGAGCAAACTCCTCAAAGCATACTTCCAGGATTTCCTGTTGACGAGTCCGGGCAAGGTTGTAAAAAGTAGATAGGGGCATACATATATGTTATGCGACGAGCCAGTCTCAAAATAAGGAGAAAATCGATAAAACAGAAATATTACCCCTTGCGACACATCCCAAAAAGGATCTTGCTCAAACCAGCGTTTTAGGAACGGGTAGCCAATCGAAGCGGAACCGGTAAGCTTCCCTTGGGAGAATCTGTACTGCAAAGTTGTTCAGCCGCTACTTGCTGTGCCACTTCGCTATCTTGGTAGGCGAGTAGAATTCCATCCACCTTGTCGATACCCAACAAGATATCCAGCACATAAGGGCTTCCGAATACCACAACGATACTGCTCTTCAGCTGCCAAATTTGTTCCAAAAGAGCGATAGAAGTTGCATCAATCCCGAATTGGTGCCGGGCTTTTATATGAATACCGTGAATCGCTACCACGAGCTGGTCATACGTTTTCAGTTCGACCAGAACTGGCATAAGTTCTTCAGCAGTAATGTGGTTATGAATCGCAAAATGATCTATTTCACCTTGCAAATCGAGTTGTCGTTGAAATGGTGTTAAATCCTCCTCTTGGGACAAGCGCTGTCCTGCCTCCAGGCTGTGATGTGCCAGCAATTCCGGGCCTGCCCCTTCTGCCTTAATATGTACCGCTAAAGACGCACACTTCATCGAACCATCCAACCTAAGCGCAGGAACCTCCCCCAGACAAGTAAGAGAATCCCGGTGCAAACTTCTTTGTAATTTATAAGCTTCCGGTCGATGTAAATCCGACATGATTCCTTCCATCTGCACGGGTGCATATCGATCCAATCCTACCCATTGTTTTACCGCCAGTAGGCGCAGACATTTCGCATCTATATCAGCTTCGGTTAGCTCTCCGGACTCTACCGCTTTTACAACCTCCTCAATCGCCGTCTTGACGTCTTTGCAAAACACCATCACATCATTTCCTGCAATGCAAGCCCTGGCATCGACCACACCTGGTGGGTATGCCTCAGCAACTCCCTTCATATCCATTGCATCGGTAAAGGTGATTCCTTCAAAGCCCAATTCACTTCGAAGTAACTCCGTTACGATCGGTCGCGAAAGAGTAGAAGCAAGATTCGGCTCGGGATCAAATGCCGGTACATGTAAATGAGCTACCATGACACCTCCCAGGCCTTTGGGAATCAATTGAGCATAAGGAAACAATTCCGTTTCCCATAATTCTGCCCTAGTCCCCCGAATCACGGGCAGGGAAAAATGCGAATCCTGATCGGTATTGCCATGACCAGGAAAATGCTTGGCCACCGCCAAAACCCGTTCATCCTGCATGCCCTTCATATAGGCATAGGATTTGGCAGCTACCTGATATTTATCTGCTCCAAAAGAGCGGAAACCAATGACCGGATTGTTCGGATTATTATTCACATCTATGGTGGGGGCAAAATTGACATGAACGCCAATGCGACGGCACTGTCGCGCAATTTCCTGGCCCATTTGATAAATATCGGCATCAGCTGAAGTCGCACCGAGCGTCATCTGATAAGGAAAACTCATCGTCTCATCGAGTCGCATGCCGAGGCCCCACTCTCCATCGATTGAAATGAGTAAGGGAATCCGGGAGGCCGCTTGATACAGATTGGTCTGCTCCGCCTGCTGAGTCGGGTGTCCTTGAAAAAAAATCAATCCGCCAATACCCGTTTCCTCAATCAACGCTAATATCTCTTCCGAGTGCTCCGACCCCCGGTTTGACCAGGTAGCAACATGGATCAGTTGCGCGATTTTTTCCCGCAGACTCAATTGCCCTAAGACTGATTGTGCCCAGGCCAGGTTCTGGTTCAAAAAGGGGGGCTTAGCCATCAATGCTTCCGATAACATATTCGTCATTACCTGTCAACTATTAGATTTTTTCTTCCCAAACTCCGCATCAAGCGGAATGAAATAGGTGATAATAAATGCTGGAATGGTCGCAATCACTACCCAGATGAAAAAATGCTGATAGCCTATGATTTCCTGTAGCCATCCGCTAAACATTCCGGGTATCATCATCCCCAGCGCCATCGTCGCCGTCGCGATTGCAAAATGGGCGGTTTTATGGGTCCCTTCTGCGATATAGATCATATACAACATATAAGCGGTGAACCCGAATCCGTAGCCAAATTGTTCAACCGCAACCGCAGCGCTGATCGTCAGAAAAGATGTTGGTAGGGCATAGGCCAGGAAAATATACACTGCATTTGGTAGATTGATTGCTGCAACCATCCACCACAGCCAGTATTTCAACCCAAACCGGGAAGCTAATACGCCCCCTAAAATTCCGCCTATCGTAAGGGCAATAATCCCCACAGTTCCGTAAATAAAGCCCACCTCACCCGTGGTAAGGGCCAGTCCGCCTGCTTCTGCACTGTCCAGCAAAAATGGAGCTGCGAGTTTGACTAACTGCGCCTCACCCAATCGGTATAGCAACAAGAAACCGAGAATTACCCCGATATTTTTCTTTTTGAAAAAGAGGACAAAAGTTCTTAAAAATTCTTTCCCAAAATTGCCACTAGCTGCGGCTTTATCGGTCTCTGGATACGGCAACACAAACCGGTGATACACAAAGGAAACAATCATCAAAGCAGCCAAGACCCCACAGGTAATCGACCAGGCCAGGGGAATATTACCAGAAGTAGCACGGAAAGTTGTTACTGCGGCTCCCTTCAATTTAGGATCCAATTGAAATACTGCCATAGCGGGCTGATCCCAATTATTCGATGTAAATACCAGTCGGCTGCCCTCCTTGAGCGCAATATCTTTATCTCCTTTGATTGCAGCAATATTGACTACAAAACTTTCGCCATCATGAGGCGGGCCGGATAACCGCAAGCCCATCCAGGTCAAATTGCCTTGATTGAGGTTGGAGGCTCCAAGCTCTTCCGGTCCAAAATTACGTTTCAGAAAGCCTGCAAGTGGGATGGAAACAAATTCAGTCCATAATGAAGTTTCCTCTTTTTCTGCTGGCTGATTACTTCTTGGTTTTTCGATTTCGTAAAACCCGTGATCTATATTCCAGGCTTTAGCTGATGCCAGTAGAGAATCTGCACGAGCAGGTGGGAGTCCGTTTGTACCCATTATAAGTTCGTCAGTCGTCAGGACTACTGCCAATTCTGCACCTTGAGCTGGAGTTGGAACAGACTCAGGATCAATCCAGACCTGTTCATTGCTTGTACTTGCCTGCACTGTCCAATCGACAGGTGGCAAACCCGTACTACTTTCCAGAAAACCCGCCAAAATAACAATAAGTCCTTGTCCGGTTATCATCGCAAGGCGGTAGAAAGTACTGCGAATCCCCACAAAAAACGCTTGTTTACTCTGATCCAGGCCGAGCATATAGAACCCATCGGCTGCAATATCATGCGTTGCAGAGCTAAAAGCCATTAACCAAAAGAATGCGAGGGTATATTGAAAAAAGGAACTCACCGGAATGGTCAATGCGACTCCCGCCAATGCCCCTCCGATCAATAGTTGCATGGCCCAAATCCAAAGCCGCTTTGTTTTGAGCATATCGACGATCGGGCTCCACAAGGGTTTGATCACCCACGGCAAATACAGCCAACTCGTGTACAAAGCGATATCTCCATTGGAAATCCCCATTCGCTTATACATAATTACCGAGACGGTCATTACCACGACATAGGGCAATCCCTCTGTATAATACAAGGACGGCACCCAGGCCCAGGGATTTCGAAAGGAAGGTTTGGTATCAGACATGTGAAAAGCGGTTGTGCAGACAAGAAAGCAGAAATTGCGAAAAATCTACGATTCTTTCAGTAAACCTTTGTAGTAACCCGGACTAGAGTCGGGAATCTCAATGGCGCCAATTATTTTTTCATAAAACCG
>CAYGTH010000613.1:0-4416 GCA_964352745.1 uncultured Bacteroidia bacterium
CTTTTCCGGGTATTGGAGACGTCAATTTCCGTTTCCATCAGCTTGCCGTTGCGCAGATATTTGACTGTAATGCGATCTTGCTCAAGGGCACTTTGATGAGAAGTCGAAAGGTCGCCGGTATCTTCGATGGCTTGATCGCCATATTGAACAATCAGATCGCCACCCAATAAGATTTCCTGCCCCAGAATCGTAGCTGAAATAGTACCTGCTTCCAGGCCTGCGAGATCAGCCGGACTTCCTTTGGTTACCCGTTGAATGAGAATACCGCCCTTGCGGTCCAGGTTAAGTACGCTTTGGAGCATGTCTTCATTCATGAAAAAGCCTTCAAATCCGGTCCAGTTACGATTTTCGAGTGCGAGCAATTGCTTGGCGGTATTGATTGCAATTACCAGTCCGACTCCCTGAAATCCGCCCGTCCGGGTGATGATCCGGGAGGCAATGCCGATGACTTCACCGCTGGAGTTAAAGACGGGGCCCCCGCTATTGCCTGTATTGATTGCGGCATCAGTCTGGATAAATTCGGCAAGGATGGTTCCATCGTAGAGTTGGTCAAATTCCCGAAAGGCACTGATATGCCCGGCTGAAAAGGAGTTTTCCAATCCAAAGGGACTCCCAATTGCATAAGCAAACTGGCCTACTTCCAGGCTATCTGAATTCCCTAGCCGTGCATGGGGAAGACTTTCATCCACAAACATCAGCCGAATCAAGGCAATATCAGCGCTGGGCTCGCTGAAGATCATTTCGCCGGGTCTGACTTCCCCATCCTGGGTTTTGACATAAATCCGGTCAGCTCCTTCCACTACGTGAGCGGCAGTAAGAATATGGTTTTGGTCCGAAATGAGTACGCCGCTTCCCAGCGATTCACTGCTGGTAACTCCGGCATCAGTGGCGACGCGTTGTAGCGTTTCGATCGTAACGACCGTAGGGATTACCTTTCGATATACCTCGACAATTCGTTTTTCATCATTGTCCAGGCTATCAGAGGAGTGCCTGATCTTGGTAGAAATTGTGCCTTGAGCAGCCAGTGAAATCGGAACGAAGAGTACCCAGACAAGGGTAAGTAGATTCCGGATCATATTCGCAGAATAAGTCGAATTCATGGAGGTATTCATTTCAAATGCGGGGTAATCGTTTCCCAGGTACCCAAACATGAAAGTACACAGAAGCCCTGAGTTAAAAAATAGCGGAAGAAATCCCTTTATATATCGGGAAGTGTTTTCCCTACGACATCTGTACAGGGAGTGGAGTGATTGATTGCATTGCTATGTTCCGTAACTATTCCTTACCTTTCCTTTTAGAATCACAATCCAGATATTGCCTCTGAGGCCTAATGAAAACGCACATTATGAAGTCTAAGTCCTATCTAATCGGTCTCCTCCTGATTGTTAAAGCCATCGGTGGATTTGCCAATCCTCCTGCTGATACAACTCGTGCAACTGAGTCTGAAATCCAGCATAGTTTTTACTTGCTGGGAAACACAGCTGGCATAGATCCCAATTCAGAAGTCCTGAAACATCTGGAGCAAGCGATAAATGCCGAAAAAGCTTTATTTTCGGTCTTGTATCTGGGGGATTTGGTGAATCAAAATGGAGTGGAAAAGGAGATGTCAGAAGCCGATGCGGGTCGCCTCCGTCGCCTGATGCATATTGCGGATGATAATGACCAGGGACAGGTCTATTTTTTGCCGGGGGATCAGGATTGGGCAAATTCAGGGGAGAATGGCCGTAAGTCAGCTCGCCTGATCGAAAAATTCATTGAAGACGAACTGGACTATAAAGGTGTCTTTTTACCCGGCAAAGGATGTCCTGGGCCGAAAGTGCTGGACCTCAATGAACAAGTCCGGGTCGTCGTGATCAATACCCAATGGTGGATGCATCCCTATGATCGTCCAGAAGCACCGGAAACGGACTGTAACGTGCTGACTGAACATGACTTTTGGGAAGAGATGGAGAGTGTGATTGAAGATTCGGACGGAAAAAGTCTCATCTTCGCGGGTCACCACCCGGTGTACAGCAAAGGCCAATATGCAGGGAAACGCTTGCTAAAAAAGCACATCTTTCCCCTGACCGATAAAAACCCGAACCTCTACATTCCCCTACCGATCTACGGATCCTTTTATGCAGGATATCGTCAGAATATTGGAACGCCAGCTGATATGGCGAATGAAAAGTATAAGCAGTTTAGATATAAGCTGTATTCGATGCTCCGGGATCATCAGTCTTTGGTATATCTGTCTGGTCATGAATATGACCTCGAAGCCCATATTCTGGATGGTAATTTCCATATCAATAGCGGCTCTGCTACCCGTGCGGAACCGCTTGCCAGAAGCCGTCGAACCCTGTTTAAGAAATCAACAGTTGGCTATGCGAAGTTGGTTTATTATACAAATGGATCGGTTGATCTGGTATTCTACGGAAAGAAAAAGGGAAGTATTCAGCTGCTTTCTCAACAGCAAATATTTGCCTCTGCCTGCGACGTGGTGATAGAAAATGGAAAGCATGCTCCGCGAAAAGGAGGCCAGGAACCTACGGAAAACGTAGTACACTCCGAAAAATCTGATTTCCCTCCCTTGAATTTACGATACATCCCCTGCCAGGAAGAGGTGGTGGCTGCTTCGGAGATGAATCCTGTTTTTCGGGACAGTTTGCATCTTGCGGTTGGCGGTGCAGAATATAAAGCAGGGGCCTTTAAAAAACTGATGCTCGGTAAGCATTACCGGACCAGCTGGACTGCACCGCTTCAGATTCCTTATCTGGACCTGGATAAAGAAAAAGGAGGCCTGGAAGCTTTTGCAAAAGGTGGAGGCCGTCAAACGCTTTCGATCAAATTTACAGCGGGAGATGGCGCAGAATATGTGTTTCGATCTGTTAATAAAAACCCTGCAAAGGCGGTTCCCCCGGAATTGAGAGAGACCGTGTTACTCGATCTCCTCAAAGACCAAACCACTACGCAGCATCCCTATGGAGCCCTGGTTACGGATAAAATGATGGATGCGATAGGCGTATTGCATGCCAAACCCAAACTCTATCTCCTACCAGATGACCCGAAACTGGGGCAGTTTCAACCGGAATTTGCCAACCTGTTTGGAATGCTGGAAGAACGTCCCAAAGGAAAAAATAAGGTCGATACTCCTTTTCACGAGGCCGATGTCGTCCTGCGAAGTGTACAGATGTTTCGGGAATTGTATGAGGATAATGACCACTCTGTGGATGCGCTCGCTTTTGCCAAAGCCCGCTTGTTTGATATGATGATTGGAGATTGGGGCAGGCATGAGGATAACTGTAAATGGGCAGGCTATTAGCAGGAGGAGAAGGAAGTGGTGTATCAGCCCATTCCGCGAGACCGGGATCATAGTTTTTCGCGTTGGGATGGCGTATTGCCCTGGTTGGCAGACCGGGAGTGGTTGCGACCGAATATTGAGAATTTTGATGATAAATTCCACAATATCAAAAACCTGACCTGGCCCGCACGCCACCTTGACCGACGCTTACTATCGGGCGTTTCATGGGAGGAATTTGAGCAGTTGGTAAAAGAAGTCCAAAGTGAAATAACTGATGAGGTAATTGCTGCTTCCATCGCCAATCTTCCTGGAAATGATACCGAAATATCCGGCCCGGAGATTGCCTTCAAATTGAAAGCCAGAAGAGATGACTTACTATCGGCAGCCAAGACCTATTATGGGTTACTCGCGCGGCAGGTCGATGTGGTAGGTTCCAATAAATTTGAGCGATTTCAGGTGAATAGAAATCCCGATGGTTCTGTTGCTGTCCAGGTATATAAACTCACCAAGAATAAGCGAAATCAAGACAAACTCCTTTTTGAGCGCACCTTTTTTCCGGCTGAGACCCAAGAGATCAATCTGTACGGCCTTGGCGGAAAAGACGATTTTGTCATTGGGGGATCAGCGAATGAAAGTATTCTGATTCGGGTAATCAGTGGTGATGGAAAAGATGAAATCAAGGACCTGTCCAGCATAGCCGGAAACCGGGAAATGACGCGGATTTACGATGCCCGTTTAAAAGATCAGGTGCTGGAAAATAGTGGGGAAGCAACCCTTATTCAGCCCGATAAGGAGATAAAATATGATTGGACAGCTTTCAAATACAATACGTATTTCCCCATTCCCCTCCTCACCTATAGTGTGGATGATGGCTTTGGGGTAGGCTTGTCGATTGGGTTTACAAATTATGCATTTGATAAGCCGGATTATGCCAGCAAGCATTCTATAAAAGCACTCGGAACTACCAATGGTAGTTTTCAGCTAGGCTATTCCGGGATGTGGCGACATGCAGTAGGGAAATGGGACTTCGGATTATCTGGTACATTTGATTTCCCGGATCAAAGCTACCCGCATTTTTATGGGCTGGGAAATGAAACCGTGAAGAATGATTCCCTTTTCTCCGAAAACTATTATCG
>CAYGTH010000614.1:0-4361 GCA_964352745.1 uncultured Bacteroidia bacterium
TCTGCTCACACCAATCTTGTAATCCCCTGATCCACTTGGGAATTTCTATCCAGCCGCAGGGCGCTATGACAATTCCGCCGAGGGGATTATGGACCTGGTTGGGATACAGGGGAGTTGACTCAAAACGTACCCATTTGGAAAACGCAGGGTCATCTGCTCTGGTTAACCATTTATTATATTCTCCCGGCTCCTTAAAAGGGCGATAGATTTCCTGGAAATGGATAAAGGATTTGAGGCAGCTGAAAGCAGGGAGATCAATGAACTGAAAAAGTTCCGGCAACAGGGTATCAGCCATCCAGGACTTGGCCCCAAATCGCCCGGTAATTACATTAAACAGTCCGGCAGCGACCTGCGAAGCCGATTCCGGAGCGCGAGCATCAATCAGCGTAACCCTTTGTTTTAGCATACACAAGCGTACTGCTAAAAAAGTCCCGGCAATCCCGCCACCCACGATTATAATATGTTTTGCGCTTTTCATTTTGAGGGATAAAGCACAAAAGACGGAATTGATTCGTCCGAATTCAAGGAGTGGCGTTTGAAAATGCGTCTAAAAATATTTAACTTTCCAGCTATTAATGATTGCTTATGGATAAAGTGTACGCCAGTTTTTCTTGTTACCCTACTCCCCACACCTGCCAATTTACCGTAATGATTTCTCCTGATTCCCCTTTATTCCTTAAAGAGTAGAGGAGGGGATTTATGTTTTATGTATGCCGCTGTGCGCGTGCTCATGCATAGCTAAAAAAAGAGTTTAGGTGTTTTTTACCCATCAGCCATGTTTTTTCTTGATTGTTAGGTAGCAGTTTTATTCAGTATTGCTAGGATTAAAAAGTTACTACTTTCCATACTTGCAAGGGCAATCATTTCGATTTCGTAATTTCTGGCACCCTTTCGGTGGCTAATGTTTTTTATAAAGTAGTTTCTAATTCTAATTACAACTTCAAATTTTCCTGGCATGAGAAAACTATTTACGATTGGGGTACTATTGCTCTTTTCCCATTTGGGATATGGGCAATGGACCTACGGGACCTCTGCATTTTTGGATGCAGGTAATCCCGGAGGTGTGAACCCCGAAACCACTGATGCGACCACGGTAGGCTGGACGCAAGTGATCATTGGGCCGCAAACTGCAAATGTTTGGTCCCCGGTTACTGCATTACCTTTTCCGTTTAATTTCTACGGAAGTCCGGTAACACAATTTAAGGCCAGCCAAAATGGCCTGGTTACCTTCGATGTAGCCTCAACTTTGCTCCCAAATGCAAATGAGCCCCTGCCTTCTGTCAACTTACCCGATAGTACAGTAGCTGTTTTGTGGGACGAGTTTACCGCTGCCCCTCCCACCGGAACCGGCGATAACATTATCACCCAGACCTTCGGTACGGCACCTAACCGCCAGTTTTGGATCAAGTGGTTTTCCTTTGAAATGGGCAACCCCGTAGTATCCTTTAACTATTTTGCTTTGGTACTCGAAGAGACGACCAACAAAATGTATCTGGTGGATTTGTACAGCACAACGGCTGCTTCTACTTCGGCTACCATTGGCGTTCAGCTCAATAACACCACTGCCGTGATGGCTGCCAGTAACTATGCAAACCCGGGTAATGGTGCTGCCCCACCGGACAATGACTATGTGGAATTTAATCCTGTCTTGCTGGTCAATGACGATGCGGGGATTGCAAATCTCCTCAATCCGGTCAATCCACTTACTGCAGGAACGCAGAATATCGATGTTACCTTACAGAATTTTGGAATCAACACCCTCAACTCTGTCAACATTAACTGGGAACTGGATGGAGTCCCTCAAACAGGTCTTTCCTATACCACGCCACCGCTGGCAGCGGGTGCAAGTACGCCTTTTACCCTGGGGTCTTATAATTTCCCAACGGGTACGACCACCATCAAGGCCTGGACGACCTCTCCCAATGCGACAACGGATGGAAACCCCCTGAATGATACCCTGGAAGTATTCCTGTGTACGGGTCTTTCAGGTACCTATACCATCGGTACAGGTGGGGATTATCCTACTTTTGCTGACGCAGTTATTGCACTGGAATCCTGTGGACTCAATGGCCCGGTAGTTTTTAACGTATTGCCCGGAACCTATAACGAGAACCTCTATCTGGAGCCCCTGCTCGGTTCAAGCGCAACGAATACCGTTACCTTCAATGGAGGCGATCCGACATTGGCTACCCTTACGTGGACAGCAGCAGGTGGGATACCAACCGTTACCCTCGATGGAGCGGATTATATTACCATCAAGAATCTGACCATAGAAAACACAGGGACGACTGATGCCTGGGGCGTCAGTTTCAAAGATTCAGCTGACTACAATACCATTGACAGTTGTGTGATCACCATGAATCCTGCTGCAGGGGTATTTGATGTGCAGGGAATTGTGGCTTCTAATAGCAATACCAGTAGTTTTGGCGAAGCACAAAATGCGCGATTCGCTACGATTTCTAATAACTACATCTCCGGTGGCGATATGGGAATTCACCTCGAAGGTCAGAATGCCAATCGTACTGCTGGTAACCGCATCCTGTATAACACCATTGTAGGTCCTGATGATTACGGAATCTATCTGGATGACCAGGACTCAGTTGAAGTCATCGGTAATGTCATTTCAGGCGTTCAAAATGTACAGGGAGACGGGATATATTGTTTTGACCTGGTCGATTTTAAGATCAATGAAAACCAGGTGATCCTTGTTTCTGACTGGGCATTATATATCGCTGATGGCAACTTTGATGGCCCTGCTACCCTGGGACAATCTGAGATCATCAACAATATGTTCTCCAGCCAAACGGATTATGCAGCGTACTTAGCCGATGCAAATGAAATCAATATATTTCACAATTCTTTCTGGGGAAATCCGGGATTGCGAATTGGGAACTTTACCGCGATAGATGTTCGGAATAATATTTTTAGAAGTGATGGTGATTTTGCCTTCGAATCCGATCAGGAATTCACCTTTACGAATATTGATTACAATATCTATTATTCGCCTGCTTCCAACCCGAACCTGATTGATTTCGGACCGACAACCTATCCTGACCTTGCCTCCTGGCAGACAGCTTTCCCAACCGTGAATATCAACTCACTTGAAGGGAATCCTGGATTTGTCTCTTCATCTGATTTGCATATCTCAGGTGGATTTGGAAATGATCAGGGAGACAATACAGTAGGAGTTACCGTTGATATCGACGGGCAAACCCGACCCCTCGCACCTGCTACAACTGTAGATATGGGAGCTGATGAATTCACTCCTCAGGCATTTGATGTGGGGATTACTTCATTCCTCGCACCGAATAGTGGGTGTGGATTGAGTGATTCTTCATTGGTTACGGTAACCGTTCGTGGATTTGGAGTAGATACCGTATTTAGCTTCGATGTAAGCTTCGAGCTGGGAGGAACAGTTACCACAGAAACGGTTACGGATACGATTCTTCCCAATGCGACTTACACCTATACCTTCACCGGTATTGCTGATCTGAGTACAGCGGGAACTACTTATACCCTGAATGCCTGGGCCACTACAACTGGCGATGGAAATGCCTTGAATGATACCCTTTCCGGGTACAGCGTAACACATGAGTTGCCATTAGGCACCTTGCCGATTGTGGAAGACCTGGAAACCTGGACAGTAGGAAACCCGGGCTCACCGCTGGGTGGCTGGACCACGGTCAATTCTGCTTCTGGATTTGGTTGGCATGTAGAGGATGCCAATGGAGCGGATGAGAACTCAACTAACACCGGACCCTTCTACGATAATACGAACTTCAATCAGGTGGGTGGTATCTATATGTTTACCGAGACCTCTTCAGGGGTAGTCGGAGACCGCTATGAGTTGATCTCTCCTTGTATTGATCTGGGAGGCGCAACTAACCTCATCTTCGAGTATTATTATCACATGTGGGGGGCTACAATGGGTAGCCTGGAAGTGGATATTCAAGTGCAGGGTACCTGGATTAACCTCAACACGATCACGGGTCAGCAGCAAGCATCAGGTACAGATCCCTGGTTGTCTGCTTCCCATAACCTTTCTCAGTATTCCGGAGAAGTTGTACGGATTCGTTTTGTCGGGGTACGGGGAACTTCTTTCACCAGTGATTTGGCGATTGATGATATCCGCATTTTTGAGCCACTAGCCTACAATGGAGGCGTAAGCAGCATTGTTTCTCCAATCTCTGGTTGTGGCCTGGATGCTATTGACAGCGTTGTTGTTGAAATTTGCAATGCTGGTTTTGATACCCTCCTACCGGGATACAGTGTTTCTTATGTACTGGATGGCGGTACCGCGGTAACGGAAGCCATTTCCGATACGCTCCTGCCCGATAGCTGTATGCTATACACGTTTACAA
>CAYGTH010000615.1:0-4347 GCA_964352745.1 uncultured Bacteroidia bacterium
TGCTGCACGCAATTTTGTGGCATTGATCGCGGTGGTCAATGAGTTTTCCGAGCATTGGATGTTTTGCTCTGATGACAAGCACCCTGACGACCTGATTGTTGGCCATATCAATCAATTGGTAGCCCGGGCAATAGTGAAAGGGACAGACTTGTTTAAGGCCCTCACAGCCGCTTGTCTGAATCCGGTGGCACATTATGGACTGGAAGTTGGGCAGCTACGAACCGGAGATGCTGCGGATTGTATTGTGGTGGAAGACCTGATCGATTTTAGGGTGCGCGAAACCTATATAGCGGGAGAGCGGGTGGCTGCGAATGGGAAATCAAGCCTCCAACAAGTGCCGATTAGTACGCCCAATCATTTTCAAACTACAGCCAAAGTGCCTGCCGATTTTGAACTACCCTTGCAGCACAATCAGGTGCGGGTTATCCATGCATTAGATGGAGAATTGATTACAAAAGAGGTTATCGCCACAGTGCCAATCGAAGGTGGACTCGGCCAAATCGACAGCGATCAGGATATCCTGAAAATCGCCGTTGTCAATCGATATGCAGATGTGCCGCCTGCGGTCGCTTATATAAAAGGCTTTGGCCTGAAGTCAGGAGCAATCGCTTCCTGTGTGGGCCATGATTCCCATAATATCATTGCTGTTGGCCTTTCAGATGAGGCCATCTGCCATGCTGTGAACCTCGTGATTGAGCAAAAAGGCGGTATTTCTGCCACCGGTTCCGCAGGTGAAGAAGTCTTGCCCTTACCAGTTGCCGGGATCATGTCCGACGGCGATGGCTACGAAGTTGCGGCCGCCTATTCCCGCATCGATCAACTCGCGCATGACCTGGGCAGTACCCTGCGTGCACCTTTTATGACGCTGTCGTTTATGGCGCTATTGGTGATCCCTGCTTTGAAGTTGAGCGATAAAGGCTTGTTTGATGGAAGGGATTTTGAGTTTGTGGGGGTGGAGAAAGGGTAATTTGTAAGTTATAGGTATTTATTTTTGCATATAGTTCCGGTGCCTCTTTTCACCAGAAATGCGTAATTTGGTATAACGATTCATGAGCCTTTTAAGGCTTGCTAACCCCATTAATCAACTCTTATGTACATGTACCGGATTGTCCTACTCATATTTGTCCTCTCCATTTCCCTTTTTGCCTGCCAGGAAGATTTCCCTGTTGTGCCGCCTGTTTATGAGATCAGGATAACGGTAGTAGATTCTCTCCAGCAACCCGTCGCCGATGCCTGGGTACATGTGTTCAATGATTTTGGAGATTGGTCAGCAGAACGGGCAGAAAATCCCACTGGCACGCCTATTACTTCTTCCTTAGCCCTGGAAACGGGCATCACAGATGCTAATGGGCAAGTTGTGTTTGAAGGAATCATTCGTCCCACTTCGGTGCTGAATGAAACCGTATTCACCCCGGAGGGCATGTACATGCGGGCAACTTCCGCTCAGGTTATCAATGCCGATACCAGCTATTTGACCAATGATCCAACAGGCGTAAATACAGGGTTTGAAAATAGCTATCTCCCTTTTGATACCGTGATGGGCGGCGGCAGAGAAGTTCTCAGGGAGGTGATTGTTGAGGTGCGGTAGGGCTAGCCCGGACAAAAGTCAAATGCTTCAACAAGACAAATTAACTCTGCATTTCAATATGCTCAACAAAATTCTTTCCGACCTGAGAATAGATAGTTCTAGGGTTTTTAATGAGACTTGATTGGAAAGTAGATTGTCTGAAAAGAATTGTTTTTCCCATGCACCATCTTCATCCCATATACAATTACAGCTAGCCTTCATTAAACGTTCTTCACTTTCAAACGTGACATCTCCAACGAATTGATAGTTGATGAGTGCGCTGAGTCTACTAAAATATTCCTGAAATTCTAGTCTTAACTTTTTGGCTTCTCCGCTACTCGATTGATGGCCAAACCAGTATGTTCTTAAGATTGACCCCATTTCTGTTGGCTCCTCCGCGGATAGCTTCTCCAGGAAAGATTCCTTTTTTGCAATCTGTTTCAATAACTTCCGAGTATCCTCTCGAGCTATAATTACGGTGTCAGGGATTTTGGAAATATCGGCTCTTCCTTTGGCTATTTCTTCATTTATGTCATTAATAATATTTAGGGCAGCCTCTGCATTAGCTTGCAATTCAAGTTTAACAACATTTTCGAGGTTATTTAATATCTGAGAAGCAGCCTGTTCATTCACGTCTGTATATCTTGACCGTGCTTTATCGGAACAAGAGAGTAGGAATAGTAGTGCTACTATCAATGGTGCTTGAAGAATGCTCATATTTCTATTCATAAATTTTAGGACTTGAAACATAAGAAATTTTAACCCCAAATTGGACTTCTTTATACTTGTTAAATCAACAGTAATTAATAGGTGCTTTATATCCATCAATTTTTAAAGATTTCTCAATGAATGCGAGTAATCGTAAGCGAAATTCCTGAAGGTTCGAAAGGTAAGAGGTGCTTTTTGCATTTCCTGTGAGTAAAAATTTTTTGGAGCCTGTTTGCCTACAAACCAGGAACTTCTCCCGAATTCCCGGCTCAATCCCTTGCTTCCCTCTTTCAACATCTTTGCCACTTTTTTCATAAAGTGGCGCAAAAATCGCAGAAGCCAATTCACCGCGCAGTCCTCCCCCCTTTCCCTATGGCTTCTGCTGGGCCTGCCCGCCTGGATGGGATCTTCGATTGAAAATCATCTCTTTCCGTTGTCCGCAGACCCCGATCTGATGATGATATCATTTTTGAAGAAACTGGCCTGAGGGAGTCCCATTTCAAGGGGACGGTGCTTGTGCGAAGGGGTAAACAGAGCTGTATCGCCAACCTGCCTGGATGGGATTTTTGAAGAAGCTGGCCTGAGGGAGTCCCATTTCAAGGGGACGGTGCTTGTGTGAAGGGGTAAACGGAGCTGCTGGACCTCCCCGCCTGAATGGAATCTTTGATTGGAAATCATCTAAAAGGGAGTGAATGACCAGCACCTTATTTACTGTTCTCTTCCGTGATGACCTGATTATTTTTCAGAGACACGATACTGGGAAATGCCAGATTGGGGTCGCCTTTGATCGATAAGGTTTCATAGAGAGTCAGGATCGACCTGTGGAGATCCCCCTTATAGAGGACCTGGCCCTGGTATGTTATCGTTACCGGAGCATCCAGGTTTAGCATGTTGTCATTGATCAATACTTGAATATGATCACTGTAGTTGTGCAGGATGTTGATTTCATTTAGTTCGGGATCATACGTTGCTACGATTTCTCCCCCAGTTGTGATCTGATCTTCAGGCGTTGTGAGCCAGTAAAAGTGGGTGTGAGGGCGATCATCCTGTTTCCAAACCACCTTTTGTGGGACCGGATTGCGCATGTAAGTGTGCATCCAGGGAAGCGCGACGGCATCCTTAAATTCCATCCAATGCCCCAGGCCTTCAAAGAGGTTGATTGCATACACATAGCCTTCCCGATCCTTCTGGTGTAGCTGATCAAGTTCTTGGCCCCATTCTGCTGCCACCTCATTTCGTTTGTATGCCGCATCCAGGGCGCCCATCTGTAAATAAAATGGCGTATTTCTCAGGCTTAGCGGAGAAGCGTCATTGGGATGGCCTGCCATCATGGAAGCTGCTGCCCACCGATCCGCCATTCTGGGAGCTAATTGATATACCCCATCCCCGCCGGCTGAGTAGCCCAGCAGATATACCTTATTCGGATTCACGCCTTCTTTGAGTACGGCTAATTGAATCATAATATTCAGGAATTCATCGATGTGAGTCTGATGCCAAAGGTCCCAGGTATTGGTTGGCGCTCTTGGAGCAAGATATACGCCCTCCAGGGAATCCATCGCCGCCTCATCATACAGGTGTTGCTGGTTTTCATACTGCTGATCATTGACTTCCGGGGGAGCGCCGCCCCCGCCATGAAGCGAAATGAATAAACTACGTCCATCAGCAGGTGCTTCCCCAAAAACCTGGTAATAAAAAGGCATTTGGTACTCCTTGTATGTCAGCAGGCGATTGTCCCACTGATCCTGATATTGATCAAGGACGCGGGCTTGTTGGTCTGCTACAAGAAGCGTTAAGGCAAGCTGTGTCTGCTCTTTCGTCAGGCTTTCTTTGGAAAAGGATAGACTTTCCAGAGGCGGTCTCTCGAGCGGGGGGATTGCCAGCCATTCCTTCAATTCGCTTATGGGGGAACCGAAACTGCTTGTCAGTAACAAGCATACGGACAGGGTAAGAAGTAGTATTTTTTTGAACAATATCATTTCAGGTAGGATCGGGGTGACTGGCAGGATAACCGGGCTATCATTGAGTATTCAACAGGATTCCAATCTCGCAAAATATGTTGACAAGAACGAATA
>CAYGTH010000616.1:0-4347 GCA_964352745.1 uncultured Bacteroidia bacterium
GTATGTCAAAGTAGAATAGATTTACGATATATTCCTTCCTTAGTAACGCTCAAAAAATAAGTTATCGATTTTGCTTGATTTTTTTCGTGTTACTTAGCGGCATTTCTCCCTAATCTTACCCGGTACAAATGCCTTTGTGGAAGATTCCGGATTCTATTACAGAAGCCAGGCAACAGAACAGCAAGGAAAATAATCCACCCCAATTCCTGCTTCCCGGCAAATCGGTTTTGTTGAAACCCACTTTTGTGAACTGCTACTTTTTTGGCATATTCATAGCTGAGCGGTAAACTATATGAGCCGTAAGCATTTCATTCCCGTATGCGGGTTTTACCTAACTCGCGTTTGTAGTGGGTTATTTTTGAAAAGCGGTGCGGGGAGGAGTGAAGGGGTAAGAATAAGGGATGCCGGCTCTATCAAAACAATGAAAAGAAAAGATTTGGAACCAGACAAATACATACAAGCAATTGAGAACCATTTTCCTAACACGCATTCAGATGAAGTGAGTGCAGCTGAGGTAGGGAGAGAATTAAGATCCAGGCTTTCAGATGAGCAGAAAATCGCGAGTTTCCCAACCAAAAAGGAACTGCAAGCGATCCTTGCAAAGACAGCGAAAGAAGCAATCACGCAGATTCCCTTTGAATTATTTACCTCTTTTAATCAACTCAAATGCAAATCAAAGGACTATGAAGAGGTAATGGGATTTTATTATGTCAGAGGAAGAATAGACCCAAGCTATTTAACCCGATATCTATGGTTAGAAAAGCTTACCCGGAAATGGCTCAAAGCGAATAACCTGGAATATCAGGATCCTATACAATTCAATATGTATTCCCCGACAAATAGATTTTTTGGGGGCAAGATGATGCGCTTTTCAAGTTACGCCGATCTTGCAAAACAGTATCATGCCCGGTTGAAATATATAGATGAGGTATTGATTCCCAAACACGAAAAACTGAAAGACATTTCAGTTTTGAACACCTTTCTGAACTATAGTGATGGGGAGTTCGATAGCTTTAGTGGGCTGGGCAGGCGGTTTCAAACAGATACGCAACCCATTCTCCCAAATCCAATAGTCGCTGTCCTGGCAAAAGATCAAAAGGCAAATGAAATAATTGAAAGGGAAGTGTTGCAATACCTGGATTCCGCTGAATTGAGAAGCAAATACGTATCGGCATTCAACTCCTTAGCAAAGGGATATTAGCAGTTGGCAGGGCTTGGTTATTAGAGTTAGTCTACTATCCTGAGATACGGATTTGTCTTTCTGTTAAAAATGATGTCAAGAATTGCTGGATTTTTGGGATATTGATAGCTGAGCGGTAAGCTATGTATGAGCTGAAATCTGTTCATTCCCGTATGTGGGTTTTGCCTGAAACAAGTTTGTAGGGGGGAATTTTTAACAATCGGCGCGGGGAGGGAATGAATGGGGGAGAGAATAAGGGATACACGCTATAGAGCGGATAGCCAGATGTTGGCAGAAAAAGCATGAAATTCTGGGGTTGGTCGCTAGGTTGCCACAATCCTAATTTTTTTATTAGAAACTAACAATTGATGCTACAAGAAATAAAAAGAATTGGTCGAGAAATAGTCAAAGGAGAAAATTTGGAGATTTACTTGACTATTATGGTAAGTGGGGTACTATTATCACTAAGCATCTTCGGCCCTGATAAATTAGACTCTACCAATCAATTATATGAAGCAATACTAGCATTAATGCTCTTATTGGCTATCGGGTTTCTCGGTATAAAACGTTCATCAAAGAAAATACTTAATCAAATTTCCCCATCTGAAAAAGGAGTTGAAATCGTAATGCAGAGAAATTTTTCCCCAGACTTGGGGCGATTTGAAAATGCTTTTAGTGTTGATTGGATGGGAATTAGCCTTCACAAGGCTTTACCCTTGTACAGACATAAATTAGAACATTGCTTATCCAATGGTGGGGAAGTAAGAATAATAATAATCAACCATAATTCTGAAATTCCTAAACAGTTAGCATCTATTGGACATTCTCAATGTAAAGTTGATCTTATTACCAATAATATTAAAACAACAATCAGTTTTTTAAAACTATTGAAGAAAAATATACCAGATTACAAAATAGAACTTCGTGTGATATCTACTCAAATTCCATATCGAATTACAATAATTGATAAAGAGAAAAGAAATGGATTTATGAGAATATTAAAGTTTGTTCATCCGAAATCAGACGATAAAACAATTCTTACAATTAGAGCAAAAAACAAACAGTTATTCGAGTTCTACAAAAACCAATATGAATTATATTGGAATTCTTCAAAGAAAGTTAAAATATAGAATTCTGCTAATTGAGTAGGTGGCTGAGGGGGACTATTCAACTAACTGTGTCAGGGTCTTGTAATTGAATTAGTCTATATCCTGAGATACGGATGTATCCTTTCTTCAAAAAAACAGGGACGAACACCTCACCGATGCCCATCCCTGAATCAATTCTCTTTCCTATCTAATCACTTCCAGCTTTTGCACAAACCGTTTTTCGGCGCCTGCGAGATGCAGAAAATAGAGGCCTGAGGCGAAGCGACTCAAGTCCACTTTTACCGAAAGCGTACCGCCGATCAGCCGTTCTTCTGCCACCCAGATATCCTGTCCTGAGACATTCGTAACGCGGAGATTCAGCAACTGCTCATCAGGATCATTCACTTCTACCTGAAAAATGCCGGTACTCGGATTGGGGAAAATCTGCACCTCCGTAAACAGCAAGCCTCCGATGGACAAGGCCGCATCTACCGTAATCTGCTGAGAGACCGTATCCGCGCCGCAGTCATTGGCAACAATCAGGCGAACCGTATAGGTGCCGTTGAGGGCATAGGTATGCACGGGGTCGCTGTCGGTAGCTACCGCCCCATCGCCAAAGTCCCAGGCGTAGGAAGTCGCGTTTTGGGAAGTATTCGTCAGACTGAGAACCAATCCATTCGCTGTAGAATTGTATCCCGCAACCGGAGTTGGGAGAATGGTAACAGCGACTTCGTCCGTCCCTTCGCAGCCCGCCGCATTTGTCACCACGACGGAGTAGGTCCCCGAATTCGATACGGAAATAGTGGAAGTACTGGCCCCATTGGACCAGGCAAAAGCAGTACCCGCACCTGCGTCCAGCACAATCCCTGCACAGTCAGTGGTATCAGCTCCCAGGTCAGGGGTAGGGGGAGTGGTGAAGCCGATGGTGATATTATCCGTTGCGGAACAGCCATTGGCATCAACCAGGCTTACGATGTACAAACCGGGCTGACTCACTGAAATCGTTTGACTGCTGGCCCCCGTTGACCAGGTATAGGTCGATCCGGGATTGCCTGCATCCAGGCTAAAGGCATCACAAACCGTAGTGTCTGCCCCCAGATCAATCGTCGGAGACGGCAAAATGGTGATTTGAATCGTGTCGCGCCCCACACAGCCACCGCCCACATCCAATTCTACCCAATAGCTACCGGACTGTGTAACCGTGATCGTTTGACTCGAAAGGCCCGTTGACCAAAGCAGGCTACCGGTACTCGTTCCCGCATCGAGGACTACCGGATCACAGCTTGAAACATCTGGTCCCAGATCGATCTGGGGGGCCTGCCCACTTCCTGAGACCGTAGCTGTTGCGGTGCCTGTGCAGTTGTTTCCGTCCGTAACGGTTACGGTGTAGGTGCCCGCAGCCAATCCTGAAGCCGTTGCAGTAGTCTGTGGGGGCGTGGTAGTCCAGGCGTAGGAATAGGGAGAAGAACCACTTGATACCTGTGCAGTCGCAGTGCCATTTGCGCCCCCGCAGTTTTCATCCGTACTCGTCGCCGTTACCACAACGGCTGGAGATCCGGTTAGTAAGACCGAAGCGCTGTCGATGCAGTTATTCGCATCCGAGATGATCACCTGGTAAGTGCCTGCCACAAGCCCGGTCGCGGTGGCAGTTGTCTGGGCTGGAACCGTATTCCACAAGTAGGTATAATTGCCGGAACCCGAGGTCGCCGTAGCGGTGGCGGTTCCATTGGCGAGTCCGCAGGTTTCATTCGTCCAGGAATCAATATTGGCATTGGGACCGGGCGTATCGCCCACCTGTGCCGTAGCGCTCGCACTACATCCATTGGAATTGGTGACCGTGGCGGTATAGGTGCCAAAGGACAGGTTGAGGGCCACATTGGAAGTCTGAACGGGGTTGGTGTCCCAGACATAGGTGAATCCACCCACGGTGCCCGAAGCGACGACCGTTGCGGCCCCCAGGCCTTGCCCACAGGCATCATCAAAGGTGCTACCGATGACGACATTCGGCGCTTCCAGGACAGTGATCATGCCCGCATTGGTCGTAATATCAAAAGTCAGACATTCTCCAAAAGCGATCAG
>CAYGTH010000617.1:0-4332 GCA_964352745.1 uncultured Bacteroidia bacterium
ATACTTTGCCATTCTGTAGTCGGGTAAATTCTGACTTTTTCACTTCCCAGCGTAACAGAGAGTGGTAATTGGAAATCTGCCATATTAGCCCGCCACCGGTAGGAAAGACTACTTTTTTTCTTTTTTCCTTCGATTTTATATTCGAGTCGTGGTACAGTTGAGGAATAGAGGTATTCGATAAATAGCCATGAATAGTCTTCCCCCAGTGCGCGGTTGAAAAAACGAATCACTTCTTCTGTTGTCAGGACCTGATGTCTGTATTCAGTTGTGAATCCCCGAATAGCACGGAACCACTTCTCATCATCAGCCACTGCATTGCGTAGGGTGTGCAGCATCCAACTCCCTTTCATGTACATATCACTGTCTGGCCAATCGTCAAAATTAACACCCAGGGCCCCCATGATGGGAACCTGATTTTGAATCATCAACCGTTGACTTTGCAGGTATTGGAGGGAATTGTCATAGCCATTCAGGTATTCCATGTACAAGGCTTCGGCGTAGGTTGCGAAAGCTTCATGTACCCACATCTCTCCGTGATCCGGTACACTCAGGCTGTTGCCAAACCATTCATGGGCAGATTCGTGAATGATAATAAAATCAAAGCCGAATTCATTATTCTGATACTTGTTCCCATAGGCAATAGCACTTTGATGTTCCATTCCCCAATAAGAAGTTTCTACCAAGGCATAGCCATCCCGCCAGAAAGGATATTCGCCAAAGAATCCCTCAAAACACTCCATCATATCCTTGATCTGCCGGAAATGAGGCCTGGCAATCTGCTCATTCCCTTTCAGGACATAAAAATCCATCGGATGTAGGCCGGAAGTATTCTGGAAATATTCGCGAAAATGTACGTAGTCCCCAATGTAAAAAGTAACGTTGTAGCTGTTGATCGGATAGGTAACCGCCCATTCGTGGCGGGTGAAATTGCCCGGCAGCTGTGTTTCAGAACGAAAAGACCCATTAGATACGAGCTTAATGCCCTGGGGAATGATGAAGCTCATCGACATGCTGTCGGGCTCATCGGAAAGGTGATCCTTTAGGGGCCACCAGGCACTAGCACCGAGCCCCTCACAGGCGACACTGATCAGCGGTTTTCCGTTGGCATCCTGCTCCCAAACAAAGCCCCCATCCCAGGGCGGATTACTGGCTTCCACAGGCGTACCCCCATAAAAGACGGTGATTTCCTCTGTCGAACCCGGCTGCATGAGCTGGGGAAATTCGACGAAAATGGCTTGATATTCGCGTTTGAAGGATAGTTGGCGTCCTTTGTGAAGGATTTTTGCAATTTTATACTGCTCAAACAAATCCAATTGTAATACCCGAAATGGCTTGAGTACCCGGAATCGAATGGCATTACTCCCTGCGATCCGATGGCGATCGAGGTCAATTTTGACCTCCAGATCGTAGTGCTGTACATCAAAGCAGGAACGATAGACATTCAGGGAACCTCGTAAGCTGTCTGCTCGTCCAAATTCAGTAAACTGAGCCTGAGTAATCAGGGGGAATAAGAGGACTACAAGAAACAGCCGAATACCAGAATTATACAAGCGCAAGCAGAAAGGGGATTGAAGGAGAAAGGTCATACCGGGAGAAACAATAATAACAGGTGGATGATTTGTCGAATAAACCCATCCCGATCAAAGGTAGAAATAATTTATCTAAGCAAACAGAGAATCTATTTCCCCCTTGAAATTGTACCTTTGTTATCCAGACATGAAACCATACCTCACATACCTCTTCCGCCAGTTCCGGGATGCGCCCCGGTGGGGGAGACGTATGGTTCGGGGCGTAGGCTTTTTGTTGGGGCTCCTGTTCATATCTATATGCCTACACATTCTCTTTCCCCTGCCTGCTCCCAAAGTATATTCTCAAACCATTTTATCGGCTGACAGTACCCTGATCTGTGCCTACTTGAGCCCCGATGACAAGTGGCGCATGAAAACCCATGCTGACCGGGTAAGTGCAGAAATGAAAAAAGCGATTTTGGCTAAGGAAGATCGCTGGTTTTACTACCATCCGGGCATTAATCCTTTTTCTGTGGTGCGGGCCATGTGGCGCAATTCAACTACTGGCAGGCGTACTTCAGGTGCCTCTACGTTGACGATGCAGTTGGCACGAATGGCCGCTCCGGCGCATCGAACTTATGGCAATAAGATTCGGGAAATGTTTCGGGCTCTTCAATATGAATGGTGTTACTCCAAGCAGGAAATATTGGAAATGTACCTGAGTTACCTCCCTTATGGCGGCAATGTAGAAGGCGTACATTCTGCCGCGTACCTCTTTTTTGATCGACCGCCTGAGAAACTCAGTCTTTCACAGGCGATTTTACTGGCCGTGATTCCCAATCGTCCCAATTCCCTCCGCTTAGACCTCAGGCCGGAGGCAGCAATCCAAGCCCGTAACCAATGGATCGACCGCTTTTTGGAAATGGGCACCTTCCCCAAGGAACAGTTGGAAGCGGCGCGGGAAGAAAAAATACCCGGTGTCCGATACGGTCTGGAACCACAAGCACCTCAATTCTGTCATCGGATTCGGGAAAAGATGAGTCCCGATATGCATGAAGCCTACACGACACTGGACTTGTCGATACAGCAGCGTGCAGAGCGATTACTGAAAAACCATAGTAATCGGGTGCGCCAAATGGGCGTTTCAAACGGAGCCGTATTGATACTGGATAATCGCGATAATTCGGTCGTTGCGTATTGTGGTTCAGCTGATTTCTCTGATGATGCGAGTCAGGGGCAGGTGGATGGAATTCAGGCCATTCGATCTCCCGGCTCTACCCTTAAGCCCGCTGCCTATGGGATGGGTTTTGACCTGGGGCTGATTACGCCCAAAAATAAGATGCTGGACGTGCCCACCACTTTTCATGGCTTTCGACCAGAGAATTATGACATGAAATTTAATGGAGAAACTACGGTCGAATTTGCCTTGACTCATTCGCTCAATATTCCCCCGGTAAGGCTGGTGCAGGAACTCTCGCTGGATCTGTTTTTAAACCAGTTGGAAAGTGCCCGGTTTGAAACGATTCGAGAAAAACGAGCAGAGTTGGGCTTGTCCGTGGTTTTGGGCGGCTGTGGCGTAAGTCTCGAAGAGTTAACACGCTTTTACAGCAGTTTTGCGAGAGGGGGACAATTGTATCCCCTGGCCTATTTTGCGGATGAACGAGATGCAGAGCCGGAGCCAGTAGCGTTATTTTCTCCCTCCTCTGCTTATTTGATTGCTGAAATCCTCTCAGGCTTGGAGCGCCCCGATTTGCCGCAACGCTTCATCGCTGAGTCGCGCCTGCCGCGTGTTGCCTGGAAAACCGGCACGTCTTATGGCCGACGCGATGCCTGGAGTATTGGCTTTTCGCCTCGATATACGGTGGGCGTCTGGATGGGGAACTTCAATGGAACGGGTATCCCTGAATTATCCGGAACCCATACAGCAGTTCCCCTGTTGCTGGATATTTTTAATGCGATTGACTATGACCGGGAACAAAAGTGGTTTTATCAACCGCCGGGCGTAGCCGAAAGAAAAGTATGTTCGGAAACAGGTATGTTGCCGGGCCCCGATTGCACGCGTGAAACGAATGACTATTATTTGCGGGGCACCTCTTCCCTAAAGACCTGCGATTTGTACGAGCCGATTTATGTCAGCCATGACCATGAGGTTCAGTACTGCCCCGTATGCTTACCGGATAGTGGGTATGAGCAAAAAAGCTACCCCATTTTTGCCCCGGAATTAGCCTTGTGGTACGAAAGTCAGGCATATCCGTATCCAAAACCTCCCACACACAACCCCCTTTGTGAAGGGAAATTTGCCGGAGCAGGCCCAGCCATTTTATCTCCTTCTCCGGAATTGGAATACTATATAGAGAAGGGCTCTGAGCAGCAAATCTTACTGCAAGCAGCCAGCGAGGCGACTGTAAGTCGCCATTATTGGTACATAAATGATCGCTTTATCGGAGAGGCAGCCTCTAATGAGAAGCTGTTTGTAGAACCCCATCCTGGTAAAATGCGAATTGTTTGCATGGATGATAAAGGGCGAAAATCCCGGACGGAAGTGGCGGTGAAGGTGTATTGAAGAGGGGGCAGAAGAGGGAAGACAGAAGAGGGAATACAGAAGAGGGAAGGCAGGAGAGGGGAGACAGAAGAGGGAAGACAGAAGGCAGAAGAGAAAATAAGAGCCCAACTTTCAAACGACTCAAACCTCAAACGGTCAAACAAAACTACGCGCTTACCGCTTATTGAAGGCCGGACAGAATCTCATTTCTGCTGTCTTTTATCTTTCTTAGACCATGTTTGGGACAGAAAATTTGTTAGCGAAAATGCTGAATTTAGGGTT
>CAYGTH010000618.1:0-2215 GCA_964352745.1 uncultured Bacteroidia bacterium
TCTTCGAGGTCAGCAGCGACGGGTTCGAATCCATTGCCGGGATCGGTTTCGCTGTTGACATGGATCAAGGTTTTCCCCTGACGCAATCGGGTAGAAATCACCTGATAGGTATTGCGGTAGGTATCTATTTCAGATTTTTCGATCAGTTTCTGCCAGATTTGGCCTTCGATTTCCTTGACTAATTCGCGGGGATTTCCCTGAGCAATTACCTGGCCGAGGCAAATAATCGCCATGCTGTTACACAGGTTGGAGACATCATCTACGATGTGGGTCGAGAGAATCACGATGGTATCTTCTCCGATTTCGCTGAGCAGGTTGTGGAAACGGTTTCGCTCCGCAGGGTCAAGGCCCGCCGTCGGCTCATCCACAATGATGAGTTTGGGCGCACCGATCAGGGCCTGCGCGATTCCAAAACGCTGTTTCATTCCACCGGAAAACGTACCGAGGCTTTTCTTGCGCACGGTGTGCAGATTGACTTTATCGAGCAGACCCGCAACGATTTCTTTCCGTTCTTTTGTATTGTGGATGCCTTTGAGGCCCGCAATATGGTCAAGCATCACTTCTGCGCTTACCTTGGGATACACCCCAAATTCCTGGGGCAAATAGCCCAACACCTTTCTCAGTCCGGCTTTATCTTGCAATATATCCATATCGCCCAGGGTCGCAGTCCCGGAATCGGCTTCCTGCAAGGTTGCCAGCGTACGCATCAGTGTGGATTTTCCTGCACCATTCGGGCCGAGCAATCCATACATCCCCTGGGGGATTTCCAGCGAGACATCATTGAGTGCCTGAACGCCGTTTGAATAGGTTTTAGACAGATGTGAGATCGAGAGGGTCATAAGGGTTGGACTTTTTTCAAATTGAACAGCCTGAGCCAAATGCTTCAGCAGGCTATGAGACATTACCAAACATCGAATAATTCAACTGATTCTCCAAAAATGTTCCACCAAATTGCAGAAAGAATCGGCAAATGAGGGGATACAGCAAGCCCTTTCAGGTTTTACAACCTGTCGCTTACACATAAGTATTGTATGCAATGGGCCACTGATTTGCCTGTTAAGACATCCCTTCCGACTACCAACCCTTCAAAGGGTTTGTCGGGGCCCTCGCTGAAACCTTTGAAGGGTTCGATTGCGCGAAAGGGATGTCTCCCGACACAAAAAGCAGGTTGATTATATGCTCGAATAAATACCCCACCTACCGAACAAAATGTGTATACGCGGTAGGTTTTAGCAACCTTACAGACCTGTCTTAGCATCCGACCTATCTCCCTATTCTCCCCCTAATTCTGCCAGTGCTTTTTTGATCGCTTTGGAGATGGAAGAGAAGTTTTTCTTATTGAGGGGTTTACCTTTGTTGAGGGGTTCATAATAGAGAATATGTCCATTCTCGGTCGAAATCAGCATTACATATTTCTTGCGGGGATGCATGTGCAGAAATACTTTTCCCGGCTGCCGCTCTGCAATGGCTTCCTGGATTTCCGCCTGCTCGACCACTTCTACTTTGTGCGCATAGTAACGACCGGGATCAAAGGTTTCATCCACATCATCTTCGCAGATTAGCAAAGTCATTCCCGCCAAATCAGCATTGCTGGCATTAAAATATTCTTCGACCATCTTGTCATGCATATCAGGACTCACCGGCTTTGCATCCAAAAACTGTAAATAATGGTGCAGAGCCTGAACCAAACCGCCGAGTTTGTAGAGGTATTGTTCTTCGCGGGTAACGTCCAGCAGACGAATTGTCGCGACCGCATCTACCGTTGCATAATTATTGATTTCGCCTTGATTACAGCGGTATATCCCGACATCGTTGCTTCTCAAAATCGAATTATTGCCCCCGGCTCTTCTCACCACTTTAAACTGATTGTTTTTGATGAGCATGGAATAGTCCGGATTGACCAGATAAGGAGCCAATTCTGAACGCTTGATGTACTTGATCGGGGTAACAGACCAACGCCCGCCTTCTGTCGCTAACTTGAGGGCATTGTTATAGACCTCATTGCTGTCTTCCAGCACGATGAGGGTTGTGGTCGTTTTAAATCCTGAAAACTTGCGCACATTCTGGAAGCGACCTATCTGGGCTTCGGCAGTGGTTCCCAGCAACATAAGCATGAGCAAAGACCAAAAAGAAAGTAAACGAAGCTGCATGATAAAATGGGTTGTGTGAAACAATTATCGTTGAGTAAGTAGAAAGATAGAAGACATGAGATAAA
>CAYGTH010000618.1:2315-4331 GCA_964352745.1 uncultured Bacteroidia bacterium
AAAAAGGATTATCCTTTATTCACCAGCCAAACTCCCAGCAAAACGATGCCCATGCCCAGCCATTGACCAGGGAACAGACTGATACCTGCCACCAAGTCCCAGCCGACTGCGACCATTGGAATCAGGTAGGTAACAGAGGCAGAGATCACCGGATCAGTTAATTGCACCAGTCGATTGAATAAAATCAGAGCGATTGAAGTGCCCAGCGCGGCCAAAATCGCTATATAGCCAAGCGAAGACCAGCCCTGAGGATGCTCAGTCAGGATCTGCCCAACATCAGTTCCGAAGAGCAGGTACAAGCCATAGGGCATCGCCATTGCCAGCAAGGCCAGGGTAGAGATGTGAAGCGCGGATACCTCTTGCAGGTATTTCTTGATCAGGTTGACACTGAAGCCATATCCCAGTGTCGCCAATACCACCAACCCGGAATAGGCCAAATGCGTCAGCAGGTCAATTTCCTGCGCACCCGCCAATACCAATATCAATGCGCCTGCAAAACTGATCAGGATGCCCCATACTTTTCGGGAAGAGAATTGAAATCCAAAAAGCAAAACGCCTACTACCAGGGCAAAAACCGGAGAAAGGGTATTCAAAATCCCTGCGCTTCCCGGTGTAATCACAGTCTCAGCAAGGGGAAACAGAAAGGCGGGAATGGCATTGCCGATCAAGCCAACCAATAAGATATAGGGCCAGGCTTCTTTTTTTACTTTCCGCAGGGAAGTCAACAAAAAGGGAAGCAATACCAGACCTGCAATTACAATGCGTAAGGCTGCCACTTGCAATGGGCTGAAAGCCAGCAAGCCGCGTTCCATGAGCATAAAGGAACTGCCCCAGACCAGTGCCAAACTCAGAACCAGACCAAAGGTGAGTACCTGAGGGGTGCTTTTCATGGTCTTAGCCGCGTCTTTCTGCAAAAAAGGCCCGCATCAATTCCCCACATTCCTCTGACAAAATGCCTCCCTGCACGATCGTTTTGGGATGTAACATCGAGGGGCCAAATCGGCTGTAGCCAAACTTCTGCTCACGTGCCCCATATACGATTCGCCCCACACGGGTCCAGGCCAACGCGCCCGCACACATGGGACAGGGTTCGATCGTTACGAAGAGGGTGCATTCATCGAGGAATTTACTTCCCATCGTTTCACACGCCGCAGTAATGGCCAGCATTTCGGCATGGGCCGTCGGGTCTTGCAGCCGTTCTACCTGGTTATAACCTTTTCCGATGATTCGGTAATTGCTGACAACAACAGCGCCTATGGGAACCTCTTCCTCCCGGTACGCTTGCTCTGCCTGCAAATAGGCTTGCCGCATAAAATGGTCGTCGCTGTGAATGGAAAGCATAGGATGAGTTACGATTTTTGAGTTACGATTTTGCATTGAATGTGTGAAGCGCCTGATAGAGTCGGGAAGTGGGAAGGCCCATCACATTGTAATAATCGCCATGAATCGCAGTGATGCCGACCATACCGATCCATTCCTGAATGCCATAAGATCCGGCTTTATCATAGGGCCGGCTCGTTTCCACATAATGCTGAATTTCCGCTTCAGACAAGTCCCGAAAGACTACTTTTGTTTGCTCGGCAAAGGCTATTTTCTGATCCTGATGTGCAATCACAACTGCGGATATCACCTCATGGGCACCGCCGCTCAGACTTCGAATCATCGCCGCAGCTTCTGCTGCATCGGCGGGTTTCCCCAATATTTTACCTGCATTTGCCACAATGGTATCCGCAGTAATAACAATATGATCCTGAATCAAGTCAGGATAGGCAGCTGCCTTTTTTTTCGCGATAAACAGGACGGTTTCTGTTGGCGAAAGACCAGACGGAAAGCTTTCATCCACCTCCCGGACAACCACCTCAAAGGGAAAGCCCAGATCACGCAGGAGTTGGTGTCGACGAGGAGAAGCAGAAGCCAGTATCAGCGAAATTTCCTTCATAGCCCGCAAAGGTAGGAGAAAAGGGGGTGTAGGCCAAAAATCCACAAAGAGAAACCACTCAGGCACTTAGGACACTA
>CAYGTH010000619.1:0-4325 GCA_964352745.1 uncultured Bacteroidia bacterium
ACTGGTACGCTGCCAACTCTTCCTTGAGGGCCAGCATTTTCTCTTCAGCCTTAGCGATTTTCCCATATCTGATTTCCGCTACTTTCCCAAAGTCTGCATCACGCTCCGCCTGATCAGCCTCCACTCTGAGCCCTTCGATCTGCTCTTTCACTTTCCGAATTTGCCCAATGAGATCCTTTTCTGTTTCCCAATGAGATCGGAGTCGCTTACGGTCCTCATCCAGATTCGCAATCTGACCTTCAATCTCAGTTACTTTTTTCTTGTCTTTTTCCCGTTTCAGGGCTTCACGCTCGATTTCGAGGTGGCGAATTTTTCGTTCTACCTCATCCAGAGCTTCTGGCATGGAATCCATTTCCAGGCGCAATTTTGCGGCCCCTTCATCGATGAGGTCAATCGCTTTATCTGGCAGGAACCTGCCTAAGACATAGCGATGCGACAACTCCGCACTCGCTACAATCGCAGCATCTGTAATCCGCACACCGTGGTGGAGTTCGTAGCGCTCCTTCAAGCCCCGTAAGATGGATACAGTTTCCTCCACACTCGGCTCATCGACCATTACTGTCTGGAAGCGGCGTGCAAGGGCTTTGTCCTTCTCAATGTATTTCTGGTATTCATCCAGGGTGGTAGCCCCAATTGCCCGCAATTCTCCTCGCGCCAAAGCAGGCTTGAGGATATTCGCAGCATCCATCGCACCTTCCCCTTTTCCGGCTCCCACCAGGGTGTGAATTTCGTCGATGAATAAAATGATCGAGCCATCGGCATCCACCACTTCTTTCACCACCGCCTTCAGCCGCTCCTCAAATTCTCCTCGGAATTTGGCACCTGCAATCAGTGCTCCCATATCCAGGGAGTAAATGACTTTGGATTTCAAATTTTCAGGAATATCTCCCTGTACAATCCTATGGGCTAATCCCTCGGCGATGGCTGTTTTTCCCACGCCCGGCTCCCCAATCAGGATCGGGTTGTTCTTAGTCCTTCGAGAGAGAATATGAACTACTCTTCGGATTTCATCCTCTCGTCCAATCACCGGATCGAGCTTGCCTTTTCGCACCAATTCGATCAGGTTACGTGCATATTTTTTCAGGGCATTGTATTTCCCTTCCGGATTTTGATCTGTTAACCGCTGGCCTCCCCGCACTTCCTGCATGACTTTTTTGAGGTTCTTTTCAGTTGCCCCCAGTTCCTTCAGGATACTTCCCGTCCCCTTTTTAGATTTGACAATCGCAAGCAGCAGGTGCTCCATTGAGATGAATTCATCCTGTAGTTTCCCCGCTTCCTGATTCGCAACTTCCAGGGTTGCATGCAAATCATTCGATAAATATTGTCCTCCTGTTGCGCCGCTCACCCGTGGGTAGCTCGCTATTTTCTCATCGAGTTTTTGAGCTAAAAACCCCGTATTCACATCGAGTTTTTTCAACATGAACGGGATAATGCTCTCCTCCGATTCCAATAAGGCTTTCAGTAAATGGCCAGCTTCAATGGCCTGATGACCGGAAGCCTTGGCGATCTCACCTGCGTGTTGGATCGCTTCCTGCGCTTTCAGTGTATAGTTATTGAAATTCATGATGATTTGTTCTGTCTTATTTCTATTATCTAAGTCTGCAATTTTCCGTCCAAGGCTCAAAATCAGCCATTTTGTCGGCTTTTCGGCTAGAATTACGTCATTTTGACACAACTTACAGGCCCGCGTGAGCTTTGTGCAGGTGGAAGGGCTTTTTCTCCTTAGCGTGAAAAAGCAACCCACTCAACAGGGAGTAAAAAAAGAAAAGGCAACAGATATATACCTGCTGCCTCCGTAAAATCCTATTTGTTTCAATTAGCTCAGTGTGCCCCTCAGCTCCTGCTCACGCTCAATGGCTTCAAAGAGTGCTTTGAAATTTCCTTTTCCAAAGGACTTTGCGCCCTTCCGCTGGATGATTTCAAAAAACATCGTAGGACGTGGCTCAATCGGCTTGGTGAATATCTGCAGGAGGTACCCTTCGTCATCGCGATCAATCAGAATGCCCAGGTCCTTCAGTGGTGCTAACTCTTCGTCGATCTCCCCTACCCGATCCAGCACATCCTCATAATAAACAGCAGGTACGCGCAGAAATTCTACGCCCCGGTCTCGCAACTGAGTTACGGTTTCGATGATGTTATCCGTCGCAACAGCGAGGTGCTGGATGCCTTCTCCTTCATAAAAATCCAGGTATTCCTCGATCTGTGATTTCTTTTTTCCTTCCGCCGGCTCGTTAATCGGAAATTTAATTCTTCCGTTTCCATTACTCATGACCTTTGACATGAGAGCTGTGTAATCGGTAGAGATATCGTTGTCGTCAAATGAAACGATCTGGGCAAATCCCATCACTTTTCCATAAAAATCGACCCACTTATTCATCTGATCCCAGCCCACATTACCTACCATATGGTCCACGTATTTCAACCCCACATCGGTAGGTGCGTAATGGGTCTCCCAGGATTTGTAACCGGGAAGAAAGGGGCCTGAGTAAGCGTGTCTTTCCACAAAAATATGCACCGTTTCCCCATAGGTATAGATACCTGAGCGCTTTACCCAGCCATGCTCATCCTCTTCTAAAACAGGCTCCATGTACGAAACAGCACCTCTGCCAATTGTCTCTTTATAAGCGGCTTCTGCATCATCTACCCACAAAGCCACTACCTTAATCCCATCGCCATGCTTATCAATATGTTTGCCGATTTCTGTTCCTCCTTTCAAAGGAGAAGTCAATACCAGCCGAATCTTATCCTGAACCAGCACATACGACTCCCGATCTTTCAGGCCGGTTTCCAGTCCTGCGTATGCAAGGGACTGAAACCCAAAGGCCGTTTTGTAAAAGTGAGCTGCCTGCTTACAATTGCCTACGTACAACTCGATGTAGTCCGTGCCATTTAAGGGGAGAAAATCTTTTGCTCCTGAAAAAATCTTCTCGGCTGTTATGGTTTCCTGATGTATGTTCATATGAATTTGCAATTAATAGTTGTCATAACAAATATACACCTCATTGATTAAAATAGCAAGGCCCGTAAGAACCTTGCTTATATCAAGTATCAGTCGCTGAAGTTGGAGAAAATCTGATTGATAATCTTTAGGAAGCTATGATAATCTGCCTCTGATAAACCTTCCCAACCTTTTTGTCGGGAATTTACCACCGCTGGCATAGCCTTTTCAACGGTTTTGCGACCATTAGGGGTAATTTTTATTTGATAACTGCGCCTGTCTTCATTGAGACGCACCCGCTCAACGAGGTCTTTTTTAGCTAATAAATCGATGATGCGAGAGACCGTAGGAGCATCTTTAAAGCTATTTCCAGCCAACTCAGTCTGAGAAATTCCATCTTTCTCATATAAAGCTGAAAGTAAAACCCACTGCTCAGGCGTGATATCAATCCCGACTTCCTTGAATCGCCGGTGCATATCCAATCGAACTACTTTGAGCGTGCGATCCAGGTATGCGCCAAAATTATATGTGCCTTGTTCGTCCAACATGATCACAACGTCTTAATTACCCCAATATTTCCTTACACTTTTACAGGCTTGGATTCCCGTTTTTCTACAAACAACATATCAATCGTCCGCCGCTTTAAGTCAGTACCTGCAATTTCTACCACCACAGAATCTCCCAGCCGCAATACCTGACCGGTATCTTTGCCCTTCATGCAGTAGTTTTCCTCCTCATAAACGTAATAATCATCGTCCATGGTGCGCGCCGGAACAAATCCTTCACACAAATTTTCTGATAATTCTACAAAAATTCCAGATTCAATCACACCTGTAATGACTCCATCATAGGCTTTTCCGACCTTATCTTGCAAAAACTCAACTTGTTTGTACTTGATCGAAGACCGTTCTGCCTCCGCTGCTGTGCGTTCTTTGTCAGAAGCATGCCGGAGCTGTTCCTCCAATACGACTGGGTTTTGTCGAAATACCTTGTCATGATAACTCGTAACCAATCGGTGCACCAGTAAATCCGGGTACCGCCTGATCGGGCTGGTAAAATGTGTGTAGTAAGGAAATCCCAACCCAAAGTGTCCTATATTCTGGATCGTGTATACCGCCTTGGCCATCGAGCGAATTGCGATGGTTTCAATCACATTCTGCTCGGGCTTTCCGTTTACTCCTTTTAGAAGCGTATTGAGGCGTTCTGACGTATGCTCCTGATCACCCAATTCTACCTCATACCCAAAATGTTTCACAAATTGCTGAAGGGAAGCAAGCTTTTCCGGATTGGGTTTATCATGCACCCGGTACACAAAAGGAAGTGGCGGGTTGTCAAACATTTTTGCAACATGGCGAGCCACCTGCCGATTGGCCAGCAGCATAAAGTC
>CAYGTH010000620.1:0-4320 GCA_964352745.1 uncultured Bacteroidia bacterium
AACATGCTTAGTGTCCTAAGTGCCTGAGTGGTTTCTCTTTGTGGATTTTTGGCCTACACCCGCCAGTTCGGTAACCTTTGTTTGCATAACTTGAAGTATTAGACGCCTCCCGATTATCTGATCGATTCTCAATTTTGCAAAAAACGATCAATTTCTATTTAAACGATGGTCTAACACCAAAATAAAGATGAACCCATTCAAAAGCACATACAGTTCAGACCATACGGACAAAGAACTCATCCAACAGATTTTGGAAGGGAACAAAACCGCTTTGACTCATCTCATCGAGCGGCATCAACCTTTCATTTACAACATTGCCTGGAAAATGACAGGAAATACGTCAGACGCAGAAGACCTTACACAAGAAACGTTGATTAAAATCATTTCCAATTTAGGTGCTTTTAAACAAGAAAGTGCTTTCCGGACCTGGGCATACCGTATCGCAAAAAATCATTTTCTGAACACCCAAAAAAAACCTGCAAGTATTTTTGCGAAGACCTTTGATGAATTAGGAAACCATTTAGAGGCTACCCCCAATACAGATTTATCTGAAAGCGAAAAAATGGAACAAAGTGAAACCATTAGGGAAGTACGATTAACCTGCCTTTCAGGAATGATCCTCTGCCTAACCAAAGAGCAACGGATGATCTATATTATGGGCGAAATATTCGGGGCAGACCATACCATCGGTTCGGAAATTATGGAAATAAGCAAGGCCAATTACCGCATGAAGTTGAGCAAAGCCCGAAAAGACTTATACAACTTTATGCAAAACAAATGCGGATTAGTAAACAAAGCCAATCCTTGCAGATGCCATAAAAAAGTAACCTTTGCCACGGAAAACGGCATGGTAGATGCCAGAAATCTACTTTTCAACCGAAAAGAGTACTCAACGTTCAAGGAGCAATTAGAGCCTGATGCAAATTTTCTGGTAGATGATTCGGAAGTAAAATATGCGGAACTGCATCAGGACCACAGTTTTAAGACGCAGTTTGATAAGAAAAACTTCCTCGTCAAGCTACTGGATGAGGCCGATTGGAAGACCCGATTGAATTTGAATTGAGGTCTCGTGTGAGCTAGTTTAATGTCTCCATCTTTAACTCTAGTTACCAACTCTTCTATTCTTAATACTTTTGTCTAGTCGCTGTTGAACGAAGCCTTCGGCAGCTAAAGACTGGTAAAAGACCAGGCTTTAGCGTACTTTCGGGCAAGTTCAATTATATAATCTAAACGTATGAAAAAAAGACAGTAATCGAAAGAGCCTGTTCAGAAGTAGCAGGTTTTTCGGAGATGTATCAGCAGATGCTGACAAAAATCCGCCTGAATGGCCAAAGTGAAAGCACCCTCTCGAACTATGGCCGCCTACACGAAACTAACAGACGTTAGGGAAAAACCCTCCCTTTTCATATAGGAGAAACTAAATATCATCAAATTCCATGAAAATGCCCATCCCTGATATTCCGGCCTCGAAAAACAATTGAGGATCAGGAATCGCCCTGTTTCCTTGATTTCCGGACCAGCCACACCCCGAATACGATACAGGCGACAATCAGAATTCCCATCATGACATAATGAAACCAAAAGGGTTCAGCTCCTTGAAAATCTCCTTTGATTCGGGCGACATAAGTGAGGATCATGACTAAGCTCGCATAATAAAAATAGACCAATTGCAATTTGAAGTTCACCTTGTGGAGATAAAAGGGGGCAGCTACGATCATGAGGTAAGCCAGGGCCCCTCCTGCCAGTTTGGGAGCTTCGAGCGGAACTTTGTTGAGGTAAACATTCATCGCTAAAAACCCAAAATGAATCACATGCAGCACCGCAAAAATGGTAACCCAATTGCGGAGTTGGGAGTTGCGTTCCATCGGAGCCGGATAGGAAGTGGCAAAGAGATAAAAAGCCGTCAGAAAGACGAAGGCGGACAATCGACCGGAATATCTCGCGGCATAGCGAAAGGTCTCCTCCATGGAGGGATGCAGGGCATAGGCAATGAACCAGATGATTATTTCTGCTGAAACACCGAATAGGAGTAGATTTCGTAGAGAAAGATTCATGTGAGGGGTGGGTTTGCGGCGATTGAGTGAGCTGTTTTCTGTATTGAATGAGTCATGCCACAGACAATCTGGGTTGGGAACTAAGACGAATTGGGTCCCGCTTTAGTCTTATTTTTACATTTTGCCTAAACGTAGGAAAAAATGACAGGAATCGGAAGGAATTGTGCAGAAGTGGATTTTTCCTCCTGGTAGGATTATAACTTAAAACCCGACAGGCATCGATAGCCAAAGGCTATTGTCGGATTCCGATCCGACAAGATTGTATCTCCAAAGTGAGTGAACAAGTATAGCCGGAGCGGCAGAAGCCAACTATAGCGAAGCGAATAAAAGATTGACTTTTCTCGTCGACTAATTAGTTCATTTGGGAAAGTGAATCCTCTATCTTTATAGTCAAGTGCACTTATCGTTCTTAACCCTTTGCAAATGATTAGATACAACACGCCACTGATTATTGGTTTATTCCTTCTCGTAGCTTTTTTATCAAGCTGTGACTCGACTCCTAAAAGCGTAGATTCCCAACAAAAGAAAAGCGAAAAGGCGCGCTATGTGAAGGGCGAAATGCCTGTGCAGCATGGGATGGAGTTATTTAACCTGCATTGTGCGAGTTGTCATAATTTCTCGGAAAATGGAATCGGCCCCAACCTGACGGGCGTTACCTCTGCAGTAGAGAAGGAATGGCTGGTAAAATTTATTCATAATCCGCCTGAAGTCATTGCGAGTGGCGATCCGCGGGCAGTACAGCTATTTGAAAAATATCAGGCGTATATGCCCCCCTTTCCGATGCTGGAAGGAGAAGACCTGGAAGATATCCTCGGCTTTATTCACAAATTTTCGGAAGGAGAAAAACGAAATAAAAACAATCGTCCGGGGGGATTGATCAACCCGGTTCCCGAAAAGATCGCGACCGCTGATCTGACGCTGGAGTTGGAAGAATACCTTCGGGTACCACCGAGTTCTGAAGTTACGCCCCTTACCCGCATCAATAAAATGACGGCAATACCGGGGGGACGCCTCTTCCTGCACGACCTTCGCGGGAAGTTGTTTGAAGTTCATCCCGACCGCAGCCTGTCTGAGTATATGGATGCAACCGCTTTTTTGCCTGATTTTATCGATAATCCGGGAAAAGGTACGGGCCTGGGCAGTTGGGCTTTTCACCCTGATTTTGAGGAGAATGGCCTGTTTTACACGACCCACACCGAACCCAAAGGGACCGCTGCGGCTGATTTTTCCCTTCCGGACAGTATTCAGATCGCCTTACAATCGGTTTTGCTGGAATGGAAAGCAACCGAGCCGGACGCCGCTGCTTTTGAAGGGACGCACCGGGAATTGTTGCGAGTAGATATGATTTCGGCAGGACATACCTTTCAGGAACTCGTCTTTAACCCGCTGGCAACTCCCAACACAGCTGACTATGGCATGCTGTATCTGGGAATCGGAGACGCCGGTGCTGCTTTACGGGGGTATTCCTTTTTGTGTGATAATAACAAACAGATTTGGTCGAGTGTACTTCGAATTGATCCCACAGGAAACAACAGTGCCAATGGCAAATACGGCATCCCACAAGATAATCCCTTTGTCAATACCCCAGGTGCATTGGGAGAAGTGTGGGCAAATGGCTTTCGGAATCCGCATCGCATCAGTTGGGATGAAACCGGCTCCGGCAAGATGTTCATCACCAATATCGGGCAGCATAGCCTGGAAGAAGTCAACCTGGGAAAAGCAGGTGCTAATTATGGCTGGCCCTACCGGGAAGGTACTTTTTTATTTGATGCAGATGCGAATCCCGAATTGGTATATCCACTTCCCGAGGAAGGGGACGCCTTCACCTATCCGGTAGCTCAATATGACCACGACGAGGGAAGTGCCGTTTCGGGGGGATTCGTTTATACAGGCAAGGAAGTTCCACTGCTCAAAGGCAAATACCTCTTTGGCGATATTTCACGAGGGATGGTGTATTATACGGAAGTGGCTGAGATGATTGAAGGCCGGCAAGCCCCTGTTTACAGAATAAATGTGTCCATTGATGGAGAAGTATCAGATATGGAAACCATTTCGGGAAATAAGCGGGTGGACCTTCGAATCGGGCGCGATGGTGCCGGAGAATTGTACCTTATGACCAAGGGAAATGGGGCTGTTTATAAAATAATAGATTGCCGGAAAGACGCACAGTATAGCCAGTTACAATAATTCATACGCTCATGAAACTTTTCCCCATTCTCCTTCTCCTCATAGGCCTGCAGATTCAACTCTATGCCCAGGAAAGTAT
>CAYGTH010000621.1:0-4309 GCA_964352745.1 uncultured Bacteroidia bacterium
CTTCATAAGGCGCTAGCCGGATAGCTCCCGAATACGTATTCCCGGAAAGCAGATCCCGATAGGTCCCTTTTGGGAGTTGCAAGCTTTTGGAATCGGGGGAAATATTATCCAGGATCAGGCCAGAACCTTCTCCGATACGTGGGACTGCCAATACCCCTGCATCCCCGGCCAAAATCGGGTTGATTCCCACTTCCGATGCGTAATGCCGCAGCAGTTCCCCGACTGATTCCCGGCCTGGATCTGTACCGAGCAAGACAACCTTGCCTTTGCCTACCTGATTTTCAATGATTGCCGGTTTGCCTGCATGCATGCCATTCTGATAGCTCGCGATGACCTTCCCACCCCCGCTACTCAAGGATTCAGACCACAGAGAAGCCTCCACTTCCGGGAGGTCCATCCGAGAATCAAACTGAAGCATCAGCGGAATTTCAGCCGGACGCAATTGAGTCCCGATAGGAATACGGCTATCCACTTCAATCCCGATCCAATTATTGAGATCTCCCATGGCCTGCTCCGTGAAACCTGTCCAATACTCAGATCGGTAACCCGTCATCGGCCCAAGAATGAGGGTTCCCCCCTGTTCGACCCAGGGCTTCAGGCGTTCCCGCAACTGATTGGGCACCATCGGCAGGAGGGGGAGAAATAACAAATCGTAGGCGTCTATATCCGCCCCCGGCATCAACACATCGCGATGGAGATACATATCATGAAAAGGCAAATAGAACCGGGAACTCCAGTCAGTATAATAGCGTAGCCCGTTGGCATATTGCTCTATTCGGAGCCCCATATCCGCTTCGTGGCTGTAAAAAACAGCAGCTTTTGCAGGCGCTACGGGTGCATTCAACAGAAAATCACTGCTCTTTTCCAAATCTGCCCCAAGCTGCCCAAGGTTGTCATAATTGGCAGCAGGCTTGCCCCAGGTATGGAGAATCGCGCCATGCGGCATCTCTTGACCAGCGCGGTGCTGCCGCCACAGCCAGAATAAAGCTCCCTGCCCACCAAGGGCATAGTTCATCCAAAGCGCTGCGTGCATCGATCCATCCGGTTGGTGAAGAAACCAGGTATTCCCTTTTTTTCCACCGCCGGAGTTATTGGGGGCGGTTTCAAAGAGCCAATGCATCCCCTTCCCATAACCCCTCATTCGGTCGTAATTGCTGATAACCCGATCATATGCCTCAAAGCTGTGATAGTTGTTCACCGCCATAAAATCGGCCTCTTTCATGAGTTTTTCATAGTCCGTGCTCTGGCCGGGCATGGTATCGTGGGTGATAGGCGCCTTGGAGAATTTGCGAATGACCGCTATCTGCGCATCCTGAAACTCCGTAACCATGTCACTATTAAATCGCGCCCAATCCAGTTGGAGGCTGGGATGATGCCATACCTCCTTGTTAGGCATGGGAATCTGTGCAAAGTGTTGATAGGTCTGACTCCAGAGATCCGTCGCCCAAATCTTATTCAATTGGTCAATACGCGCATATTTCGTAGTGAGCCAGGCTTGCCAGCGTAGTTCCGTTTCCCGGCTGTAATCAGCGTGGGCGCTGAGTTCGTTATCGATCTGCCAGCCGATCAGTGCGGGGTGATCCCCCAATGCTTTTGCCATTTCCCCAACGATCCGTAAGGCATACACCCGATAGATACCACTCGTATAGCTGTAGTCTTTTCGCGCGCCGTGATATCGCCGGATTCCGTCCGGATTTACCAATCCAATTTCGGGATGTTTTTCCCACAACCAGGCGGGCGGCGTAGCCGTGGGAGTACCCAACACAACGGAAATCCCCCCTTCCTGCAATTCATCCATAATGCTACGCAACCAGTCGAAGTCATATTCCCCTTCTTTTGGCTCCATTTTAGACCAGGAAAACTCAGCCATCCGTACCACATTCATGTTGAGTTTTTTCATGTGCGCGATGTCGCTGGAAACGGATTCTCGCGGCCAGGTTTCGGGGTAATAGGAAGCGCCGTAATACAGCTTTTCGCTGCCTATTTGACTAAAAACACCGGGGAATAGCAGGAGGGACAACCCGACCCAGCAACTGAAGGTTTTGAGAGAAATATTCATCTTAATGCGTTTGTATGTTAGGTTAATTTTGAGGAATGGGCGTGAACCTCCTTTCGCGTGGGCCGTTTATCAACCCTCTTTTCAATTCTACCACACACTCACCCCAGCAGGGGGCAACACTTGCTCTCCCTGAAGAAACCGAATGCCTTGGGTCCCTGGCAATTCATAGGCTTGCTCGGTATAATTCACCGCTACCCAATGCCCATTTCGCCATTCGACAAAAACATAAGCGGGCAGATCCAATACCGGCACATCTGCCCTAAGAAACAGCTTGCGCAGGGTTTGGTATTCCCATTCTCCCTCCGTTGAATAGACCCCTAAATAGCTAACAGATCCCTTTCCGACCTTACGGGTAGTTGCCGCTGCCGAACCCGCGTAGAACTGATCCCCATACCGACTTAGCACCTGGGTACCGGATCGGGGCTTAAGCACATCGCCCCAGGTAAACCAGGAAAAAGTATCCGCATCTGCAATCACCTGACCGGGATATTCAGGTGGCAGATGGTCATAATATTCGATTTCCGCCCCGATGAGGTCATAGATCGGTGCCTGTAATTTGGCTTCCCACAGATGACCCTGCCTGTCTTTGGTCGCAGTACGACTGGTGAGAATCAGGTGGCCACCTGCCTCTGCATATGCTTCCCATTTAGCAATCAGTTCTTCATCTGCCCGGATTCCGGCAGGGATAAGCAAAAAGGGATGTTGTTTCGGATCAATGTTATCCCCATCCGTCAGGAAATCAACAGGCGAACCAAGCCGTTTGAGTCCACTGTACCAAGTGTAGTAGTACTGCCAGGTGTTCCAGGCTTCGTGGTGGGGATGGTTTTCCAGGTCCAGCAGATTCGTTTGGCTCCACCAAAACCCGGTTCTCCTACCTGAATATGCTGCTGGCTCTGTACCCAAGTCGGCAGGTAAATCTGCAAGTTCTTTGATTACCTGTGCATATTCCTCCCCTCCCCGTTGAACGGTCGTCCCATCGGTCATCATGATGCCGTAGTGAGTCTGCTCGGAACCAAACAGCGGCTGGCGAAAGCGATAGGCACAGGCAAATCGATCTCCTAATCCATATGCGTGCCACAACCACATACGCACGGCACCGGGCAAGGGCTGTGCGTTGAATCGACCCCAGTTGATCTGACCGGGTTGAAGCTCCATAATCCCGGTTTCCCCATTGATGGAACGGGCCAATTCCTGCGAAAAACTCAATTCCAGACCGCTTCCAAGACGGTGGGAAAGGCCATCTCCTGCATCGGAGAGAAACTGGCTGGTGAGGTACATGGTATGGCTGGCGAAGTCCAGATCCTTTCGATTCAAAAAAGGATCGACAGAAGGCAGGAATTTGAAATAGGCATAATTGGTGGTGATCCATTGCGCAGGGCGAATGTGTCGCCGCAACACCTCCGCCTGAAACCGTAGGCCCCGCGCAACTTGTTCTGCCGAAAACCGCTGAAAATCTACGGTTGCATGTGGATTCACTCCTTGAGGAGCGGCATTGGGATTGGGCAGGCCAATCTGGTCAAAATGGGTATAGGTCTGACTCCAAAATGCGGTCCCCCAGGCAGTATTCAGGGAATCGATCGTGCTATATTTCTCCCGTAGCCAATACCGAAATTGTTTTTCCTGCCAGGGGGAGTAGTCGTACAGGGGCCCGTAATGCGGCTCATTATCCAACTGCCAGCCCCAAATTCGTTCATCCCGGCCATATCGCTTTCCCAATTCGGTGATAATTTTCTCAACATAGTGCCAGTATGCCGGATGATTGTAGGCAACGTGTAAGCGGGAACCGTGTTCCTGCGTGAAGCCCTGCTGGTTGACCGAAAGAATCTCAGGATGCTTTTGGGTGAGCCAGGCAGGAGGCGTGGGGGTGGGCGTACACAGGATCACTTTCAGCCCATTCTGGGCGGCAATATCAATACAACGATCCAGCCATTCGAACTCATATTGTCCTTCTGCTGGCTCCATTCTGCTCCAGGCAAATTCCGCAAAGTGGGTAAAAGAAAAGCCTAGTTCACTCATCTTGGACAAATCCCGTTCCCACTGAGATTCGGGCCAGTGCTCAGGGTAGTAATACGCACCGATGGGCATCTCGCCAGCGGGAAGGCGTTGCGCCTGTATAGACAAGCTCATGATTCCTGCCAGCATCAAGGGGGCATACAGAATTCTCCAAAACGAAAGTTGCGTGGGCATATATCAATCCTTTTGATGAATAGAGTCCATTTTGGGAAAATGGTACCAGTTGGGAACGCTAAG
>CAYGTH010000622.1:0-4307 GCA_964352745.1 uncultured Bacteroidia bacterium
ATGTTATCCTTTCATCATTTATTGATGTTATTACTAAATCGTGATACCAGCCCCCAATATCAGGGCTAAGAAAAGACGTTAAATCTCCCTATTTCCCCCATTCACACCATAGCTTAAGAAGCAGGCACAGGGACTGGCATTGCTCACTGTCAAAAAATAGTGGCCCTCCACCATGGGAAAATCTGGGTACGCTCTCAACTCGGCGAAGGCCTTCTATTTTACGATTCCTGATTAGAGAAGCAATATTTCACGCAAAGTCGAGAAGGAAGAAAAACCTCTGACGAAAGTTTGAGATTGAACTTGAACATTGAATTTGAACTTCTAAATCGTCTAGTATGTAACAAGGCATTCATCTTTGAAAAGCATCAGGGCAGAACCCTTTTCCATTTTTAGAAAAAAGGCCTGCTCCAGCACATAAGCCCACCATCTTGATGGCTTTTTCCCTAATTTAACAAAATTTATACCCTAAATTTGGCAACAATCCATTGAATTTGTTCCCATGCGACTCACCGAAACCGAATATTACCAATATCTTACCATTCATCATGCAATGCTCCTCTTTGCCGGGCAGCAGCAGAAACTGCTTCCCACCGATATGGGCCTGGGGGAATTTCAGGGATTAAATCCATCAGAAAAGCTCGATGCCCGGGAGGCACTCTATGAAACGCCAGGAATCATCCAGGCATTTGTCAAGCAAAACCCCCTGGGTTTTCCTAAAGAGGACCTCGATATTGCTCTGGGTTTTCAAAACTTTGTGAAAGGGGATTTTGTGGTCGTCAAATTTTTGAAAAAGCACACCATTTTTCTACAGGAGGATGTCGCTTATGGGGTGCTGGCCTTAAGCGATCCGCTGAGTTATCTTATAGGAAATGAAACTCCCAAATATGTGAAAGCCGTCTTATTACCCTTCAATGGAAAGATCGTGTATGATGGAATATTACAAGGGTATTCCGTCTCTTTTGGAGCCAGTTACCGGCTTTCTATTAACCAGCAATATAATGCAGCAAAGGCGGCATACGGGATCGTTACGAGCTTGCCATTTAAAAAAGAGAAGCAGGAGCAGGCTCCGGAAGACAAACTGGCATTCTACATGAAGAGTGCAAAAAATCGCAAGTATTATATGTATGAGATCGATGACTTGCTGGATCGGCATCCGGAACTGGAAGGGAAATATTATTGGCATTGGGGCCGCATCAACAGCCGCGAGAAGAAAAAATCGTTAAAATTCCTGGGCATTCACGACCTCCATTACGCTATCATCGATGACACCATCGTTGCCCACGCAGAATCAGCCCGGCAGATCAAGGAGATGGTCAAGGCGATCATCCCCAAAGACAAACAGGATTGGGTGTTTTATTTTAACTTGAAATAACTGCCTATTGATGCGGATGCATCTTCAGGAGTTCTTCAGGTGAATAAAATCCTTTTTTGCCTTTCGTTTCAGCCCTAACGCGGGCTACTGTTTCCGGTGTAATCACCGATGCCTTATTCCCAAATGAATTGCGCACATACGTCAGTACAGCCGCCATTTCCTCATCATTCAGCATTCCTGCATAAGGCGTCATGGGTACCTGGCCGGGGTATTGTTTCCCTTTCACTTCGATAGGACCCATCAGGCCGTTCAGGGCAATTTTGATCAGGCGTTCTTCACTCCCCAATACCCATTTGGTGCCGGCAAGCGGTGGGAAGCCGGAGGCAAATAAACCCGCACCATCTGGCTGATGGCAAGTTTCACAATACCCATCCCGTCCATAAATCTCATGTCCTTTGTAATATAAGGCACGGTCATTCCCGAGTAAGTGTGTCCGCAAGGGTTCCTTGGGCGGGTTGTCCAGGCTATGGCCGTTCAGGTGTGCCAGAGACGTTTTGTATGCGGGCTCCATCCAATCATCCAAGGGCATTTTTCCGGCTTCTTCTACCACAGCAAGGCCCGCTTCCGGACTCAACCACGAAGCTGCAACAGTTGCTTCGAGTCGTACACGACCTTCTTCGTCCTGCGCGGCCTGACGGAGTAAATCTGCCTGATCCGCAATTTGATGACCCGCATAGCGCAACACGCGAACGGCGGCTGTCCGGGCGCGAAAATCTTTGGCCTTGAGCAATTTGCGGAGCAAAGACTCATCAATCTGGTTGAGGCCCCAGCTCGTCCACAAGCCTTCCAACAGGTGGTGCTCATAACGGGGATCACTTTCATCGAGGTTGTCTGTCCACGTTTTCAACTGCGCAAGCACCTGGTCGGCATCACGCGCCCGTAGTTCCCGTCGTGTCCGGTATCTCACCCGGTATTCAGGAAGTGTGAGGTTGTTCAGTAATTCTTCGATGCTGGCATCTGCAACTTTGGCGGGCGTCAGCAAAGGACGGGAAGGATAGGTAATGCGGTAAATCCGGCCATGCGCATGGTCCCGAAACGGATCCCGGGCATTGTGCTGCATATGTCCGATCAGGATATTATGCCAATCCACCAGATAGAGGGAACCATCTGGTGCAAATTCCATATCTACCGGGCGGAAATTCTTGTCAGTTCCTACGACTAAATCCTGCTGGTGCTTGCTCTTAAAGCCTGTCCCGTCATCCACCATCGTATGTTGTTTCATGCCAAGAAAGCCGATGCTGTTATTGATCAATAGACTCCCCTGCGCATCATCGGGAAAGTGGCGACTGGAGACAAATTCCAGGCCGGAAGTCGGCCGTACCCGATGCGCATCTTCGATGAGGTTATAGGATTTATGCGTTGCGACGCCATAGCGGGATTTTACAGAACCCGGCATCATCCAGCGCACATCCGGACCGGAGGTTTCCGCAAAGAAATTCTGGCCCCATTCGTCAAAAGCAATTCCCCAGGGGTTGGGAATGGCAAGCTGTGCAGTCCGTTCGAGTTGTTTCCGCTGTGGGCTGTAGCGATAAAAACCGCCATTGGTTCCCCGAACCGGCCCATAGGAAGTCTCGACATTGGTATGCAAAAAGACCCCTTCGCCCATATAAATCGCCCCGGAAGGATCGGCACAAAATGCGCTGATCACGTGGTGGGTATCGTGGTCGTCAAAACCACTCAGAAGAATTTCTTTGGTATCTGCTTTGTCATCGCCATCGGTATCGGTCAGCAATACCAGATTGGTTCCTTGCGAAACATATACGCCTTCTGGTGCAAATTCGAATCCTACCGGAATGTGCAAGCCCTCCGCAAAGGTCGTTTGTTTGTCTGCTTTGCCGTCGCCGTCTGTATCTTCGAGGATGAGAAGTTTGTCATTGGGCTTTGCATCTCCGGGACGGTAATGCGGATAAGTCGGCATCACGGCAACCCAGAGTCGGCCTTTGTTGTCAAAAGCGAGCTGCATCGGATTCGCCAAATCCTCAAATTCAGTTTCAGAAGCAAAAAGTTCAATTTTATAACCGGGTGCGACCTTTACTTCCGCGAGTGCGTCCTCTCCGTAGAGATATTTTTCATTCCCGTTTTTATTACTGGGTTTATAATTGGTTGGGACAGGTGGCAATGTTGTGGTTTTGGCGTCAGCAGCAGCGACATCCATTTGCTGGCCTTGATTCGCTTGCCAAATGGCTTCGTCGCGTATGGCTGTCATCTCCCGGATTTTTTTGAGTTCCGCCGGGTAGTTGTCTGGACCAAAGGGATTGTAGCGCCGACCAAATACATGAACGCCATTGGGGATTTTGAAGTCATTGTGCCACATCCAGTTTTTTTCCTGTACTGCAGCATGAACGAGCTCCCGATTTTCAGGGGATTTTATTTTTGCTTTCCCAAATACACCATCTGCCAATAAGGGAGCGAAGCGCGCATAACCTTCATCTGTCAGTTGGGAACCATCAATCGTCAGGGCATCTGATTCGGCCATCCATTTTTTTGTGGGCTCAAATACCGACACCAAAGCGATTTTCATGCTATCTGCCACTTCCTGCATCGCCGCAGTGTACAGGGCAAGGTTTTCATTTTCCTGCTTGCCATCAGGCAGGTCAAAGCGATCTGACAGGTCTTCAAATGCAATGGGAGAAACCAGTACCAGGCGTGGGGCAGTCTCCCCATTATAAGATTGATTGAGGGTATGCTGCACAAATGCTCTCAATTCGGCTTTATAATTATCGACGCCACTGGGCCCCTGAAAAGATTCGTTGTAGCCAAAAAATGCAATGATCACATCCGCTTCATGGCGGGTGAGCCATTCATCGGGAGTTTCAAAATGTCCCTGGCTGCCTGACTTATGGGCCAATTCATCCTGAAACGCCTCAGCCCCCGGAAACGCCCAGGGAGATACCCGCCCTGAATGCGGCCGAAAACCCGGTGTATTGCCCCCATC
>CAYGTH010000623.1:0-4294 GCA_964352745.1 uncultured Bacteroidia bacterium
CCTAAGGGCTTTCTCAGACTTATTCAAACGCCTGGTCCTGATAGCTTGCTCAATATTTCGAGTTTAGGACGAATATGGCAGACCGGGGTCACCGATAATTCGAGGCCGAGTTAGAAAAAATTATTTTTTTATACGAAAATCGAAAGGATACATCCCATTCCCAGTCAAGGTGCTTACTTACTGCTGAACAAGGACTGCAACTTCATCGCCACCCCCATATCCCCCGATATTTTGAGTTTGCCACCCATCACCGCCTGCATGGGATTCAGGTCTCCACTCACTAATGCACGAAAATCGGCAACTGAAAGTGCTACCACACAATCTGCCGGTGCATCCATCAGGGCTACGGTATTGTGAGGGCCGGTTCCGTCGATGAATAGCTGTTCATGGCCAAAGTCAAACTTGAGGGTTTTTCCCAGGGGAGCCGCTTTTCCGGCGCGTTTCTCAATTCCATGCAGAAAGGGCTGAATACTGGCTGCTTCGGAATCAGTACTCCCGGAAGCAGTTTCAGTTGTTTTTGCATAGGAAACGCCGTCGATTACCATCTTTGCGATGATCTCACACATAATCTCGGAGGTACCTCCACCAATTTGCCCGAGTCGCGCATCGCGAAACATCCGCGCCAGCGGGTATTCTTCCATATAGCCATAACCCCCAAAATGCTGGAGGCATTGAGTGGTTACGCTATCGGCTAATTGCGTACACAGGAGTTTGGCCATTGAGGCTTCTTTCACCAGATAATCCCCATCCTCAAATCGCTGACAGAGGCTATAGACAAACTGTTTATTCATTTCAATCTCGGAAGCCATCTGCGCTACGCGATGCCGCAGCACCTGAAAGCGGTTGATCGGTCGGCCAAATGCTTCCCGCTCGCTCATGTATTTCAGGGTTACTTCGAGAGCATAGTCCGCTATCGAGACCCCGCCCAGAGCCATCGTCAATCGTTCCAGCACAAAATGCTGCATGATGTAGAAAAAGCCCTGCCCTTCCTCTCCCAGCAGATTTTGAATCGGCACTTTCACTTCATCAAAAGCAATCTCTCCTGTATCCGAAGCGTGCCAGCCCAGTTTCTTGAGCTTCGTAGCACGTACGCCCGGCATATCCCGATCAATGATCAGCATACTCATGCCCTTCTGCCCGGGATCGGTTTTGACGGCCGCTATGATAAAATCGCTGTTGACGCCATTGGTAATAAAAGTCTTGGAACCATTGACCACAAAATGATCGCCCTTACGAATGGCAGTCGTACGCACCGCCTGCACATCTGAACCGCCCCCCGGCTCTGTGATCGCGAGACATCCAATCAACTTTCCTTCAATACCGGGTTGGAGATAGCACTGTTTCTGTTCTTCATTCCCCTCAGCATTAAGGTGGGTCAGGGCGAGGTAGGGATGCGCACCGATCGAAGCCCCAAATCCTCCCGAATTCATTCGTGCCAGTTCTTCATTAAAGATCACCGTAAACCAAAAATCGAGGTCCAGTCCTCCATAGGCTTCCGGCTGCATCAGGCCAAAGTAGCCCATCTCCCCAAATTTGTGGTAGATGCTTCGGGGCAATTCACCCGCCTTTTCCCATTCATCGATGTAGGGTTTTACCTCCCGTTCGAGAAAGGCGCGCATACTTTGGCGGAAAAGTTCGTGTTCTTCGGTGAAATAATATGAATTCATAAGGAGGGATTTCGGGAGTTGGAGAGTTTGGGAAATCGGGAAGGAAGCGGACTGGAGATAAATGCTTATCAAGGTCCGGAGCTTTACCACTAAGCCACTCAGTTCACAAAGGGAGCACTAAGGAAACAACCCTATTCGGAACTTCCGCTTAGTGAATACTCAGTGCCCTAAAGTGCCTCAGTGGTGAAAATCCTTTTTTCCTCTGTGTTTCGCATTTCGACTTCGCTACATGACGGATCGGTTGTTTTCTCTGTGCCTCCGTGACTCTGTGTTCAATTATTCTTATTACCCGAATAAAGATTTCAATTTCATGGCAACGCTCATATCGCCTTTGATCTTGACCTTGCCGGACATGACCGCAGACATAGGATTGAGTTTGCCTCTGGTAAGGGCTTTGAAGTTATCGAACGTGAGGACTACGGTACAATCAGCCTCCGCATTGTCAGTAGAAATGGTATTGCTGTCCCCGGTTCCGTTTATGAATAACTGTTCATCGCCAAAATCAAATTTGAGGGTTTTCCCCAAAGGGTTGGCTTGCCCCACTTTCTCGGCTATTTTTCCGAAAATCGCTGCTAATCCAGTGGCCTCGGCCGGTGCATCAGCAGGGGTATCCGGTTCTGATTCGGTTTGATAAGAGACATCATCAATGACCATTTTAGCAATAATTTCCCGCATAATCTCCGATGATCCCCCGCCAATCGTTCCTACCCGGCTGTCGCGAAACATCCGCGCCATTTTGAATTCTTCCATAAAGCCATAGCCGCCAAAAAACTGGAGACATTGATACATCACCTTGTCGGAGAGTTCGGTAGCGAGCAATTTGGCCATCGAGCATTCCTTTACGGCGTACTTCCCGTCATTGTGCAGGCGGCAGCAATAGCGGACAAATTGCTTGGTGGCTTCGATCTCGGAGGCCAATTGCGCGATGCGATGACGCAATACCTGAAACTTATCGATCGTCCGGCCAAATGCGGATCGCTCGGACATGTATTGCAGGGCATATTCCAGCGCGGATTCGCAGGCAGCATAGGCACCGACGCCCCCAACTAATCGTTCAATTTGTAAGCCACCCATGAGGTAATAAAAGCCTTGCCCTTCTTCGCCGATGAGGTTTTCGACGGGGACTTTGACATTATCAAAAGCCAATTCGGCCGTATCAGAAGCATGCCACCCGAGTTTTTTGAGTTTGGTGGCGGAAACGCCTTCGGCCTGCCGGTCAATGACCAGCAAACTTACGCCCGCAGGGCCTTTCTCCGGATCAGTTTTGACAACCGTTACAATGAGGTCGCCATATACGCCATTTGTAATAAACGTTTTGGAGCCATTGACCACATAATGATCACCCTCCCGAATCGCGGTGGTTTTGATATTTGCGGCATCAGATCCCGCACTCGGCTCGGTAATTCCGATACAACTAATCAATTCACCCGAGATCATACCGGGCAGATATTTTTGCTTAAGGGCTTCGGAGCCGTGCTTGAGGATATAGGGGCCGGACATGTATTGGACCACCATTTGGTTGATCGCAAATCCGCCGGAGAAACAGCGGGAAATCTCTTCACAAAACACGACATCATAGAAAAAGTCCAGCTCCAGGCCGCCGTAAGCTTCAGGATATCCCAGACCGAGAAATCCCATATCTCCCATTTTTTTCCAAATGGACCGGGGTGTTTTTCGCTGTTCCTCCCATTCGTCGATATAGGGGACGACTTCTTTTTCGAGAAATGCGCGGAGGCTTTGACGGAATAAGGTATGTTCTTCTGTGAAATAGTAGCTCATGGGAGAATTATAAGTTATGAATGAGGGGTCAGGAGAGAGGGATAAGGAGTCGGGATAGTTCTTACTTACTGATTCGTGACGCCTGCCCCCTGACTCCTTTTTTATCTCTACTCTTTTTTCTTATTCTTAAGGCTCATCGCAAAGGCCGCAACCCGCTGCACATACGTTGGATTTTTCCAGTCCTCCATAATGGCTTCCAGCGCAGTTTCCAGATCAAAATCCATTTGTTTGACCAGGTCTTTTTTGAGATAGGATTTTGTTTTTCGGAGAATGGGCGGGTAGGTTTTGACCCACTCCTGCATTCGCGCCTCAGCCAGGGGAAGGACTTCTTCTACTTCGCAGGCTTCATTCACCAGACCAATTTCTACTGCTTCATCTGCCTGCATCAATCGGGAGTTGAACACATAGTCGATGGCAGTTTTCTTCCCAATCCAAAAGGAATAGAGGTCGCACATGACCTCCGGAATGAGCATATGGAAACTCATTTCATGCATGCCAATGGTATGTTTTTCGCCCCGGCCCATGATCCGATAATCAGCCGTGCAGGCCATTACACATCCGCCAGCAGGTGAGAATCCCGTAAGGGCCGCCAGATAAGGCTTCGAAAATCGCGTCATGCGCTGAAGCAGGGAAATATAGGCCCGGATAAAAGCCTCCTGCCCGGCAGGGCCGCCACTCATCAGCTTGATCACATTGATTCCTGCACTGAAGCAATGGGGCTTCCCTGTCAAAATCAAGCCTTCTATCTCCGGATTCGCTTCTGCTTCCGTAAATACCTGATCGAGCTCTTCGCACAAAAGCGTATCAATTGCATTGACTTTGCCGTGATCCATTTGGCAAATGAGGTA
>CAYGTH010000624.1:0-4276 GCA_964352745.1 uncultured Bacteroidia bacterium
CCCCCACCCATTGTCCCCCACGCGTTGGGCAGAAGCGCTGGGCCGTGGGGGACAGTAAGCGCAGCGCCCAGGGGGACACAAAGTCCGCAGTCGGGATCTGCGAACGAGATGCATTCCCCTTAAATTCGAAGATTCCTCAACTATCCAGCAAACGCCGATGATAGTTCACCTGCCCAACGTGATAGCCTAAATGAGCGAGCAATCGCATCATCTGAAGGTCGATAGAGCCACTCATATTATAGTCATTAGGCGGGTAGTCGGCAGACCAATCCGGAATGCCCGTAAGTACCTGTTCGATCATCGCGCGTGTATCATCGATCTGCTGACTTAATGCTGATACGGGTACATCCTTGATCGAAAACTCCAGATCTCGATGCCGGACATAGCCCGTATTTCCGATAAGTGTACCGATAAAATAGTTCAGGTTCCCCAGGAGATGGGTGCAGAGGTTGCCGCCGGAGTTACTGACTTGTCCCTCTACTTCCCACATGCGAGCAGGGTTTTCATAGGCATTAATTTCTTTTTTGAGGGAGTTGAGGTATTGTTCAAACCAAGGGAAGAGCGCATTTTTCATGAGGATGGGTTTATTCGGTGAATGATTCTGTTTCGTACAAATCCAGACTTTTTCGGAGTCGTTTGATGATATTGCGTCGGAGACGACGGGGGGATATGACTTCTACGTATTCTCCCAGCCCAATGATTTCCCTTTCGAGTTCATAATTCCAAATAACTTCGAGACTCATATACACCCAGTCTCCTTCTTCCCGCAATACTTTTTGACTGGGGTGCATGGGTTTGGTCAGGAAATAGGGAAGCTGAGATGTTTGCATGCGAAAAACGATCTTTCGGGGCCGTTGGTTGGGCGTTTTTGAAACGCCGATGATCTCGTCAAAGTAGGTGGAAATAGCTACCCCGTCCGGTTCCTGAAAAGGCTCAAATGGTTCTGCCTTCAGGGCAACAATCCGATCCAGGGCCATTACATTTACGTTGCAACCACTCCCCAGGCCAGCCAGGACAAACCAGCGATTGTTGTATTCTTTGAGCAGATAGGGGAAGCAGAGTTTGTCGGTAGGCGCCTGCGCCTTAAAGGATTGGTAGCGGATCCATAGCGGATTTTTGGAGAGAATCGCTTTGTGAATCGGGCTCAGGTATTCCTGCCCTTTGACTTGCTCGTTTGTATCAAAATGAATGGAATGCGTCTTGGGATGTTTTTGCTGAATGAGTTTATCTTCCAAGCGGGTAATCAGGGCATTCATATCCTCAAAAAAACCAAAGCCTTTGAACTGCCGAAGGGTAATAACCACTTCATTCAATTTGCCCAAATCATAGCCTGAAAGCGGAGAATGGGTAATGCTGTATGCCTTGTCTGAATAGGTGTAAAACTTCCGGTCCCGCACCACAATCGGTGCCTGATACCCAAGTTTATCACTCCGCATATTCTGAATATCCAGTTGAATGGTACGGCGACTGACCCCGCTTGTGATGCCTTCATATTCGTATAAAGCCTCTGAAACGGCCTCCATTAAATCTTCCAGACTCCACTTCCGAAAGCGATTCTGTAAACACGAATCGATTGTTTTGTATCGCAATAAGGCAAGTTTATTAACGGGCATAGCCTCTTTTTTGGGGGTAAGATATACAATTTGATTAATTACTACGCAATCAATTTGCGCAATAGGGCTTTAGTTAATTTATATGGGATTATAAATCATTTATTATGAGTCAGTTAGTATTCTTTTGAAATAAAAAATCACTACGCAAATACCTTGCGTATACAGCTCCGTGCTTTGTATCGTAGGTCGCAATCAACCGGGACCGGATGCGGGTTTCTGTATAGCCCCATAGTATCAGCGCCGATGGTGTATGATATGCTGACTGGAAACATTGTGATGTGCAACCAACCATGGGTTGGGGGTTCGATTCCCTCTGCGTTTATGGACGTATAGCTCAATTGGTAGAGCAATGGACTGTTAATCCATTTCAGAAGCTGGCCCCTTCGCAAACGGGCTGACCCGATGATGGATGCAAGGCATTTCTGGCATTCGGAAACCTCGGAATCCGATAAGCAGTCTGGCCAAAGCCAGCAAGATGTGGGAAGTGTGAGTTGAATGTTGGATCCTTTTGGATGCGTAGCCTCGGTTGCTGCGACAGGAATAGCCTGCTCACCCGCCGATTGCATGTACCCGAAACGTTTCTCCGGCAGGCTCAGACACCCCCTCTTCCGCCGCGATCAGATGGAGATGCCTTCGCACTATCATCACTTACTAAAACGTCAACCAAAAATTCTGATCCCGAAATCCCAAACTCTCAATATCTCTTATTCTCAATATTATGAAATTCGTTAAAATCTATACTTACCAGATTGGACTGGTATTTAAAAATGGAAGCTATATGCGGGCGCTTCAGCCAGGTTCCTACTGGCTGGGTTTCTTCGATAAACTCTACGTATATAACCTGAATCAAGCCTTTTCTCCACCATGTGAGTTGAATGTGTTATTGGCCGATCCGCTATTGGCGGATCGGCTCTACGTGGCTGAGGTACGTGATAATGAGATCGGCTTGCAGTATCAGGATGGAAACTTCAAAGGCGTGCTCTTGCCGGGCCGGTATCCATTCTGGAAAGGCGTCATCAATTATGATTTCCGAATCTATGACCTCAACGAATTGGACATCCCGATTTCGGTGGATCGCAATATCTTGCAGTCAGTCAATCTGATCAACTATGTTCGGGTACATGTCATTCAGGCATATGAGGAGGGCCTCATGTTTGTACAAGGAAAATATGCCAAAAAACTGACTCCTGGCACCTACTATTTCTGGAAAAATGAACAGGTCGTATCTGTCATGAAAGCTGATTTGCGTCATCAGCAGGTCGAAATCAATGGCCAGGAGATGCTGACTAAGGATAAAGCCACGCTGCGGATCAACCTCGATGCCCGGTATCGGATTGTCGATACAGAAAAGGCCTTGATTGAATGCAGTAATTTTGCCAAGCAATTGTATGCGATGCTGCAATTGGCCCTGCGGGAATATGTAGGCACGCTGACCTTGGATGAATTGTTGAGCCGAAAAACGGAGCTTCAGCCATTTATCTTGGAAAGGGTGCAGGCAAAAGCAGCTTCTATCGGGGGGGAAGTCCTGGCTTGCGGTATGCGAGACATCATCTTGCCGGGTGAGATGAAGGAAATCCTCAATCAGGTATTGATTGCAGAGAAAAAAGCGCAGGCCAATACCATCACGCGACGGGAAGAAACCGCTTCAACGCGAAGCTTGCTCAATACCGCCAAATTGATGGAAGACAATGAGATGCTGTACAAGCTCAAAGAGATGGAGTATGTGGAGAAGATTGCCGATAAGATCAACAGCATTTCGGTTTCCGGTGGTGGACAGATCGTGGATCAGTTGCGGGACTTGTTTGGCACACGGAAGGAGTGAGCAGGGGAAAATATCGGCAGGTAGAAAAGAGTTTCGGCTGCTGGCCGAAGCTCTTTTTGTATTATATGGGAACTGAATTGCTGATGATATGGGCTGAATAATAGCTGAATTCCCTCCATTCCCCTAAGCCGACCTTTCTCCGCCAAAATCCGTAAGTTCGTATGAGCGAATCACGCCAAGATGAACGAGGAAGACTACCGAAAAATCATCCATGTGGACATGGACGCCTTCTACGCTTCGGTGGAGCAGCGCGACCATCCTGAATACCGGGGCAAACCCCTGGCGGTAGGCGGTTCAAGGGAACGGGGAGTAGTAGCTGCCGCGAGCTATGAAGCGCGAAAATTCGGAGTGTATTCTGCCATGCCTTCCATGACAGCGTATCGGCTATGCCCGGAAATCATCTTTGTCAAACCTCGTTTTGAGCAGTATAAGGAAGTCTCGCGCCAGATTCGGAAGATTTTTTACCAATATACCGATCTGGTAGAGCCCCTTTCTCTCGACGAAGCCTACCTCGATGTTACCGAAAATAAAAAGGGAATTCCTTCCGCGACCTTAATTGCCCGGGAAATCCGTGCAGCCATCAAATCCGAAACCCAGCTTACCGCTTCAGCAGGCATTTCTATCAATAAGTTCCTGGCCAAAGTCGCCTCTGATATCCACAAACCCAATGGCGTAACGCTCATTCCGCCGGATCGGGTTTTGTCCTTTTTGGAAAAACTCCCGATTGAGAAGTTTTTTGGGATCGGCAAAGTAACCGCCAAGAAGATGAAACGCTTGGGCATCCACAATGGTGCAGACCTCAAAGATCGCTCGGAAATGTATCTTGCGCAGCGATTTGGGA
>CAYGTH010000625.1:0-4268 GCA_964352745.1 uncultured Bacteroidia bacterium
CCGTTCCCACGAGCCCCTCCGCCTCCAGCCCTCCCTCCCGTATTCAGCACTTCGATCAAATACAGATAGGTTGCCGCTTCTGGGTCTGTATAAAAAAATACATCCCCCCCGTTTCCGCCGTTACCTCCATCCGTCCCATTTCCTCCATCTTCGCCATCTGTATCACACGCATCATCATCTGAATCAATACCATTACTGCCATTGATACCGTCCTCCCCATCGCGACCCGCTCCTCCCCGACAATCGATCACAAGTTTTCCCAGCTCAGGATTCAGGCGTGTTTCAAAAGATTTTTCATTACTGGTTGCTCGTATGCGCAGCAAGGGCTTATCCTTATATGAGACTTTCTGAACCCACACATTCACATGATGGCCATCCGTCCCAGACCCGGAGTAGTACTGTGCATTTCTACCGCTAAAATCAAAGAATTGAGGACCATTATAGTCAAGCGGTATCTTAAGCAGATTTGACCGAATAGTTGTATCTATCCTGGAAAATGCCTGAAACCTGAATGTATCAGTCTTCAAGTATTCCGCCTGCGAGAGCCACAATTCCTGGTTATCCGTAAAGCCAACATTTGTCTGCACATCGAAATATTGCCAAACGAGTTTGTTGTCAACATCCCCATTCCTACTTGAAATCAGCTGCCCATTATCATATTTCGCAATCACCCTGACTCGAATAGGGTAGCCAGGCGACCGAAATGCCAAACTGTCATAACTCGCCATCACTTCTACGAGTTTACCAAAAACAATCTCGAACTGATACACCTTCTTTTCCCCTCTTTTTTCCTGAAGCCTGATCACTATTTTTCCACCCCCGAGGTAGACCTCTTCCGGGTTATATAAAATGGTGTTTTCTATTCGGACCCAACGACCGTTTTTCACTGAGATCTTAAAGCGATCCATCGAAAGGTGCCGAAAATAGAGTTGATCCGACGAGCGGGTTTTGCCATTGGCATAGGTGGCGATAAAATTCAGATGAACACTCCGTGACCGTAAGAGATCTCTATTGGAATCATATTCCATTCTAAGCGACGTAAGCGCATTGTACTGCGCTTGTAAGGGCAGGGCAGCGAGTGTTCCGAATAAAAGCAGACAACAAAAGGGTATAGCACTTTTCATGCAGATGGGATATGGGTTGGAAGTCGATTCCTTAAGTTCTGCAAATCAAACGCATCCCTCTATCCCGGCTGATCAGCCGTGTATAGTTTCCCAAAATCCGTGGCGAAAAATTTTTCTTACGTGGCAATAGAAAAAGAAAAGAGACATCATTTTCTATCCCTGCCTGCAATCTCTCATTTCACACAAAAAAGGAGGTCTATTCTAGCAAGTTTTTCCAGGCCTGCTGATACTGCTCGTAAGCATAGGCATCCATTACCGTTTTCAGCTTAGCGTGAATTTCTTCTGTACACAAATTTCCGATACTCCCTTCATGGCTGTGATTGACCTTTCGATCCGGGTCGAATTTTCCTTCGCCTATCGACTTGGCCACCTTCTGATAAGCTTCCCGAAATGGTACTCCATTGAGCACTTCGCGATTCACCTCCTCGACACTAAAGAGGTAGTCGTAGATCGGTGCCGCCACAATATTTTCTTTCACCTGAATCCGTTCCAGCATGAAACGGGTAATACTTAAGCAGTCTTTGGTATCCTCGATTGCAGGGAGCAAGGACTCTTTCGTCAATTGCAAATCGCGATGATAGCCGGAAGGCAGGTTGGTAATGATCTGCGAAATCTCAAGTGGCAAGGTCTGGAGGCGGTTAGTTTTGGCGCGGAGAATCTCGAATACATCGGGATTCTTCTTATGGGGCATGATGCTCGATCCGGTTGTCAATTCGTCCGGGAAGGTCACGAAGCCAAAGTTCTGACTCATAAAGAGACAGACATCTGCCGCGAGTTTATTGAGAGTCGAAGCGAGGGAAGACAAGGCAAAGGCAAATAACTTTTCTGTCTTGCCCCGGCCCATTTGCGCATAGACCACATTATAACTCATGGCGGAGAATCCCAACAATTGTGTTGTGAGGGTGCGGTTAAGGGGAAAAGAAGAGCCGTAGCCCGCTGCTGAACCCAGGGGATTTTGATCCGCAACCCGATACGCCGCCAGCATAAATTGCAAATCATCAATCAGACTCTCAGCATAGGCACCAAACCACAACCCAAAAGAGGAAGGCATCGCCACCTGGAAATGCGTATAACCCGGAATCAGAATTTCTTTATGAGTTTCGCTCAGCGTCTGCAGGGTATGAAAGAGTTCTGTGGTCAGTGTGGTAAGCTCCTGAATTTCATTCAGGAAGTAGAGCTTCAAATCCACCAGCACCTGATCATTGCGGGAACGGCCACTATGCACTTTCTTTCCGATGTCGCCGAGTTTACGGGTGAGCATAAGCTCTACCTGCGAATGCACATCTTCGATTCCATCCTCTATGGCAAAGGTTCCGTCCTCGGTGCTTTGATGGATCTTCTTTAGTTCTGCTTGTAACTCCCCCAGCTCTTCCGCTTCCAGCAGACCAATGCTTTCCAGCATCTGAATGTGTGCGAGGGTACCCAGTATATCGTAGGGCGCGAGGAATAAGTCCAATTCGCGGTCTTTGCCTACAGTGAAGGTTTCGATTTCTTTGGCAGTATCAATGCCTTTTTCCCAGAGTTTCATGGCTGCAATTTGCAAAAAGCAGGGCGGACTTGCGAAAGATCAGGCAATACTTGCTTACTTTAGTAGAGAGGCATTATTTTTTAGCAAAAATACCAATTATAAGAGCATATTATTTGCATTAGATAACTTTTTTAGCTTTATTGGGATTGAATTGCTAAAAATATGTGATTATGCCGGAAAAAGAATTATCCCTTCTCCAAAAAAACCTGCGCTACCTACGCAAGTCAAAAGGAATCTCTCAAGACAAACTCGGAGAATCCCTCGGAATTAGCAGACACAATATTGGTGCGTATGAAGAAGGGCGTTCCATGCCTTCTTTTGAAAATATCCTGGAAATTGCAGCTCATTTCGGCATCTCTGCTGATGCATTGGGCCGGGCAGATTTTGCAGATATGACCCGCGACGAGTTAGAAGCCCTTCAACTCGGTGGCAAGCAAATCGACATCCGTGGAAAAAGCCTGCGTGTACTCGCCGTAACAACTGATGATAAAGGCAAAGAAAATATAGAATTCATACCTGAAAAGGCAGCTGCGGGTTATCTCAATGAACATGGCAACCCGGCCTATTTGCAAAAATTACCCAAATTTCACTTGCCGACCCTTGGTAATGACAAAACCCACCGCGCATTTGAGATTGAGGGGGATTCGATGTTACCTATTCCTTCAGGTTCTATGATTGTCTGCGAATATGTAGAGAATTGGGAACGGGATATCAAAAACGGGGATGCTTACATTATCGTTTCGCAAAAGAGGGGAATTGTGTTCAAACGAATTTACAATCCTATTGAAACAGATTCAAGTCTTGCCATCACCTGTGTATCTGACAATCCGGCTTATCCTCCCTACGACCTGGAATTGGAGCAAGAAGATGAGATTTGGAAAGCAAAAATGGTCATGAATACCGACCTTTCTAAGCCAGATTCTGCCCCCACCCCTAATTCGGATAATAATCTATCCATCGAATCCCTCTATCCGGTTATCCTGAAAATGCAGCAGGAAATCATTGAGTTAAAAGGGCAAGGACAGGCATAAGTCAGAAGAGGATACGTCGGTCGGTAGTGGATCGATGCGATGAATCTGGATTTTTTCTATCTAATTCCCATGTGTAACCGTGCGACATTTCGCTGAGCCCAATGGCTTGTGAAATGTCGTATGTTGTTTTTCAGGGAAGATGGTTGGGGCTTGTACCTTCGTTAGGTTCTACCCATATTCAGCCGCTAAGCGGCTGGGCCTTCGGCCTGATCGAATACATCAAACACCAACTCAAATAAACAAGGAGTGATCATTCAGCCAGTAAGATCATGGGATAATATTCTCCCTATTAGTGCTACTTTGTCAAGTTGGCCGACAAGGGTCGTAATCACTTGAGTACATAGGGCGCGTATGTTTGAGCTATCCAGTACAACGATGGATAGTGGTCAGGCGATTGGGATTCGCCTGACCACTACCTGTCGAAAAAGTAAGTTGACAAAGTAGAATTAGGGAGTTGTCAAAATCGCGAAAGCCCAGTTAAGTGAAGGAATTCCTCCCCTCGGTAACCGGACAACCAGATTTTCTTTAGGTTAAGACCATGTTTGGAACGCTAATTTCCTTAGAAAATACTGACTTCAGGAACCT
>CAYGTH010000626.1:0-4267 GCA_964352745.1 uncultured Bacteroidia bacterium
AATATTTACGAAGAAGGCTTTGTGTATGCTGATCCGGAATTACTTGATATTCTCGAAATCCCAATGATCTACGGCAACCATGAGCAGGCCCTTGCCGAACCCAATACCATGGTGATTTCCCGGCGGAAGGCGCAAAAGTATTTTCCTAATGAAGACCCGGTCGGGAAACTGATTATCCTGAACGAAGATGAATCTAGCCCCTATAAAATCGGGGGCGTGATGGAAGATATGGTTGGTAATTCTTTCTTGCAGTACGATTTCCTGCTGACCCTGAAGGAGAAAGAGTTTTGGGAAGGAGAGCAAGGCAGTTGGTGCTGCTGGAACTATGATTCCTATATGAGATTGGTTCCAGGTGCTGATCCTGCTGATCTGGAAAAGGAATTATTGACAGTTCGGGATGATTATATCGTGTCATATTCCCGTGAGCAAGGGGACGTGCGTGCAGATGAGGAACAGCAATACCTGGGATTTGAACTCCAGCCGGTACAGGATATTTACCTGCGTTCACAACATATATTTGATAACCTTAAGCATGGTGATATTCGGGTGGTATGGATATTTGGAATCATTTCGGCTTTTATTTTGCTCCTCGCCTGCATCAATTTTATCAACCTGTCCACTGCAAAATCAGCTAATCGGGCCAGGGAAGTAGGCCTGCGAAAAGTGGTGGGTTCATTTCGACACAATCTGATCCAGCAGTTTCTGACTGAGTCAATGGTATTCAGTGGTATTTCTTTTGTGCTCGGAACGGCACTGGCCTGGTTGTTACTCCCTAATTTCAATAAGCTGGCTGATAAGACGCTTGTATTTCCCTGGACAGAAACCTGGTTGATCCCTGTACTGTTGGGATCAATACTCTTAACGGGTGTCCTGGCAGGTCTGTATCCTGCCGTTTATCTTTCTTCCTTTAAGCCGATAGAGGTACTCAAAGGAAGCCTGAGTCGTGGAAGCAAAGGGGCATTTATGCAGGGAGCCCTGGTCGTATTTCAATTCACTACCTCAATCGTATTGATCATTTGCACGCTGGTTACCTATCAGCAGATGCAGTTCATCCTCAATAAAAAAATTGGCTTCGACAAGGAGCAGGTCCTCCTGATTCAGGGGGCAAATACGCTGGGCGAAAAATATGCCTCGTTTAAGGCGGAACTTGAGCGCTTCCCGGAAGTAAAGTCGGTTACAATCAGTAACTATCTGCCTGTTTCCGGTACCAAACGAGATTTTAATACTTTTTGGAAGGATGGCCGTAGCAAAGAAGATGAAGGGGTAAGCGCCCAAATCTGGCGGGTAGGGGAGGATTATCTGGAAACACTCGGCATGAATTTGATAGAGGGCCGAACTTTGGCCCTGAACAGGGCTTCAGATTCCAGCTCGCTGATCATCAATCAAACTATGGCCCGTGAATTGGGGCTTGAGAATCCGATTGGCGCAAAAATCATGAACTGGCGTACCTGGACAGTGGTTGGCGTGGTGGAGGACTTTCACTTCGAATCCCTCAAAGGAGAAATAGTTGGGCTGTGTTTTGCACTGGGGGAACATGGCTCTATCGTACCTGTCAAAGTACAGACAGGTGATATGGTAGGGACCATAGCAGAGGTCTCAGAGGTGTGGGCTGAATTTCTGCCTAATCAACCCATCCGATATGCGTTTCTGGATCAGCAATATGCAAAGATGTACGAAGATGTGAGGCGGACCGGAAACGTATTTACCGTTTTTGCCAGCCTGGCGATTATCGTTGCCTGTTTGGGTTTATTTGCTTTGTCGGCATTTATGGTCGAACAACGCCGGAAAGAAATCAGTATCCGAAAGGTGCTGGGTGCTTCCGTAGGGCGATTACTGAGCCTGCTCACCGTCAATTTTCTCTGGCTGGTGCTGATTTCCCTTGCTCTGGCAGTACCCATCGGCTGGTATGCGATGACCCGCTGGCTGCAAGACTACACCAACCGCATCGAAATCGGCTGGGAAGTATTTGTCATCGCGGGTGCATTGACGCTAGGAATTGCCCTGCTGACAATCAGCTACGAGTCTATCCGGGTAGTGAGGCGCAATCCGGCAGAGAGCCTGCGGGCGGAGTGATTATAGGCATGGGGGGAAATTACTCCGATAAAATGCAAAAATGCTACCCGAATCGTTATAGGAGAGAAAGCCCCGCAATCAGGGGGGGCAGCTCTTTTTGTGAATCATTCAACCCATCTCGACCCATGAACAAAAAACTCACCCTTTTCCTTGCAATCTTGTTTTCTCTTACGCTTGTGTCGGCCCAAGGAGATATTTGTGGTATCCGCCTGGCGGAGAATACCTCTGTTGCGGCATTTGCACATTCTCAAAATGTGGAAATCGAATTTGATTATGAGATAGATGAACCCGGTGGCGCCCGGATTTTTGCCCGCCCCTTTACCAACGGCGCGCTCTCACCTGGGTATGGTGCCAGTGGATCGCCTATTTATTCAGGAAATGGTACGGGATCCGGTACCTTTACTTTTACCGCAGGCGAAGTACTCGTCGATGAAATCCGAATTCTCGTAACCAATGCAGATCAAACGGCCACCTTGCGGGAAATGTGGGTGCCGGTCCACTACCAGTTTTCTGAGAATGGGGTCAACGATTTCCAGTTTTCCAGCAATCCGGAAATCAGCTCCCTTCTGTTGGGCGAGCAGTTCCAGGTTACCTTTGATTACAACATTAACCATACCGGTGGTGCCCGGATTTTTGTCCGGCCTTTTACAGCAGGGAGTCTGACATCGGGCTATTCTGCCTCCGGATCGCAGCTCTTTACCGGTTCTGGAACCGAAACGGTTAACTTTACAATCAACTCCGGGAATAATGTTCGGGTGGACTCGCTACGCATTGTAATCACCAATGCCGATCAGACTACCACACTCCAAACTTTGTATGTACCGGTCAACCTCTATTTTTCTACAGTCAAAGTTACGGATGTAACGATCACCGGGACCGATTTTACTCCGAATGGAACCAATATCACGGTCAATTTTGATTATTCCACGACAGAGACTGGTGGCGCGCGCATTTTCCCACGTCCCTATACCAATACGGGACTGACAACTGGCTATGGTGCTTGTGGGTCGGCCAGTCATACTGGCTCCGGAACATTGAATTGCAATTTTACGATAAATGGCAGCAACCAACACGTAGATCATATCCGGTTTCAGGCGACGAATGATGATCAAAGTCAGGTCCTGCTGACCGTTTTATATCCGGTTGATCTTACCTTTGGGGAGGTACACCTCAAAAACATCAAGATGTGTCCTGAGAAACCGGTGCGAATGGACAATGGGGAGCGCGTGAATTTCGACTTTGACATCGAAAATAATACCGGAGCTGCCATTCGTGTTTTTCCAAGACCGTTTACGGCGGGCGCTATTTCTCCCGGATATGCAGCTTCAGGATCTCCTGCATATGCTACGGGTAGCACTTCTACAGACGCTTTTTTTACCATTTCTACAGGCGATGTAGTGGTCGATCAAATTCGATTCCGCATCACCAATGAAGATCAATCCACTGTATTAGGCGAATTTTTCTATTCAGCTGATTATGTATTTGGAAATGCGATGAGTACAGCAATTGAAGCACCCTCTTCATTGGTCCAGCTGAGCGCATTCCCCAATCCTTTTAGCAGGGAAAGTCGCATCGAATTGACCCTGGATCAGACCGAAGAGATCCGTCTGGTATTATTTGATATGGCAGGAAGAGAAGTAGGCATTGTCGATGAACGCATACTAGCAGCCGGAGAAGCCTATTCTGTTAAGCTGGTAGCAGCAGATTTTTCCCTCAATGCAGGTATGTACCTCTTGCAGGTCCGGGGAGAAAGCTTCACCGAAACCGTGAAATTAGTACTGACTGATTAAACGCTTATCGGTCAGTATAAGCAATAGTAAGTAGTAGTCAAGTGAGAAGCCCCTTGCGCATTGAGCGTGAGGGCTTTTTTTATGGATAGGAGTAGGCGCTCAATAGGTTGAGGTAAAACTTGCAGAATTTCTCATTCCCAACCTCCTTCACATGCTAAGGCCTCCGCCGATCTGCCCCGAATCAAGTGGGCTGAGTGTTAAAGGTGATCTTCGATTTAAAACGTTGTCCGCAGCCCCCGGTTATTTGACTATACTCCTTTTTGAAAGTCTTTGTCCCTTTTTTAATAAAGGGACCCAAAAAGCGCAGAAGCCAATTCCAGCCACACCTGCCGCCCCTGCTCCCGATGGCTTCTGCAGGGCCAGCGCGCTTAGATGTGATCTTCGATTGAAAATCAATTCTTTCC
>CAYGTH010000627.1:0-4258 GCA_964352745.1 uncultured Bacteroidia bacterium
GTGGTACAGTGCCCATCCCCGGATGAGGGGCACTGGGTACGGAATCGAGTCGGGCGTCGTTTATCAATTCCATCGCGCACTTGGGGTTGGTGTTAGCGCCGAAGCACAAACGTTTACCAACTGGGAATCCTCCTGGTCAGATTCCCTGTATGATGATAGCCAGCTTAATTTGATTGGCTTTCAACCGATTCTACAAATTCACAGCCCTCAACAGTCGCGAGGGATCTGGAATAAATTACAGATTGGCCTCCAGGTCGGCCCCAATCTTTCAAGAGCCCGACTACAACTTAACAAGCCCTTCTTCGAATTCCGAGATACCTCAAACTATGGGTTGCCGACCGACCGATTGGCAATGGAGTCCACTTCGTGGTTGCTGGGATTGCATCTGCGGTTATCTCTCAATTATGCACTATCGCGTGCAACGGATTTGTCTGTTAGCTCAGGTGCGAATTGGCTCAACAACTCATCGATTTTTGCTCCGGAATCATCCTGGACATTTGTACCCTTTCGAGTGGGCATAAACCTCAAACTCAGTGAAACGCCCCACCTCTATGAATAGCTTGAGCTCGTTACTTCCCACCACAGCAAGCCTCCTCCAAAGGCTCCTATGCCTGGCAATATGCATCCTCTCAATATGTGTATCGGCACAACCGAATCAGCAGCCGAACAAAAGCATCGATATCGTGTATGACCTTGCGATCAGTAGCGATAGCCTGCGAATCGCGGCAACGTCGGGTACTGGCGTTGAGATATACGAACTTGAGACGCTTACACATACCGAGACGTTGAATCCGGGCCACGACCACCCAGTACTGTGCCTATCATTCGACGCTACAAATCAATATATCTATTCCGGAGACAAACAGGGATTGTTGATCTGCAGTGGCCTAATCAATGTACCAGGCTGGCATCACCAAACCGAGGGCGCCATACTTTGTTTGAGGGTCAGTCCTGATGGAAAGTATGTTGGGTATGGCACCCAAGGGGGCGCCGTGGGGCTTGTATCAGCTCAAACCGGGGAAGTGGTATTTTGGGAACAATCTCATACAGGCGAAGTTAATGCAATCGCATTCGACGCAAGTGGCAGCTACCTGTTCAGCGGCGGCGAAGACCGACAATTCCAAATCCACAAGATCGAATCAGGTGAAGTTATTCAGCAGCGCAAACATAAAAGCTGGATTCGGGATATAGCGGGTGATGACGAAAAAGAGCAACTGATTATTGCCCAGGACAAGGGAAAAATCGGGCGCTGGAACCTTACAAATTCCGAGAATCCTGAATGGGAAACAGATTATCCAGGTGGGCGCTCTATCGCTCATGAGTGATGGAGGAGAAATTGGGATGGTAGTCAATGAGAGACGGTGAAAGTGATGACCCAGTTTTACACCTACCTCCATCATCAAAAATTTCATCATAAAAAACATTCCATAAAGAGACAGGGGATCTTCTGCTCGATGATCGGAAACGCTGTCCTAAAACAGTCCAACTCCCAATACGATTTCAGCGTGCGCGCGATATCGAATGTTCCAGTTCCAGTAATCGAGCTGCGTATTCCGATAACTTTGCAAGCGACCCTCAAGGGATAAAATATGCTTGTAGCGATATCCGACGCCGATGACCCACTGATTGCCATTGGAACCAAGGGAGAGGCCCCTCTGGTTAAAAGAGGGAAAATCTACCCCCTTACTGCCAGCATCAAATGCAATTTGATATGCGAGTGCCAGCGAAATTTTATGATCAGGATGGATGAAATAGTAGCGCCTCAGGCCCAGGGGCAATTCCAGCGCCCGGTAATCAGCACTCAGTACATCTCCGTCAAATTCCGCCGTTCCCGAAAAACGGTGATACATCGGCGCAACGAACAGCGCCCATCGATTCCGGTTGAAAGGCAGGATATACTCGAAATCCAGGCCAAAGGTAAGGCCCTGGTCCTGGCCAAAGTCGAGTTTTTGCAATTGAAGCGGGCGAAAATAAAAGGGAACGGATTGAAATGAAGCATTGCGATACCCTCCGGTGATATATAAATTGAATGCATCACGCTTGGGTTTTAGGGTGTAATCCTGAAATGAACTCCCTGTACAGGCATAGTATGCTTTGAAATAGGCGATCATCTCTGATTTACTGTATCGCAATTGATCCAGAGGTTTTCCTTCCATTTCGGCGCAATCCAACAAGAAGCCCAGTTGATTACGGTAGAACGTATTGTATCTCAATTGATCCTCCGTATCCCGGTAGGGCTTGTAAATCAATTGCTTAATTTCCGCGTCACCCTGCCGAACAAACATCGCTGTATTTTTTCGATCCTGGAAATAAAATAGGCTGACGTCACCTTCAATCAAAAATTGCAACAATACCGTATCCTCCTGCCACTCTGGATTGGGATTTTGATTAAGCATGTGTTGCTTGTGTGTGGACCGGTCGATCTCCACCACGGCCTTCAGAAATCGGACATTTGATCCAATCCCAAATGCCTTGACGGCATCGATTTCAATCGTGCGGGGCTTCGACTGGTCGGTTTCCTTAAATCGTATGTCGGAAGGGTTTCGTAGCTCATCTCGATGCTGAATCAGTCCTTCCAGGCGTTGGCCATCTTCCCCGATTACATATCCCGGCTCATACAAAATCTGTCCTACGACAGTATGTGTAACCAGCAGCAACCAAGTAAGTGTAATGAGTGTGTTCGTTCTCATTTTAGGTGAATATTTTTTTGATTAACCATCATTTATTGAATGTATTAATATACACTCTTGTGCCCGGAAGATGAATGATCTGGGTGGGGATGATTGAAATATAGCCTGATAATCTTGATGAGTCTCGTCTGGCTTATGAAAAAGCTTTTCTTTTTATTCTCTAGTTTTCTCTAGTTTTTGAATATCATCGAACAAAATTCTTAGCTCCTTAAACCCAGTCAAATACTCGGGATTCTCTTCTAACCAAATTAATGGCTTACTTGACCACACCGGGCGTGGCGGCTCCATTAGATTAAATGAAGGATTAATTAAATTAATCTGAATCAAATAATTGTAGGAAATACAGTCTTTAGCAGAAGAAGATTGCCTAAGTTCAAATGATTGGTTACAGCACAATAAATGGCAACGATACTCCTTCAAAAGTATCAGAGATGTATATTGAAGAGCCTTTTTCTTATCTATTTCAATTGCATTTTTTAATAGATTGCATTCGTCTTCGGTTAAACTAAGGGATTTCATAAACCTTATGTCGCAATCGGGATTGTAGTTCACCGCTAAAGTCTTCAAAAAGGCAAGTTCACTTTGTTTACACGAAATGTTCAATGCAAACATCGTAATTATTAGCACTTTTATAAATGTATTATTCATTTCTGCAATCTTCTGTTGTGCATATAGATATTGGATCTAATCTATTACCAAGGTCTGAAATATCAATTCTATAACCATCATTAGTCTCAATCCTTTCAAATAAAATGAATGTCCCATTTGTAACCCTTGCTCCGGAGTTACCATCTGGCTCAGTATTTCCTGTTGCCCCTATAGTTGCAACTCCTGTTTGCGCTGTAAAATCAGCTGCAATTGGGTACTCCACTTCGTTACCTCTTGAATCTTCAGAAGATGCGCAATTGCAACCCATGAATATTACTATAGCGTTTTCATCAAAAATGATATCCTCATTCTCAATATCTTCAGCAATTTCAGCTACTGAAATGGTATTTGAATAGGCCTCGTTAGAAACATTCAACCCTTGCAATCCGCTTCTAAGAATACCGCCATAATTTTCCTCATCATCGTTCAGATAAATACCATGCGGGGTTGAATGGCTATAAATTGTCACTCTTTGGATAGATCCCTCTTCTGCTGTTTTATCTCTCAAATATTGAGCTGCTCCTTCACCAGTTGTAACTAACCTAACCTCTTCACTGGTGCCTCTTGCGACATCTCTTGCCGCTTCATTTCTGAATTGGTTTTCGTCCCCAACCTTTTGACCTGTACCGTAAATACTGATACGAGCTTCTAGTCCATCAAAATCAATTGCCCATGTTGGTCCATTACTAGCGTATTGATATGTCGTCAATTCAGCAAATTTTTCTGCAAGCGGATCGACACTGATAAACCGTGCTATGGCCGGGTCATAAAAGCGAAAACCATAGTCATGCCATCCGATTCCGAGTTCATCCTGGAGTTCTTTCCCATTGTAGAGATAAGCATTGGGCTCAGCCGGTGTGGAGAGGCTACTGGCCCCTGATAGCCTCATCCCAAATGGGTAGTAGTGATCAATCTGCACT
>CAYGTH010000628.1:0-4245 GCA_964352745.1 uncultured Bacteroidia bacterium
TAGATTTCTCCTTTACTTCGATTAATGGGTTCTCCCAGATCGAAGAAATAATCGTTCAATAATCTGTGCCAGCGAAAATGCCCCATTTGTTCTGCTATTGTGGTTGAAGACCGCATATCCAGGAACATAAAAACCCGTTCTTCTTCAATGGGTTGTTGATACCTTCCTACCAGATAGTTGATCAGAACACTCCGCCGAAAAAAGCGGGTAATCAGCATGATGAATTGCAGCATGGCCATAAAGAGCAGGCTTAGCAATATCGTATTGACAAAACGACCGCTGTAGATAAAATTATGAAGGGCTTCAGAATCCAGGAAAGTAAAGAAGGAAGTTTTATGGGCGACCGCATAGCTTGTACCGATTACGCCTGTCAGAATCCCAATGATTCCAATGGTATAGGAAACGGTCCGAACAATGAGTACGACCCAAAATGGTCTTCTGCGGAGCCGCGTTACGATCAAAAACCGATCAAGGATCGAGGTAAACAAAGTAATTAACAGCCCTATTAATGCTCCATTGAGCGCTACCTGCCACCGCCATTGGAAAATCAGCACAGAAAATACTACGCCTGCAACCATACCGATAAGCGAGCGCTGTAGGAGCGTTTTAAAAGAAGGCCAGTACGTAGTAAAGAGTTCCATATGCTGGCAGGCTAGGCCATCATTGTTTTCGTGCCTGCAAAGTACACGATCCCAGTCCGAACTTCCAATTCCAGATAAAAAGAAAGGCACCAGGAATTTTGATCGATCCGGGCGCCTCCTATTCATGATATTCCCTTCTTTAGAACATAAAGCCCATATTAAAGGCAATTTGACTTCCCTCGTCCGACCATGCATTAACTAAAGAGAGCACCAGCACATCGTAAGGCTTGATCCAGATTCCGCCGCCATAGCCATGATGCCAGACATCCGACTCCTCATTCTCCACCCATACCCGGCCGTAGTCATTGACCAGCAAAATTCCGACATCCATAGGCGTTACATAATTTTTGAAATGGAATAAGCGGGTCCGCAATTCGGTATTCCAATAGGCAGAACTACGCCCGGCAAATCGGTTTCGTCGATACCCGCGCATATTATCCAGCAAGTCCAGATAATTCGCATTGAAGAAGACGAATTCACCAAAATTATGCGCACCGCCAACACGGGAAGCGACCGTTGTAGCCAGTGGATTCAGCGTAAAAAATATCGACAGGTTTCCCGAAACCTGTGAATAGTCTTTAGCAAATTCTTTCAATCCGAAATGATGGCTCCCTTTTACCTCAAAGTGCAATCCCCGGGTTGGATAGACAGGGTCATTCCGATCATCATAGGTAAAAGAAGCTTCTCCCCCCAGGAAATAAAAATTATCATACAGGTTATCATTCCCGGCTCCAACTGTATTATTATCTTTATCAACAATAAATCGATTCTCATTTCGGGATTCTACCACGCGCTGATACTGAAGAATAGGCGCAATCTTAAAATGGCTGTTGTTCCCCACATCGCTTATCAAGGAAGTTTCTAACCGAACCCGGCGATAATTAACAAAATTAAAATCCTCATCCTGATCGAAGTCTCGTTGGGTTTCATTCCCGAGTCCAAAAAAGTTTCGGACATAAGAAGGCAGCGATAAATCAAAGTCTATTCCCAAGTCCATTTGCCCGAATACATCCGTATAGGTGCCATCATACCGCATGCCAACGGCGCCAGTTTTGATGGCATAATTAGCTACAATCGTCTGACTTGTTGCAAAAGGGGCTTTACGAAACCCATGCGTTGTAATAGTAGTGCCGCCCCCCAAAAATACGCCATCATCCTGGTTGAACCCCACAAACAAAGCAGGTGCTGTCACATTGTACCGAAAGTCTTTCCGATCATACTCATTCACATTTTCCCGCCGTGACGTTTTATCTTTCCCTTCCGTGCCCAGGTCTATTGTGTTCCCTTCTTTGGTATCATAAACAAGCGTAGTCTTAGCTGCACCTACCACTTTGGATTGATCGGTAATTTTGTCTTCGCCATCGCCTCCGATGACTCGCAATTTGATGGCTTCTGGTACGTCTCCCCGTATAATGACCTCATCGTCTCCCCCCCTTGCATATATCCGCACTTCTTGCGTTTCGCCTTTTTTAAACAAGCGATCGTACATGAGTTGCTCTTGCTTTCCTTTTTTACTCTTTTTGTACATACGCACTTCTGTATCTCCGTCTGGAAGCCGATCCACCTCTATCAATTCGTGTTTTTTACTACCGGCAACACTTACGGTGTGGGATAAATACAGATATAATCTTCGGGCAAAGTCTTCCAGGTTATCCCTCCTGGCTTTGAGGGTATTAATCGTGTATTCGCCATTGAGTTCAACTACTTCCTTAGGCCAGGAAGTTCGGATTGCGGTTTCGATTTTTTCATCTGTCAAGCCGCTCTGCAAGGTATCGACCATACTTTTCCAGTCAGACCAATCCGGCTCTGTCAGGAAACTCCTGTCAAAGAATCGAGCGTTGAAGCCCAATCCTGCCATATCTCGCACAGTCGGCTTAAAGGGCTGAAATTTCCGGAGCGCCCATTTGCGGGAATATATCCAGGGAATGATGCCATTGGCATAGAAAAAAGCCTGATCCCGATCGCGTGGGATGGGCCGAAACATCGTCCCTTTTTTTTCTTTAAAGGAAGCCCAGCGCCACTGATCATCATGCCGATCCCAATCTCCGATGAAAGTATCAAACAAACGCGAACGGAGCACAAAGTTTTGATCTACCCGATTGTCATTGTCCTTCCGCAGTTCTTTCAGAACTTTGTCGGTATTCACGATTTTTTTTGAGTTCCCAAAGCTGGCCACATCCTTCCGATTGCCCGCTGGCCTTTCTTCATACAGCGCCAGGGTATTCCCAAAATCAGGCAAATACTCCCCAAATCGAGGATCATTAGGGATATATACCAACTTGGGATTTGCATGATACACACCCGCTGCGTCTGCGAGTTGAGGCACCGCATAGGCACTATATGGGTTCGAGGTAGAAATCTGATCCTGTACCAATGCCGTGGCAATAGTTCCCCGGAACTCTTCTGGCATTGCCCCCTCAGCATATTTCTCGACAGAACGCAGAACATATTGCTTGCCCCCTTTTGCCTCCAGTCGAAGGGATTTGGTTTGCTGACCCCCTCCTCGTTGTACGATAGTTAATCCGCCATGCTCAACACCGATATCAAATACCGGAATCGCTACATCTTTTTCCCACACATCCCGATAATTATCGCCCCACCATTTCCGTTTTCCTTTTCCGGATATATATTGATCACTCGGATGCGTGATGACCGTGCTATCCTGAAAATTCAAGTTACTGACATCATATACAGGGGGTGTGGGTTCCACATAGGGAGCTGTGTATAGTTTATTTCGATATACCCGTTTCCCCTTGGGATTCCCTGCCTCAGATACCCAATAACTCACCCAGGTAGATCCATCTTTATAGAAGTCGACCCGGGAAAACCCCTTCTTTGAATAGCCAAATTTGGCCTTTCCTCCCTTACCGAAATACGTTTCTTTTGATCCGGCCCCACTCACAATCAGATGCACTCCATCTTTTGTCAGGTACTGAAGGTTATGTTCATGGCCTGCCGCATAAATCACATTGGGTCTGCTTTTGAGGGCTGTCATCAATCCCTTTCGCAATTCCTGGTAGCGGGGATGGGCGACATCCTGGATATTTCCCAACACTCCCCGATATAAGGGATGGATGGATCCTACAACAGGCAAGGGAATATAGAGCGCGTCGTTTACCTCTCTCAGAGGGAAAATGTGCTCCCCTATTGAAAACCTTCCCCCGTGGTGCCCATTGGTATATAAGGGATGGTGCCCGGCTATCAGGACCCGTTTATGCGAATTGCGGTCTATTGCATCCAGAATACTCAACAAAAAGCTGGCATCATCTTCAATTTCACAATCAGATTCATGCTGAGGTTTGTCCCATTTGTGCAACCACCACTGTGTGTTGATCAGAATAAGGGTTACCTCCTTATTGAGTTCGATCTCAACCGGGCCGGGACATCCATCCAAAGGTAAAAACACCTCTTCCTCATCGAGATATTCTTCCACAAAATCCTGCTGATTCAGGGCTCTTTCCCAACCAAACTTTCCTCCTTGCGCCCAGTCATGATTCCCCGGAATGAAAAAGGATTTTCCGGGATGGTCTTTGATTGCATCTAACTGCGTTACCAGTCGGCGACGTGCATCCTGATATTCAAAGTTTGCACTGGTATCCGGCAG
>CAYGTH010000629.1:0-4241 GCA_964352745.1 uncultured Bacteroidia bacterium
GGGCGCGCCATGCGAATTTCCTTGTTGGTACCCTTCCTGTGCTTTTCCCATGAGGAATAACTCCTCCGCAGCCTGCTGACAACTTGCTGCAAAAGTGGGATCCATCCCAGCCTGATTCCAGATACGCGCCCCCTTAGCGAGCGCTGCTGCACAACGACCGGCAAGATTAGCAATGCCGGTTGCTTCACTCTTCCATTTGCCCAGGCCCTGTGGGGTTCCGGTAGCAAAATAGGCCGCGCGGTACGAATTCGGGCCCCAGCCATATTCGGCATTGTCCTTATGCGGAAACTTAAAGCCCCGATGGTCGCGATCGTCAGCGATCTGATGAAACAACCAGTCTTTTTGGGGATGCATTTTCAGGAGCCAGTCGAGGCCCCATTTGGCTTCGTCCAGCACATCGGGAATGCCATTCGGCTGCTCATGGCCATAGGCATCCACCCTGTCTTCAAATCGATCGGGGGCAAGTTCGTAAGCCATCAACATCCGGGCTGTGGCATTGGAGCCTGTAATGAGGTATTTGAGTTGGTCACCCGCATCGTGCCACCCTCCGGTCAGATCGATATAGGTAGAATCCGGCACCGGTGCATAGAAAGTTCGTCCATCTCCCTGGTGGCACACTTCGTCAAAATAGGGATTGTAGCCACAGCGCTGTTGCCGCATGAACGCCAGCAAATCTTCCTGGTGATTGCCAAAAGCCTGCTTATCAATCAAAAAGGGCTGCGAAGTACCCGATCCGGAGGTAACGACATAGGTGCCGCTGGATTCAACAGCGCTGAAGTCAAACAGATATTGGTGAGGAAACTGCCCCCACTTTTGCCCGGTTACAGCCTCCGTTTTCGCCCGAAACACAACCTCATGGGTCGCCTGATTCACCAATTCAACTTTTCCAGTAATCGGCTTCTCCGACATGAGGAGCGCTACCTTGGTATCATTCGGTGCATAGCCAATAATATTGGTGCGGATGTGAATGTTCTGGGTGAATCCAATATTCAGCAATAGCAGGAACGAGAGCAAATAACAATAACGCATGGGAAGCAATTACAGATGCAAGCAAAACGACTGAGGAGAAACCAACCTCTCTCCTGAAAAGCAAGTTAACAGATTCTTCGCAATTGTTTCAAACAGGATTTTAAACCGTTATCTCCATCTGAATATTGCAGCGCGCATAGGGGGAGGGGTGCCCCGTTATTTTCTGAAATCCCAACTTATGATACAGGTTAATCGCCGGGGCCAGCTTGGTATTACTTTCCAGGTACACCTTCTTTGCTCCTAGTTCCCGCGCTTTTTGTAAACAAGCTTGCCCTAGCAGCCAGCCCACATTTTTTCCACGGGCTTTTTCTACAACTCCCATTTTGGCGAGTTCAAAGGTTGTTTCATTCATTTTAATCAAAGCACAGGCCCCTACAATCTCATGCTCATAACGCGCCATGTAGATGTGGCCTCCCGGTTTAATGATATGTTCATCGGGATGGTCAAGGATTTTCCGATCAGAATCTTCTACACAAAAATTTTGACTAATCCAGGCATAATTAATATCACGAAAATCAGATGCATACTGCGGTTCATAATCAAGGATCTCCACGGCTGCACCTTCTCGCTGCTTGCGCACTTTTCGCACCCGGGAATAAAAGTCTTCCTGGTCCAGCATAAATTCCATCTCTTCCATTGCTTTCCACAGATCGTATTGTGTCTCATCAATCAAGTCTTCCACTGCCTGATTCACATCCACAAACTGAATCCGCGCCCGGTTCACCATTTCTCGGGCCTGCTCAGTCAGGCTGATGATATTGGTTCGTCCATCCGCCTTACTCTTGGCAGTCTGGATCACTCCTTTTTTTCCCATCTCCTTCACCACCTGACTCACAGAGGCATGGGATTGACCGATCATCCGGGCAATCTCTGTCGTAGATAAGCCATCTTGCTCCAGCAACATATAATACACGGGAAACCAGCGGGGATTCAAATCAATCCCATACAAGGCATAAATCTTTTCCGCTTCCATCATAAATCGTTCTCCCAGGCGACGTAAACGGCTGCCCAAAGCCAATTTTCCAGTTTGAGTAAAAAAATCCATATCAACTATTTTATTGATTACGTAAGCACTTACGTATATACGAGGGTTTTTTGACAATCTGTTAGTTCAAGATTGCGATTTTGAAAATTTAAACTCGTACGAAATGAGCGGATTTTCATCTGACCAACCATCAGCCAACCGATAAAGGGTGTCTGCATGAGTTTAACTCCTATGTTAAAGTTGCCAGGGAAATCGGAGTATTTTTCTGGCTTTGGTCCTATCATGCCCACTCCTCAAGAAATAATCAGTAATGCTCAGCTCAGTTCCCATTAAATACCCCTATAGTAATCTCAACCTCAACAGCTTCGACATCTGTGAAATGAATCGACAGCTTGCTAATTCCCTCATTCGTTTCCTGAAACGGCAGGATGGGTGATTCAGGCATTGGTTCGGCAGGCAAAACCTCAAATTGGGCTGCTAAAGGCTTGACCAGATTTACCACCATAGATTTTCCATCTTGATTAAGAATAGCCTGACGATTATTGTTAGTGAGTTCTATTTCAGCTCCTGTGTGATAAAACAGAAACAGTTCCGAAGGTTCTTTGCATTTTATTTCATCCGCGATCCGGAATTCTTTTCCTCTGGTTAGGGTAAAAGTTCGTTTAAATAATGCGTCATTATAATAGGCTTTTGAAACATCCAATACTGCTACTGCGGATTCTTTGCCTGATTCAAACTTTATAAATTCAGCAATTCCGTCTTCTGTTCTTTTCTGACTGCCCTTAAACGCTGGATTGATGACCAAGGTATTGTGCCCTTCTGCGCGTGTCCTATAGAAATCCCAACGACCGGCTTTGTTTATATGACGCTGATAGGTTTGTGCATCCTTTCCAAAGTCTGTAAACCAGCGAACCCCCTCGCATTCAAGAATAAACGATCCCAAATCCATGTGGCTGTGCACCCGGGTACTTGATCCCCCTTTCAATGCAACAGCAAAACCTTTTCCATTTTCCCACGAATCACGCATGGTAACAATCTCAGCTACTCGAAAATGCTTATCCAAAGACATACTATTCAAATCAAAGTCTTTAACGCGATCATCAAACCACAACAGATCCAAAAGATTTGCTTCGACTCCCCTTTTGAGTGCCATATACCTAAATCCTGAATAACGCGGCAGGTCGTACTTCTTTCCCATCCAGAAATGTTGAGCAGTAGACATTGCTTTGATATCACTGTCACTAAAATTGAAACACAATAAGTCAGTTGCTGATAAATGAATTTGAAAATCTCCGCTGCGGCGAAACCCCTCCATGGTACCCAATCCAAAGTCGCTTCCTAAACTATTGTCCAGCGCATCGATAAAGAATACATTGTAGCGGCTGCCATAATCCCAATATGTTGGCCCTTCATAGCCGCCACCATCCGGTTCATAAACCTTCATGGGCAACAGAATACCTTCAATGGCTGTACTCAATATTTCTGAGGCGAGATCAGGGTTAGTCTCAGCAATAGCAAGCGCACCTATAGAAATGCCGCCATTACATACCTGGTTCCAGTTAATATTTCCGGTATGCCAACCGACATCTTTACTATATACTTCTAATGCAGGGTTCAAACCTTTTTGCACGATTGCATCCTCCAGAAATTTTCTTTGTTCGCCATTCCAGAAATGGTATAACCAGTCGTAACCAAGGGCAACAGCATGTGTCATTTCGGCACAATCAAGGAAATGCGATGGATTCCAATCGTTGAAGGAAGCTACAGCTTCGAGTTCTTTCCATGCCCGTTCTGCATATCTTTTTTCACCCAAAATCAGATAACATAAACTCAAAGAGCGAATACGGTCAAGTGCTGCACGGCTTACACGGAGCAGTCTTCGTCCATCTGGTTTATCGTAAATCAATGGTTTTGTATCCAACAATTCTTCAGCAAATTCCAGATTGGATATCCAAATTTGTTTAGCGAGCTCATCTTCCTGAATCAGCTGCTTAATTTTTTCCACCCTTTCTGCTGATATCAGACGGGGATGTTGTTCCTTTAAGGTGTTCAAAACTTCGCCTTTTGCAGGAATTTGTATTGTTTCCTGCGCAACGGCAACCTGAACAAAAGCTACCATTAATAAAAAAATCCCAATCAACCTTGCGTATATTCTCCTGCAATCATTTCTCATTTTCACTGCCGTACACAAAAACTTAAAAAAAACCGAGTAGCATTTTTGGAAAAA
>CAYGTH010000630.1:0-4236 GCA_964352745.1 uncultured Bacteroidia bacterium
AGTCCCTGAGATTGGGATCGGTGAGCACCAGCACTCGCCGAATGCCCATGTCGGCAAGGTCCATTCCCACTTCGCGTGTGATGCCCGGCCCAAAGCGGAGGTTGGAACTCCCCATCTGAATGGCGTAGTCTTTTTCCATGGTTTTGTTGTCAGTATCGGGCATTTCTGCAAAAAGGAAAATTATATTATTATGTAGCCTACCCTGGGGGGCCTACAAGTCTTCCCCGTACACCCACCCTTCACGAACGGGCTCCTTGATATACTGATCAAATTCAGGGTGATTGGTAACTTTCATATTAGCGGCATCATATTCAATCCGGGTATGAAATCGCTGGGCCATTACGCCTACCAGGGCCATTTCGGTAAGGTCAGCACCATAGGAAAAAGTGGATTGACACATAGGGCCTTCTCCTGTGATAGCGCGAATCCATTCTCCCTGGGGGTCTTCTTCAGCCACCCGTGGAATCGTGGGTTCCGGCATATTCTGTTGAAAAGCCTTCCATTCATCGTCTGCCACGAGTAACTGCGGTTTATTGGGCCTGCCGCCTGTCATCAGGGACTTTTTGGAACCGATCATGATCATGCCGGATGCCGGTAATGTATCCAATCCCCATTCGGGTCGATTTCCGGGTTTCAAACCGCCTTCATGCCAATGCAGCCTCACCGGGGCCTTGTCTCCCCGAGTCGGAAAGTCAAATTGTAAGTGCGATTGATCGGAAATAAAATGATTCCCAGCGGGTTCGGGCGTACGAAAGATGGAATCGACCGAAGTCGGCATGCCAAGATCCAGCGCCCAAAAAGGGGCATCAAGGGTATGGCAGGCCCAATCGCCTAACAGGGCATTTCCAAACTCATACCAGCTCCGCCAAAAGCGTGGAAGATAATAATGGCTGTAGGGCCTTTCTGCTACCGGTCCTAACCAGGAATCCCAGTCCAGCCCCTTGGGGATAGGTTCGCCTTTTGCCGGATACTGAGTCGGTTTGAGGAAATAACCGGTTTCTTTAAATGTAGGTCCGTTAAACCAGGCGATGACTTCTCTTACTTCTCCCAATACGCCTGCTTCATACCACTCCTTTACCCGACGAATGCCATCAGTGGTATGCCCCTGATTCCCCAGTTGAGAAATGATGCCATAGTGTTTGGCTGCTTTTTTCAGCGTTCGCAACTGCCAGATATTATGTGCCAGGGGTTTTTCGACATATACATGCTTCCCCAGTTCCATCGCCGCCATCGCAGCAGCAAAATGTGTATGATCCGGGGTTGATATCACAACTGCATCAATCTTCTTTCCCATCTTGTCAAACATCTTCCGGAAATCCGTAAATCTTTTAGCTTTGGGATAGGCTTTGAATCCCTCCGCTCCTTTTTCTTCACTCACATCGCAGAGCGCCACGACATTATGAAGTGATTTTCCATTTGCATCTTTGATATCACAACTGTTGAGATTTCTACCGCCACGGCCCCCGATACCGATAAAGGCCAGGTTCAGTTTCGCATTGGGAGAAGCACTCATCAGATGCGGTATGATCATCGCACCTGTCGAAAAGGCTGCGGTTTTTTTGACAAAGGATCTTCGGGATAAGGTCGGCATGAGAGTATGTTTTTTTGCTTTAGGTTGGTAGGTGACAAGATAGTTTTTTTTGAGGATATACCTCTTATATTGTAGAGAAAGGAAAACAGCCTGGGGCATCCCGACAGAGACTTACCTCATTTTTGCAGTAGTCCTCAAATTTTGAACAGATACGAGATATTTGAGATAAAAAACTAAGACCATGTTCCTGAAGTCAGGATTTTCTAAAGAAATTAGCGTTCCAAACATGGGCTAAGCCTTGCCCACTATCTTAAATACAACTGCGATTACAGACGGGCAAAGCTCTTTATCTGGTATTCACTCAAGCGTCTATGAGACATCCATCAAACCCAAAAAATTCGTATAATTGTATATGAGACTGAAAATCCCCCAAATAGACCCTTCGCTATGGTTACGCTTGAACATTGAAGCCAGACATCGTGGTTTGGATGTGTCTGATTTGTTGGTGGAAGCCCTCCAACAGTTTTTAGGCTTGTCCTCGGTTAAACAATCCGTTTCTACACCGTCAAATCTTGAGCGGTTGGCCGGAACTTGGTCACAAGAAGCAGCAGAGGAGTTTGACCGGAATACAGAGGCTTTTGGTAGAGTTGATCCTGACATGTGGAAATGATCAAATCTGTTGTCATTGATTACTCACTTTTCCCATATTGATGACTTAGTAATTGTTGGTTCAAGTTCTGATTTGGGTTAATCGACGTAGGGTTCTCATAAGCAGATACTTCTCAATTTTCAGATTCGAAATTCCCACAAAGCTTCGAGGGATTAATTCCATATGAAACTTCACTGCTTCACTGTCTTCCTCCTCTTTCTCGCCGCCTGCTCTTCTCCCAAGAGTCAGGTTCCCCTCACCGAAGGTGATTTTTGTACCAATATTCACCGAAATGACTCCATCCACCTTTCGGCGGAAATGGAGCCCATCGCCGATTTGATGGCTGAAAAAACGGGAGTGCTGGTATTGGAAGACGGCGGAAAATCCCTGGTTACGCGCGCATGGCTAACTGAATATGCGGAGCAGACGATCGACATTCAATACTTTATTTTTTCCACAGACAATGTGGGGCTAATCGCCTGTGATTATTTGATCCGGGCCGCAGACCGGGGCGTAAAAATCCGAATCCTGCTGGACGACATTATGGTGGATGCGGGGATTCAGGACATTTTGACGGTGGATTCACACGAAAATATCAGTATCAAAATCTATAATCCCGGTGTCAATCTCGGTAAAAGTATTTACAGCAAACTCAAAAAATTCAGTACGGACTTCCGATCTGCCAATCAACGGATGCACAATAAGACGTTCATTGTAGACGGAAAGATCGTGATCACAGGGGGGCGTAATATTGCAGACGAGTACTTTGACTATGACCACGAATATAATTTCCGGGACAGAGATGTGCTGCTGCTCGGAAAAACGAGCCAGGAGGTGCAGGCCTCTTTTTCACAATTCTGGACGGACTCACTGAGTGTGTTTGCCCGGGACCTGGTACCGGAAATGGCAGATACGATTCAGGACCCGCACCGATATGAAGCCCTACACCAATATGCCTGCAACCCTGAAAATTTTTGGCCGCAAATCCGCAACCGGATTGAAAACCTGCCGCAGACCTTTCAGGCGATTCACAACTCGGGCGAACTGGTGTGGACCGATAGTGTGGTATTTGTTTCCGATCTGCCCGGCAAAAATGACGGGAGCCAGGGACTCGGCGGCGGCGGACTCTCTACAGATGCCTTGATCGAGTTGGTGCGCACTGCCCAATATTCCATCGACATTCAAAGTCCCTATCTGATCACAACTGAACTCAGCCAAAACCTATTTCGCGAAGCCGTGGACCGCGGAGTGCACATTCGAATTCTCACCAATAGCCTCGCCTCTACAGACAACCTCGAAGCCTTCAGTGGTTATCAGCGAGACCGGGAAGCCCTCTTAAAAACAGGCGTTCGGATCTTTGAATTTCGGCCCGATGCCGCCATTCGCAAACAAATCATGACAGATGATTTGCAAACTACCCTCGACTACACGCCCATCTTTGGAATACATGCCAAGTCGATGGTTGTCGATGGCAAAACAGCGGTGATAGGTACTTTTAACCTCGACCCGCGCAGTGCCAATCTCAATACCGAATGCCTGGTCATTGTTCATTCTCAGCAAATCGCAGCAGAAGTACTGGCTGGCATGGAAGCGGAATTGAAGCCTGAGAATGCCTGGGAAACAACGTTGGAGTTTAATCCGGATTCGGAGGTAGCAGCGGAAAAACAGATCAAGGTGTGGACGCGGAAAATTGTGCCGAAGGGGGTCTTGTAGTTGGGGAAATTGAACGGAAAGGGGCAAAGAAGCAAAGGCCTCCGGCGAGTGTGTTTGGGGATTGAGCAGGGAGGTATACTTCGAAATATAAAAGAATGATCGATCCGTCACATTGAGCGAAGTCGAAATGCAGAGGAGGAGAGCGCTTTTTCTGTAGCGATTCTGCAGCTTTGAATGAACTCCTCCGAATCCTATCAATTTTCTCACTGCTTATTTTCAAAGATGCTCCCCGTATCTACATTGGGTGTAGGCCAGTTTTCCATAAAGCAAAGAATAACCGCAAGGTTCGCAAAGGAAAACAGCCCTGGATTTACCACTCAGGCACTCAGCGCACAAAGAAAGC